>JANNKR010000016.1:0-35916 GCA_031396395.1 Betaproteobacteria bacterium
CAACACGCGCGTGGGTGACCTCATGGGCTCGGGCACGATCAGCGGCGCCACCGAGGATTCGCGCGGCAGCCTGCTCGAGATCACTTGGAACGGCAAGACCCCGATAGCGGTGGAGGGCGGCACCCGCAGCTTTCTCGAGGACGGCGACGAGGTCACGCTGCGGGGCTGGTGCCAGGGCCAGGGTTATCGCGTGGGCTTTGGCCGTTGCGTCGGTCGCATCCTGCCGGCGGGGGCGTAACGAGCTCCTGCTTGGCAGCGTCCGGGCTCCTGTGCAACAATCGATCCAACTTCATTGCATCAGGGTGTCTTCGATGCTGGACCGTGACGGCTATAGGCCGAACGTCGCCATCGTCATCGTCAACGGCAGGAACCAGGTTTTTTGGGGCAAAAGGATCCGCGAACACTCGTGGCAATTTCCACAAGGTGGCATCAACGCCGGTGAAACGCCTGAACAGGCGATGTACCGGGAGTTGCACGAGGAAGTCGGACTCGAAGGCCGGCACGTCAAGGTTCTTGGTCGTACGCGCGAATGGCTTAGGTACGATGTTCCGCAGCACTGGATCAAGCGCGAATGGCGCGGCAGCTACCGCGGCCAGAAGCAGATCTGGTATCTGTTGCGTCTGACCGGACGCGACAACGACGTGCGTCTGCGCGCCTCCGACCACCCGGAGTTCGACGCCTGGCGTTGGCACGAGTACTGGATCCCGCTGGAATCCGTGATCGAGTTCAAGCGCGAATCCTATCGGCGGGCGTTGCTCGAACTCGAGCGGTTCCTGCATGCCAAGTCGCAGACGCGACGGGAGCGGCTCTTCGGCGCGCAGCATCCGGAGATGCCGCAGTCCTACGCCGATCCTTTATCCACGCCATCGCTCGACGGCGCCTGAGCAGTCGTCCGGCCCCAGGCCGGGCCTGGTCCTCAGGGCGGGCAGTCGCCCACGCGCCTGGCACTGATCGCCATGGCCACCGGCATGCCGCCGCCGCTCTTGCCGATCAGCATCATCTCGACCTTGCCATCGTAGCGGTCGCCGCCGAGCGTGATGTCGGCGCGCCCGCGGCTGTTGACCTGATTCTCGGCACAGGTCAGATCGTAGGTCGCGCGGTCCGCCGTGCGCTGCACATTGGACAGCGTGCATGCGCCTCCCGGCCGCGGGAGGGCCCTGGTCGGGTGCTCGATGTCCTGTGGCGTCAGGCATGCACGTCCGGCCGGCACCGTATCGACCTTGCCATCGGCGGTAACGGTCATCGCGAGTTCCCACAGGCCGGGCTGGATCGGGGCCGCGACCGCTAGCGCCGGCAGGGCCCCAACGGCCACGAGAATGATGCAGGCGGACAGTGTGTAGCGGGTGGTCATGGGCAGGCAACGAGTGGAGGGACGCGATTCCACGATGATACCTGCCACGGCAGGCCGCCGCCGCAGCCTCTCATCGGTGCCTCAGGTCCGGCCGTCAACCCAGCAGGACCATGTTGTCGCGATGGATCAGTTCGGCCTCGTCCACATAGCCCAGGATCGACTCGATCTCCGCGGACGGCCGGCGCAGGATGCGGCTTGTATCCTGCGCGCCGTAGTTGATGAGTCCGCGCGCGATCTCGGTGCCGCCGGGCGCGTAGACGCCTACCACTTCGCCGCGCTCGAAGGTGCCTTCCACCGCCACGACGCCGATCGGCAGCAGGCTCTTGCCTTCGCTGACCAGCGCGCGCACCGCGCCGGCGTCGAGCTGCAGCTTGCCGGCGAGCTGGACATGATCCGCCAGCCACTGCTTGCGCGCGGCCAGGGATTGCGCCGGCGCGATCAGTGCCGTGCCCAGCGCATGCCCGGCGGCGAGTCGCGTCAGCACGTTTTCCTCGCGCCCGGAGGCGATGATGGTCGATGCGCCCGACCGCGCGGCGCGTTTGGCCGCCAGGATCTTGGTCAGCATGCCGCCGCGTGCCATTGAGCTGCCGGCGCCGCCGGCCATGGCTTCCAGCGCCGGATCGCCTGCGCGGGCCTCGTGCACGAAGCTGGCGGCGGGATCCTTGCGCGGATCCGCGGTGTAGAGGCCCTGCTGGTCGGTCAACAGGATCAGTACGTCGGCTTCGATCAGGTTGGCGACGAGCGCGCCCAGTGTGTCGTTGTCGCCGACGCGGATCTCGTCGGTGGTCACCGTGTCGTTTTCGTTGATGATCGGGATCACCGACAGCGCCAGCAGCGTCCGCAGCGTGGTGCGCGCATTGAGATACCGGCGGCGGTCGGCCAGGTCCTCGTGCGTCAGCAGGATCTGGGCGGTTTGCAATCCGAACTTGGCGAACGCCGTTTCATAGGCCTGGATCAGGCCCATCTGGCCGACGGCCGCGGCGGCCTGCAATTCGTGGATCGCCTTCGGGCGCGTCGTCCAGCCCAGGCGCCTGATGCCTTCGGCGATGGCGCCGGACGACACCAGCACCACTTCGCGGCCAGCCACCTTGAGCGCCGCGATCTCCTCGGCCCAGTGCGCCACGGCGTCGTGATCGAGGCCGCGCCCGTCGTTGGTGACGAGGCTCGAGCCGACCTTGACGACCAGCCGCCTGGCGTTGGCGACGAGCGTGGTCATGCGCTGCTACCTTTGCGCAGCGCCTCGGGAAACCTGCCGCTGAAGGAGCCCGCTGCGCTCATTCGGTGTCGGACTCGGTGGTCTTGCGCGCACGACGAGCGCGTACCGGCGCGGGCTTCACGACGATGTGCTCCGAAGCCGCAGGCACATCCGCGTCGGCTGGCGCGGCCATCGCATACGCGGGCCGCGCGTCGAGCCATTCCTGGATCGCGAAAGTGAGCGGGCGGCAGCCGTCGCCGCTGATCGCGGCGATGGCAAACACCGGGCCCTTCCAGCGATACGACTTGATGAATGCCTTCACGCGCGCTTCGCGCTCGTCCTCGGGGATGAGATCGAGCTTGTTCAGCACCAGCCAGCGCGGCTTGTCGTAGAGCGCCTCGTCGTAGCGTTGCAACTCCTTCACGATCGCGCGCGCATCGTGCACGGGGTCGGAAGTGCCGTCAAGCGGCGCCAGGTCGACCAGATGCAGCAAGAGGCGCGTGCGCACCAGATGGCGCAGGAAGCGATGGCCGAGGCCCGCGCCGTCGGCTGCGCCCTCGATCAATCCGGGGATGTCCGCTACGACGAAGCTCTTGTTCTCGCTGGTGCGCACGACGCCGAGATTGGGCGCCAGCGTGGTGAACGGGTAGTCCGCCACCTTGGGCCGCGCAGCCGAAATTGCGCGGATCAGCGTGGACTTGCCCGCGTTGGGCATGCCCAGCAAGCCGACGTCGGCCAGCACCTTCAGCTCGAGCTTCAGCTTGCGCTGCTCGCCCTCGTCACCCTTGGTGAACTGCTTGGGCGCGCGATTGACGCTGGACTTGAAATGCAGGTTGCCCAGCCCCCCCTTGCCGCCCGCGGCCAGCAGCGCGCGGGCGCCGTCCGCGGCCAGGTCGGCGATCTTCTCGCTGGTGTCGGCATCCTGGATCACGGTGCCTACCGGCACGCGCAGGATCACGTCGTCCGAGCTCTTGCCATACTGGTCCGCGCCGCGACCGTTTTCGCCGCGCTTGGCGCGATGGATGCGCGCATAGCGATAGTCGATCAGCGTGTTGATGTTGCGATCGGCCACCGCATAGATGCTGCCGCCCTTGCCGCCGTCACCGCCATCGGGGCCACCGCGCGGAATGTATTTCTCGCGGCGAAACGAGGCCGAGCCATTGCCGCCGTCACCAGCCAGGACTTCGATGAGTGCTTCGTCGATGAATTTCACTGCGGTGTCCTTGCGTAAAGCACAAATCGTTCGGTGTCGTCGCCGCGGCGGCCGCCGCTCCATTTCGCCGTCCATCCTGGCGGGGCGGCGGGCGCGCCGTCAAGGCGGCCGTACTGCACCAGCAGGGCCGGACATTGGTGCTGCGGCGTCACTTCCTCGCGCACCGTCTTGATGCCGGCGAAGTAGTGGAACACCGCCCGTTGCGGTTCGCCCAGGTTGCGGCTGGCGACGCATCCGGCGGCAGGCAGTGCCTTGGCGAGACTCTCGGCTGCCCAGCGGTAGCTGCGGCGAGAATCCAGGTACGGCAGCCAGATGGTGCTGGCGAGTCCCCACACCAGGGTCACCCCGGCGGCCCAGTTGAGCATGGTGCGGCGATTCGAGCGGCGGGCCGGCCGCACCAGCATCACCCACAGCACGGTAAGACTGATGGCCGCCAGCATCGTGCCGAGGTGGAACGACGGTTGGAAGCCGATCTCGGTATCGCGAAACAGCCGCGCCACGGCGGGCGACATCCCGTGCACATACGAGTCGAGCCACAGGCCCCAGAACAGCAGCGCCACGAGGCCGAAGGTCAGGATGCCGAACCAGTCGAGTGCGCCGGATAACCCGCGTTTCAGCGAATCGACTTCAAGCGCCGCCAGCACGGCCAGCGGGACGAGCAGCGGCAATGCGTAGTGCAGCCTTGGCACTGGCAGCACCATTAGGCTCGCCAGGATGACCAATGCCAGCACGCCCGGCACGATGACGCCGGGGTTCCCGACGCCGCCGTTGAAGTTGCGCAGCCGCAGCCACAGCATCCACGCGACGAGCGGCAATGCGGGAAACGCGAACCAGAGGAGGTTGCGCAGGTAGTACAGCGGATCGGCCGCGCCGCCGTCGAAGCCGGCGACGTATCGGCCCAGCGATTCGCCATCCCACCACTGCTGGAACAGGACCGGATCGCGTGCATGCAGTGCAAAGACCCAGGGCAACGCAACGACGAGCGCCGTGATCGCGGTCATGGCAACGAACACGGCGTAACTGCGGCCGCGCCATGCGACGCCGCAGGCCGGCAGCAGCAGCGCAGTAACTGAGAGCCACACCGGCCCCAGCAGTCCGCGGCCGAGAAAGGCGATGCCGATGCCGAGGCCCAGCAGGATGCCGCCGGCGACCGGCGCGCGCAGCCCGGCCGCAAAGCCCCAAAGGCCGACGGCCACGCCGGCGGTGAGGAACAACTCGGGCGACACGACGTGGGCGCGATCCCAGAATCCGATGCTGCCCACCAGGATCAGTACCGGCAGCCAGCGGAAAGCGCGTCCGTTCAGTTCGCGGCTGGCCAATGCCGTGGCCAGCAGCACCAGCGCCAGCGCGACGCCGGCGATCAGGCGCGCCGCATTGTGGGGCTGCAAGGGCGGCGAGAAGGCACGGATCGCCAGCGCCCCACCGACCCACGTGAGCGGCGGGGTACCGAGATAGGGCTCGCCCGCCAGCGTCGGGACGATGGCATCGCCACGGGCGGCCATCTCCGCCGCGATGCCGATCGACACCGCGTCCTCCGTTTTCCATGGGTCGTGCCCCGCGAGCCCGAACGCCACCCACGCTGCGCAAAGCAGCACGAGCCCGAATTGCTTCAGGGCGCGATGGGGACCGGACGGGCTCAGGGCGTCGAGATCCTGGTCCGCGGTCGAGGGAGGGGGCGAGTTGCGCATGCGGGGAACGGTACGGTGAAGCTCGCGACTTTACGCGGGACGAAAGAAAAAGGCAGCCGAAGCTGCCTTGATCCTTGCGCGGCGCAGGGTCATCAGGCCGGGGTCGACGACCCGGTCTTGGTGCCGTAGCGCTGACGGAACTTGTCGATGCGGCCCGCCGTATCCATCACCTTCTGCTTGCCGGTGTAGAACGGGTGGCATGACGCGCACACTTCGATCTGCAGCGCCTTGCCGGCGGTGGATCGCGTGGTGAAGACCGTGCCGCAGGAGCAGGTGACCTGCACGTCGGCGTATTTGGGGTGAATGGCGTCTTTCATGGTGTTTCCTCTCGTTTGCCGGACTCGCTTGCCCGCGGTGTTGATGCTCGTGGACGCGCCGTCCCAGATGCCGCCTTTGGCCCGCTCCATAGAGAAGGTCATCGCGGATAACCGTTGATTATGCCTGATTCCGTGCCAACTGGCAAATTGGGTGGGAATGAGGATGTAGGCGAGGCTTCAGCCTCGCGCAGCGCCTCGCGCAGCGCCTCGCGAGGCTGAAGTAACCGTCTTGAATGTCAAGCGGCGGTGGCCTCCAAAGCGAAAGGTTTTTGGTCGCGCACCATGGCGTTGAGAATGGTGACCACCTTGCGAATGCAAGCCACCAGGGCCACTTTCTTCTTTTTGCCGCCGGCCAGTAGCCGCGCATAGAAGGCTTTCAAGACCGGGTTGTGTTGCACTGCTACCAACGCCACCATATAGAGCAAGCGGCGCACTTCAAAGCGGCCGCCCGCGATGCGGCGGAGTCCGCGCATGCGGCCCGAGTCCTTGGCGTAAGGGGCAACGCCTACCAAGGCACTGATCTGCCGCCGCGTCAGCCGGCCCAGTTCGGGCAGGTCCGCGATCAGGGTGGCAGTGGACACGAACCCCATGCCCGTCATCGAGCGCAGCAACTTGGCTGCAGCGGCATGGTGGGTCTCGATGTGCCGCTCCATCTGTGCTTCCACGTTGTCGATCTGCGCCTTGATGGTCGTGATCATGATCTCGACGCTGGTGCGAATCGGCGGCCGCGTCAGCCCCAGGCGCAGCCGTTCCGAGTGGAGCATCGCCACCAACTGCCGCCGCCGGGTCACCAGCGCCGCCAAATGCTCCTGCTCCTCTACCGGAAGGGGCCGGATGTAGCGCGCCGCATCCGGCTGTCGCAGCAACACCGCCGCCCAGTCCGCCAGGGTCCGGGCATCAATGCGGTCGGTCTTGGCCAACCGCCCCAGAGACTTGGCAAAGTCCCGTGCCTGTCGGGCGTTGATCACCGCTACCGACAGCCCAGCGGCTTGCAACGCGCACGCCACCACTGTCTCGTAGCCCCCACTGGCCTCCAGCACCACCAACTGCACACCCAACGGCGCCAAGGCCGCGGCCAGAGCCGAATGCCCTTCCACATCATTGTCGAACTGGGCTGAGGTCCATGCCACCCCCAGCACCATCACCTCCAACTGCTCTTTCGCTACATCAATACCCACCACCACGTCTGCTGTCGCCATGATCTTCGTCCCCCATGCTTGTGCTTACGCGCTCATCTCGCGACGGCGCTGGTAACCGTTCGGGTTGTGCGAAGACCGGTGCGGCCCCGTGCGCAATTCACTTCAGCGCGGGCTATTGGATACCCCAGCCTCAAACATGCTGCACGGGCAAGTCCGGCTCTCGCAGACGCCTTAAACTCTACCGCACCGGTCCAGGATCAAGATACAAGCCTCGCCTACCGAGTACCGGTACCGTGTAGGCGAGGCTTCAGCCTCGCGCAGCCCCCCTTGTCCTTCAGGCCCCGTGCTCCGCCCTTGCCAGTGCCGCGCCGGCCGCCAGCGCCTGCAGCTTGCCGCGGGCCACATCGCGGGACAGCGGCACCATCCCGCAATTGGTGCACGGGAAGATCCGCGCCGCCGGGACGAAGGCCTGGGCCGCCCGGATCGTGGCGGCGACCTCGGCCGGGGTCTCGACCCGGTCGCTGGCGACGTCGATGGCGCCAAGCAGAATGTCCTTGCCGGGCAGCAGCGCGATCAATTCCAGCGGGACGTGGGAGCTGGCGCACTCAAGGGAGACCTGGTCGATGCTGGAGGCCGCGAGCAGCGGGAAGGTCTCCTCGTACTGCCGCCACTGTGATCCCAGCGTCTTTTTCCAGTCGTCGTTGGCCTTGATGCCGTAGCCATAGCAGATATGCACTGTGGTGGTGCAGGGCAGGCCTTCGGCTGCGCGCTCCAGGGCCGCCACACCCCACGCGCGAACCTCGTCGAAGTAGACGTTGAACGCGGGCTCGTCGAACTGGATCACGTCCACGCCGGTGGCGGCGATGGCCCGGGCTTCCTCGTTCAGGATCGTCGCAAAGGCCATCGCGAGCTTTTCGCGGCTCTTGTAATGGCCGTCGTAGAGCGTGTCCACCATCGTCATCGGACCGGGCAGCGTGTACTTCACCTTGCGCGTGGTCTCGTTCTTCAGGAAGCGGGCGTCGTCGACATAGATCGCATGCTTGCGGGCGACCGGCCCCACGACCATCGGCACATCCGCGTCATACCGGTTGCGGATGCGCACCGTCTTGCGGTTGGCGAAATCGACGCCCTCCAGGCCCTCCAGGAACGTGGTCACGAAGTGCCGGCGCGTCTGCTCGCCGTCGGTGACGATGTCGATGCCCGCATGCTCCTGGTCATACAGGGCGAGGCGCACCGCGTCGCGCTTGGCGGAAGCCAGCAAGTCGCCCTCGAGCTTCCATGGGGCCCACAACTGCGTGGGCTCGGCGAGCCAGGCGGGCTTGGGCAGGCTGCCGGCGATCGTGGTCGGAAAGAGCGGGTTCAAGGTGGGCACCTGCGATGTCGGGTTGGGCGGTTCAGGCGGGGCGATTATAGTCCGCGTGGCTTGACCCGCCCCGGGCGCGGCGCATACCCTTGCCGCCTGTCCCGACCAACGTATCCTTCAAGCGCGCCATGCCGAAAATCCTCTACGCCGACAACGACTATCCCGACATTGACCTCGAGCGCGAGCTCTTCACGCGCGCGGGCCTCGACCTCGTCGTTGCGCAGTGCAAGACCGAGGACGACGTGATCCAGCACGGCCGCGGCTGTACCGCCGTCCTGCTGCAATACGCGCCGATCACCGCCAAGGTGCTGGCCGGCCTGCCGGAAGTGGGACTGATCAGCCGCATCGGCGCCGGCTTCGACACGATCGACACCGATGCCTGCGAACAGGCCGGCGTGTGGGTCGGCAACTCGCCTGATTACGGCGTCGGCGAAGTGTCGACGCATGCACTGGCGCTGGCGCTCGCCATGCTGCGCAACATCGTCGCCTACGACCGCGATGTCCGCGCCGGCCAATGGCACTTCCTGTCGTCGGGCACGCTGCCGCGTGCCGGGTCCCTCACGCTCGGCATCGTCGGGCTGGGCCGCATCGGCAAGCGGATGGCGCACATTTCGCGCAACGTGTTCAAGCGCGTCGTCGCCTATGACCCGCACATCATCGACGGCGATTTCCCGGCCTATGTGGAGCGCGCGGCCACGCTGGGCGACCTTGCCCGCCAGGCCGATGTGGTCACGCTGCACACGCCGCTCAACCGCGAGACCCGCGGCCTGATCGATGCGAAGTTCTTCGGCGCCCTGAAGCGCGGCAGCTACCTCGTCAATACGGCCCGGGGCGCCGTGGTGGCGCTGCCCGACCTGCTTGCGGCGCTCGAAGCCGGCGTGTTCGCCGGCGTGGGCCTTGACGTGCTACCCGACGAACCGGTGCCGCGCGACTCGGCGCTGCTGCGCGATCCGCGCGTGATCCTGACGCCGCATTCGGCGTTCTACTCGGTCGAATCGGAAATAGAATTGCGGCGCAAGGCGGCACAGAACATTGTCTCGTGGTTGAATACCGGCAAGCCCGACTACGTGGTCAGCCGCGGAACACGGTTGCCCTGACGCTTCAAAACGGCCGCCGAAGAGCGGCTGCATGCACCGCGCGACAACAGCCCGCCGCGCGGCGACCAACAAACGAGGGCAAGGGGGAGCGCCTATGGCCGCGGTGACCGTCACCGGCGTCCAGAAGTGGTTCGGCACGACGCACGTGATTCGCGGCGTCGACATCACGATCGCCGACGGCGAGTTTTGCGTGCTGGTCGGGCCGTCCGGCTGCGGCAAATCCACGCTGCTGCGGATGATTGCCGGGCTGGAGGAAATCACCCACGGCGAGGTCGCCATCGGCGGCCGCGTGGTGAACCGCGTGGCGCCAAAGGAGCGCGACATCGCGATGGTGTTCCAGAATTACGCGCTCTATCCGCACATGACCGTGCGCGACAACATGTCCTTTGCGCTCAAGCTCGCCAAGATGTCGCAGGCGGATATCGATGCCCATGTGAAAAAGGCGGCGGACATCCTGAGCCTGGCGCCCTATCTCGATCGCTATCCGCGGCAGCTCTCCGGCGGCCAGCGGCAGCGGGTGGCGATGGGTCGCGCGATCGTCCGTGACCCGCAGGTCTTCCTGTTCGACGAGCCGCTGTCCAACCTCGATGCCAAGCTGCGGGTGCAGATGCGCACCGAGATCCGCGAGCTGCACCAGCGCCTCAAGACCACGTCGATCTATGTCACGCACGACCAGATCGAGGCGATGACGATGGCCGATCGCATCGTCGTGATGAAGGATGGCATCGTCGAGCAGACGGGCGATCCGTTGCTGCTCTACGACTATCCGGTCAACACCTTTGTGGCGGGCTTCATCGGCTCACCGGCGATGAACATGATTCCCGGGACCGCACGGTTAGCCGGAGGCAAGGCGCACGTCGATTTTGCCGACGGCGCGTCGTTGCCGTTGCCCACCAACGCCCGCGCCGATGACGGGCAGCCGGTGCTCTACGGCATCCGTCCCGAGCACTGCGCGCTGACTGGTGCCGGCGGGTTGCCGGTTGAAGTCGTGGTGGTCGAGCCAACCGGTGCCGACACGCAGCTGTACTGCCGTTTCAATGGTCAGGAAGTGACCGCCATGGTGCGCGACCGGGTCGAATGTCGGCCCGGTGAACGCATCGCGCTCACCCCCGACCTTCCACGGGCACACTTGTTTGACGCCGGCAGCGGCGTCCGCCTTGCCGTATGACGTCGCACCGCAGCAGCCTCGAACAACAACTGAAGGAGGAGATGCAATGAGCGATAGCAATCGTCGTGATTTCCTGAAAGCCACCGGCGCCGTCGCGGTGGGCAGCGCCCTGGGTACCGGTTCCGCGCTGTTCCCGGCGGATGCGTTTGCACAGCAATACAAGGTCACGCCGGAGAAGGGCGCGACCTTGCGCGTGCTGCGCTGGAAGCGCTTCGTGCAGGGTGACGAGGATGTGTGGGCCGCCAACACCAAGAAGTTCACCGAGATGACGGGCATCCCGGTGCGCGTGGATGCCGAAGGATGGGAAGACGTGCGGCCCAAGGCGGCAGTGGCGGCCAACGTGGGCAGTGGCCCGGACATCATCATCAGCACGATGGAGGACGCGCATCAGTATCCAGACAAGCTGGTCGATGTCTCCGACCTTGCCAACTACCTCGGCAACAAGTACGGCGGGTGGTATCCCCTTGCCCGGGACTATGGCATGCACGACAAGAAGTGGGTGGCGATCATGATGGGTGCCGCCGGCAACGCAATCGTCTACCGCGAGAGCGCGGTGAAGGCGGCCGGCTTCGACACCGTCCCGAAGGACTTGGCCGGCTTCCTCAAGCTCTGCCAGGCGCTGAAGGCCAAGGGCACGCCCTCGGGCTTCGCGCTGGGCAATGCAACTGGCGACTCGAGCTGGACGCACTGGCTGGTGTGGTCGCACGGCGGCAAGCTCGTCGATGCCAAGAACAACGTCGTCATCAACAGCCCGGAAACCGTCGCCGCGCTCGAGTACTCGAAGCAGCTGTACGAGACGTTCGTCCCCGGCACGCTGTCCTGGCTCGATCCCAACAACAACAAGGCGTTCCTCGACGGCCAGCTCTTCCTGACCGCCAACGGCATCTCGGTCTACTACGCCGCGAAGACCTCGCAGGACCCGAAGATGCAGGCAATGGCCAACGACATCCAGCACGCGTACTTCCCGGTGGGGGTGGACGGCAAGTCGCGCGAGCTGAACCTCGTGTTCCCGATGATGATCTTCAAGTACAGCAAGTATCCGAATGCGGCGAAGGAATACCTGCGCTTCATGATGGAAAAGGAGCAATACGTGCCGTGGCAGGAAGCCTCGATCGGCTACGTCTGCCATCCGCTGGCCGCGTATGAGAAGAGCGCGTTCTGGACGGCCGACCCCAAGAAAATACCGTATCGCGACTGCTTCAAGAACGGGACGCCCGGCGGCTACGCGGGCACGATGGGCTACGCGTCGGCGGCGAGCGTCGCCGACTTCATCATCCCGAACATGGTGGCGGAGGCGGCGTCGGGGTCCAAGACGCCCAAGGAAGCGGCCGAACGGGCGCAGAAGCGGGCGGAGCGCTATTACAAGGTTTGATATTACGTCGTCGTGGCATGGTCGCGCTTCGCGCGACTGTGCCGCGCCGGCGCAATATCTGTGCTCGTTGAAGCGGCGTCGGGTGAAGCGCTCGACGCCGCTTAACTCCCACTTCTCCGGCTATTGGCGGCATTTTTCTGGGACCTGACGTTGTCCATTTAAGTTCTGCATCGATGGCTGCCCACACCTCTTCGCTTTCACGCGCACTCGACAACCGGCATGTGCTCGGTGCCGTGTTCCTGTTGCCGGCCGCGGTGCTGTTGCTGGTGTTCCTTACCTATCCGCTCGGCCTTGGCACCTGGCTTGGCTTCACCGACGCCAAGATCGGTCGCCCGGGGCAGTGGGTGGGCCTCGAGAACTACGTATACCTGTGGGGCGATGCCGTCACGCGCCTCGCGCTGTTCAACACGCTGTTCTATACGACTGTTGCCAGCATCGTGAAGTTCGTGCTGGGCCTGTGGCTCGCGCTGCTGCTCAACAAGCACCTGCCGTGCAAGGCTGCGCTGCGGGCGGTGATCCTGCTGCCATTCATCGTGCCCACCGCGTTGTCGGCCATCGCGTTCTGGTGGATCTACGATTCGCAGTTCTCGATCATCAGCTGGACGCTGGTCAAGATGGGCGTCATCGATCAGTACATCGACTTCCTCGGCCAGCCTTGGCACGCCCGTTTCGCGACCATTGCCGCCAACATCTGGCGCGGCGTTCCGTTTGTGGCGATCTGCCTGCTGGCGGGATTGCAGACGATTTCGCCGTCGTACTACGAGGCCGCGAGCCTCGATGGCGCGTCCGACTGGCAGCAGTTCCGCTTTGTCACGCTGCCGCTGTTGACACCGATCATCGCCGTGGTGATGACATTCTCGGTGCTGTTCACGTTCACCGATTTCCAGCTCATCTACGTGCTCACGCGCGGAGGACCGCTCAACTCGACCCACCTGATGGCCACGCTGTCGTTCCAGCGCGCGATATCGGGCGGCAGCCTGGGCGAAGGCGCGGCCATCGCCACGGCCATGGTGCCGTTCCTGCTTGCCGCGATCATGTTCTCGTATTTTGGATTGCAGCGGCGCGCCTGGCAGCAAGGCGGGGCGGATAAATGAGCAACAACGCGACCGCGGCGCCACCGCCGGACAGCGCCGACTCGCAGGGCATGAACTACCTGGTGTCGCTGCCGCGGCGCGTGGTCACGATCTATGCGCCGTTGTGCGTGTTCCTGTTCGTCCTGCTGTTTCCGTTCTACTGGATGATCATCACCACCTTCAAGCCGAACGAGGAGCTGTTGTCGCGCGAGGGCAATCCGTTCTGGGTGAAGAATCCCACGCTGGCCCACGTGAAGAAATTGCTGTTCGACACCGCGTATCCCGACTGGCTGTGGAACACCATCCTGGTCTCCGTGGTGGCGACCGCGCTCTCGCTGTTCGCCAGCGTGCTGGCCGCCTACGCCATCGAGCGCCTGCGCTTCAAGGGCTCGCGCTATGTGGGCATGAGCATCTTCCTGGCGTACCTCGTGCCGCCGTCGATCCTGTTCATCCCGCTGGCGGCCATCGTCTACAAGCTGCAGCTCGTCGACACCCGGTTGGCGCTGATCCTCACCTATCCCACCTTCCTGATCCCGTTCTGCACATGGCTGTTGATGGGGTACTTCAAGTCCATTCCGCAGGAACTGGAGGAATGCGCGCTGATCGACGGGGCGTCGCGGCTGCAGATCCTGGTCAAGATCATCCTGCCGCTGGCGGTGCCGGGCCTCATCTCGGCAGGCATCTTCGCGTTCACGCTGTCGTGGAATGAATTCATCTACGCGCTGACGTTCATTTCGTCGTCCGAGGTGAAGACGGTGCCGGTCGGGGTGATCACCGAACTGGTCGAAGGCGACGTCTATCACTGGGGCTCGCTGATGGCCGGCGCGCTGCTGGGCTCGCTGCCCGTGGCGGTGCTTTACTCGTTCTTCGTCGAGTACTACGTGTCCGGCCTGACCGGGGCGGTCAAGGAATAGGCAGCCGACGCTCGCCCCTTCGACATCGACAGTGGTAGCCGCCGTCGCCGCCGGACCGGGGTAAAATCGCGGTTTGGCGCAATTTCCGGGAGCCCCCCATGAGCACGGTTCAAGAGACGATCAACGAGCAGCTTTCGAAGCACAGCGTCGTGCTGTACATGAAGGGCACGCCGCAGTTTCCCCAGTGCGGGTTTTCGGCCACGGTGGCCGAGATCCTCAAGCGCTGCGGCGTCAACGATTACTTCTCGGTCAATGTGCTGGCCGACGCCGACATCCGCGAAGGCATCAAGCAGCACGCCAACTGGCCGACGATCCCGCAGCTCTATGTCAACGGCGAGTTCGTCGGCGGCTGCGACATCATTCGCGAGATGTATTCGACCGGCGAATTGCAGAAGGTGTTGCCGGGGCAGCCGGCCTGATCGCCCGCGCCATACCAGGCCTCGGTTGACTGAGTGCACCAAGGCGACTCCTGCCCAATTGGGCGGGTCGTAGTCGGCTTCCCGTCGCGCCGTCCACGCTTGGCGTGGCCGCTTTAGTTACTTGATTAAATTGAATAAATAGTTCAATTGCACCCTTTGTTTCGTTGCGCCAGCCGTATTGGCACGCAAACTGCATCTATTCCTCCTGAATGGCTCTCCGGTCGATGCAAGCCGGTCATCGGCGTCGGGCTCCGTCTATCCATCACGAGGAATACAGATCATGAGAACACGAGCACTGCGGCTTGCCCTGGCCACTGCAATATTCACGACCCTTGGCGCAACAAACGTTCAAGCTGCTGACAGCCGCAGCGTCACCGTCAATGCCACGGTCGTCGGCGTATGCCGGTTCTTCACGGCAGCGCCCGTCGTCAACATCACCAACACCGGTACCGGCAGCAATATCGACCCCAGCTCGGCGACCAGCGCGACGGGTAATGCGGCCATCACCTACCGTTGTTCCAATGGCACCACGCCAAGCTTTACCGTCCCGGCCACAGCGACGGTTACGTGCGCGGCTTGTACCGGATCGCCGACCATGACACCGACCATGACCTCCGCCAACACTGGCGCTGGCAGCGGGATGGGCAGCGGCCAGGACAAGACACTGACGGTCACCGGCACGCTGCTGCAGGCCGCATTCCAGGACTCCGCAGCGGGCATCTACACCGGCAACATCACGGTAAGCGTCACGCCCTGATCGGGCGCCAGCACCCCGGACTCGCAGGCCACCGTGCGGGCGCGACCGCGTGTACGGCGGTCTGCGGTCGTGCCCAGCATGGACTTGCTACGCTATGCAGTACTTGCCCTTGGGGCGCTATGGGCGACGGCTGCCCTGGCCGCCGACAATGTCGCGGTGGCATTGAACGCGACCGTGGTGCCGGTGTGCCGCTTCTTTACCGCCGCCCCCGTCGTCAATGTGCGGAACACGGGCGCGTCCGGTAGCAACATCAACCCCAGCCTGGCGACAACCGCAACCGGCAGCGCCGTGATCCTTTACCGCTGTACCAATGGCATTGCGCCGACCTTTACCGTCCCGACCAGCGCGACCTTGACCTGTGCCGCATGCGGAGGAAGTCCGACCCTCATCGCTTCCATCGCCTCGACGAACAATGGCGCCGGACGAGGCTTCGGCACCGGCGGCGGTCGCAATCGCCGCCTGACCATCACGGGTACGATCACGCCCGCGGTGTTTCAGGATGCCCGCGTCGGCGCTTATTCTGGCACGATGACGGTCACGGTCACGCCCTAGGGGTCGTGCCCGCCGTTCCAGCAGGTTTTCCCGACACCATGTGCTCACGCCAACACCATCGACCTTGCCGCGGGCGCCCGCATTGATTGCTTGTGGCGCGCATGGTCGGTCGCTCGCCGCCGCGTTGCTCGCGCTGGCGTTGTCCGTGGTCTGCACCGGAACGCTCGCTCAGAACTGCACCTTTCGATCGATCGGGAGCGCACTCAACTTTCCTGCACTCGATCCTTCCGCGGCGACAACTGCGACAGCAATCATGGACGTTGGGGTTCGCTGCACACCGGCGGCCGTTTCGCCGATATGGACATTCGCCGGCACCAACGGCAGTTCGCCACTGCGGATGAAGCACGTGACGTTGAACGCGTTCATTTCCTACACGGTCACCACCACCTTGCTCAGCAGCCAGGGGGCCAACGAAACCTGGCGCCTGACCGGTACCGTGCTGGGGGCCAATTACCAGAACGCGATGGTTGGCGTGTATTCGGACATCCTGACCGCGACGATCACGCCGTGAGGGGCACCAGATTGCCGGTCGTCGTCGCGCTGGTTGGCGCGTGGGCCGTGTTGGCACCGATGTGCGGCGCGGCCGGTGAGTTCGTCATCAACCCGTTGCGGGTGACGCTTGATCGGAGCACCCGAGCGTCTGAAGTGGTTGTTCGCAATGAGGACAAGACGCCGCTGCGCATGCAGGTGGAGGCCATGACCTGGACCCAGGACGATGCCGGAGCGGATCAGTACGCACCAGCAGAGGGACTGCTGTTCTTTCCGCGCACGATGGAAATCCCGCCTGGTGAGACAAGGATCGTCCGCGTGGGCGTTCGCGCGGCACCGGTCACCCGCGAGGAGGCGTACCGGCTGTTCATCGAGGAACTTCCGCCAGCCACCGCAGCGGAGGAGGTGGCGCAGGGTACGTCGCTGCGTGTCTTCCTGAGGGTGGGCGTCGCAGTCTTCGTGGCGCCCGCACAGCCCGAAAGGAAGGCGCAGATCACCCGCCTCGTGCTTGCCGGCCGGCAAGCGGCATGGTCGGTCGAGAACGCCGGCAACGTGCACCTGCGCGCGGAACGGGTCGAGTTGACCGGACGGTCGCGCGATGGCCGGACGTTGTTCACGCAGGTGTTCGCGGACCGATACTTCCTGGCCGGTGCCACGCGTACCCTCCGTTTCGAGGTGCCCACCGAATGGTGCGGGCAACTTGCATCGGTGGAGGCGACGCTGCTGGCGGAGCGCATGGATCTGAACCGCAGGATCGATGTCGAGCCCGGCTGTCCATAGGCGCGGGCGGGCTGCGCGCGCCGGACTGGTATTCGCGTTGCTGTCGGCGCCGGCTATCGGGCAGGTCGCGGACCCGCCCCGCACGCAGCCCCCGTCGGTAGTGACGGCTGATCCCGGACATACCATGCTGATCGCGCGCGTGCGCGTCAACACGGTCGCGAAGGGGGATCTCGCGGTCGTGCGCGACGCCCGGGGGCGCATGCTGGTGCCACGGGTCGAGTTCGAGCAGTGGCGCATCGCCGGCGTGCCCGTGGCGATCATCAACATTGCGGGGGAGGACTTCGTCGACGTTGCTTCCGTGCCTGGACTTGCCGTCGCCTTCGATGCGGCGAACGTCACGCTCGACATCACGGTCGCGGCCCGGGCGCTGCCCGCAACCACAGTCAACCTGGGTCCTGAGCGGCGCAGCAACGTTCGGTTTCCCGCCGAGACCAGTGTCTTTCTCAATTATGGCGTGGACGTTGCCGGAGACGAGGACTTCAGCCAGCGCCGGACTACCTTCGCGACCGAATTTGCGGCGCGTACCGGGGCCTGGCTCTTCTACAACACCACGAGCCACCAATGGGGCGGAAACGCTGCCACCGGCCTAGTGCGGCTCCTGACGAGTGTGCAGGGCGACGATCGGCCCAACCTGCGGCGATTGACGGTGGGGGACTATTTCACGCCGGGTTTCGAACTCAATGATGCGGTACCGCTGGGTGGCGTCAGCCTGTCCAAGCTCTATTCGATGGATCCTTACTTCGTCCAGTATCCGACCGCTGCGTTCAACACCGAAATCGCGTTTCCGTCGACGGTTCAGGTGCGTATCGATGGCAATCTGGTCGCGCAGAGGCAGGTGCCGCCCGGTCCGCTGGCCATTACCAACGTGACCAACGGGATCACCGGCGGTCACAATGTGTCGGTGGTCATCCGCGACCCTTTCGGCCGTGAACAGACGCTGCAACGGCCATTCTTCTTCGCGACCACCGCGGGTCTGGCCGAGGGTCTGCATGAGTACAGCTACAACGCGGGGTTCCTGCGTCGACAATACGGCGTCGAAAGCAACGACTACGGCGATCTCGCGGCTTCAGGCTTTCACCGCTATGCCCTTACCGATCAATGGACACTTGGCGCGCGCGGCCAGGCCACGCGCGGACTCTACAACTTTGGTCCCTTCGGCACCTGGCAGTCGGCGTGGGGAATCGTCGGCGCCGGGATTGCCGTCGGGGGGCAGGATGGAAGCAACGGTGCCGCGGGGTCGGTTGCCTATTCCTATACCGGGGCCAACTTCAGCCTGAACCTCGGCACCTTGTACCGCGAGCGCAACTACGCGCAACTGGCCGACCTGGTATCGAGCTTCCGGATTCGCAGCAACCAGTATGCATCGGGATCAATCTTCCAATCCGGCCTGGGCACCTTGACCGCGACCTGGACCGGCATCTCCAGCTATGACGGTCCCGACACGAAGATCGCCAATCTCAGCTACACGCGCGGTGTATTCGACGGCAAGGGCCTATTTTCGGTGGGCTACCTGCGCACGGCGCAGCCGCAGACTTCATGGAGCTGGCTTGTCTCGCTGCGCTATTTCTTCGATGTCGTGACGTCGGCGGTCGCCAGCGTGGGCGGGGCCAACGGGGGCAACACGCAGGCGCTGTCGCTGCAGCGGTCCATTCCACAGGGGGAAGGTGTCGGCTATGAGTTGACCGCCGGGCGTTTCGCGAGCGACGCACCCGACGCGCTCTTCGGCCGCGCCTTCGCCCAAGTCAACGCCGTGCACGTGTCTTTTGGCGGTGAACACGCGCGCGCAAGCCGCATCGAGGGCGGTCCCGGCCTCTCGCGTCTCTTCGTCGCCGGCAGCGTTGGTGCGGTTGACGGTCGCGGATTTGCGGCCCGACCGGTACAGGACAGTTTCAGCCTCGTGCGGGTACCGGGACTTGCCGGCGTGCCGGTGTACGCCAACGGGTGGTTTGTCGGCAACACGGACGATGCGGGCGAGGTCGTCGCCACCAACATTGCCTCGTACTATGACAACTACATCGCGTTCGGCACGCGTGAAGTGCCTCTGGACTACGTGTTCCAGAGTTCCGAGATCGTGATTGCGCCGCCGATCCGCAGCGGCACGCTGGTGGCGTTCGATATCCGCAGAACGCGCGCGATCGTGGGCACGTTGGCCGAGCTGCGCGAGGGACAGCAGCTGCCGCTCGAGTTCCGCGAACTGCGGCTGGTACGGGGCAATGTCGAGATCAAGAGTTTCACCGCGCGTCGCGGCGAGTTCTATGTCGAGGGTCTGGAGCCTGGCCGGTGGGAACTGCGGCAGGAGACGGGTACGCGCTGCGTCGGGTTCGTCGACGTGCCGGAGATGGCGCAGGCAGTGACCGATGTGGGCGCGATAGTTTGCGCGCCCCCATAGCGCCAGACCGCATTTTCGTTCAGTCAGGTACGCGCCCGCAGCGCCCGCTTCACATCCGGGATGCGTTTCAGCGCGCGGATCACTTGCGCCAGATGAAGCCGATTGCGCACCTGCACGGCAAAGAACATCGCCAGCACGTTGCCGCCGTCGGGACGCTCCATCGACACGGCGTCGATGTTGGCGTCGGCATCCGCGATGGAAGTGGCCAGGTCCGCCAGCAATCCGCGGCGATCGGCCACCAGCAGGCGCAGCCCGGTTTCAAAGACACCCGTGACCTCGGGAGACCATTCGACGTCCACCACCTCGGCCGGATCATGCCGCTGCTTTTTCAGCGTGATGCACTCGCGCGTGTGCACGAGCAACCCCTGCCCGCGGCGGAACTGGCCGACGACGGAGTCACCGGGAATCGGGCGGCAGCACTTGGCGTACTGGATGGCCACGCCTTCGACGCCGCGCAGCGTCAGCGCGCCGGGCTTGGAACCCGCAACCGGGGGTTCGTCGGGCCGGCCCGGCACCTTGGTCAGGGCCTGGGCCACGACGAACGACAGGCGCTTGCCCAATCCGATGTCGGCCAGGATGTCGAGCTGGCTCTTGGCGTCGTATTCCCTGGCCAGCGCTTCCCAGCGATCCCATGTGATCGCGTCGGGCTCGACCCGAAGGGTTGCCAGCGCCTGATTCAGCAGCCGCTCACCCAGCGCCGCTGATTCCTTCTGTTGCAGTCCCTTGAGGTAATGCCGGATCCGCGAGCGGGCCTTGCCGGTGCCGACGAAGGACAGCCACGATGGATTGGGACGCGCCGTGGGCGACGTCAGGATCTCGACGTGATCGCCGTTCTTCAATTCCGTGCGCAGGGGCAGCAGTTCGTAGTTGATGCGCGCCGCCGTGCAGTGGTGGCCGATGTCGGTGTGCACGCCGTAGGCGAAGTCCACCGCGGTGGCGCCGCGCGGCAGGGCCATGATCTTGCCCTTGGGCGTGAACACGTAGATCTCGTCGGGGAAGAGGTCACCCTTGATGTGCTCCAGGAATTCCTTCGAGTCACCCGACTCGGACTGGATGTCGAGGAGACTCTGCAGCCAGCGCGACGTTTCCTTCTGGGCTTCCGCGAGATTCAATGCGCCACCCGCCTTGTAGAGCCAATGCGAGGCCACGCCGGCTTCAGCCACGCGATGCATGTCGTGGGTGCGGATCTGGGCCTCGAGCGGCGTGCCGAACGGCCCGAACAACGTCGTGTGCAGCGACTGGTAGCCGTTGGCCTTGGGGATCGCGACGTAATCCTTGAACTTGCCGGGAATGGGCTTGTAGAGGTCGTGCAGCACGCCCAGCGCGGCATAGCAGGCCGTCTGATCGGCCACGAGGATGCGCACGCCGTAGATGTCGAAAACCTGCGCAAACGTGTAGCGCTTCTCGCGCATCTTCTTGTAGACGGAGTAGATCGTCTTCTCGCGCCCCGTGACCACGGCCATCAAATTGGCCTTGGCCAAGCCTTCGCGGATCACGTCCAGCAGCTTGTTCATCACCTCGCGGCGGTTGCCGCGCGCGGCCTTGATCGCGCTCGCCAGCACCCGGTTGCGCATCGGATTGAGGTGCTTGAAGGACAGGTCCTGCAGCTCGAGGAACAGCGCATTGAGGCCGAGCCGGTTGGCGATCGGCGCATAGATGTCGATGGTCTCGCGCGCGATGCGCTTGCGCTGCGCCGGCGCCATGGCGTCGAGCGTGCGCATGTTGTGCAGCCGGTCGGCGAGCTTGATCAGGATGACGCGCACGTCGCGCGCCATCGCCAGCAGCATCTTGCGGAAGCTTTCGGCCTGGACTTCCTCGCGGGAAGTGAACTCGATCTGGTCGAGCTTGGAGACACCGTCGACCATGTCGGCAACCGGCTTGCCGAAGGTGGTTTCGAGCTCCGACTTGGACACCGACGTGTCTTCCATCACGTCGTGCAGCAGCGCGGCGGCAAGTCCCTGCGCATCGAGCCGCCACTGCGACAGGATGGTGGCTACCGCCAGCGGATGCGTAATGTACGGCTCGCCGGATTTCCGGAATTGGCCGCGGTGCGCGGACTCGGAGAACTCGAAGGCGCGCGAAACGAGCGCCACATCGGTCGCGGGCAGGTAGTTGCCGAGGTGCCTCGTAAACTCCGCGATCTCGGACATGCGCTGGACGTGGGTCCGGGATCGGGTGACGTTGACTCTACGGGTTGGTCGGCAGCGTCGGCGCGGACTTCATCAGCATTTCGATGCCGATCTTGCCGGCGGCCATTTCGCGCAGCGCGATCACCGTGGGTTTGTCGCGATCGGCATCGACGAGTGGTGTTGCGCCGGATGTGATCTGGCGAGCGCGATTGGTGGCCGCAAGGGTCAGTTCGAAACGGTTGGGAATGCGTGCAAGGCAATCCTCGATCGTGATACGCGCCATGATGTGACTCCGGGGTTCAGGTGTGCAGTAAATCTGCGAGGAGCGCCGCGTGGCGCACCTGCTGCCTGGAGGCAGTCAGCCGGGCCGCCCGAACAATGACCGAAAGGTCGTCGACGGCTCTCGCAAAGTCCTGATTCATAATAACATAATCGAATTCTCCGCAGTGCCGCATCTCTTCGCGCGCGGCTTCCAGCCGCCGCGCGATGACCTCCGGCGCGTCCTGGCCGCGTTTTTCAAGGCGCTCCCTGAGGGACGCCAGCGACGGCGGCAGGATGAAGATGTGCACCGCCTCGGGCATCAGTTTGCGTACCTGCCGGGCACCCTGCCAGTCGATTTCGAGCAGCATGTCGTGCCCCTGCTGCACTTCGTCGCGCAGCCAGACGGCGGAGGTGGCGTACCAGTTGCCGTGGACGTGCGCGTGCTCGAGAAACTCGCCGGCGGCCTTCAGCGCCATGAACTTCGGCTCGTCGACGAAGTGATAGTCGACGCCATCCTGCTCGCCCGGGCGTGGCTGCCGGGTGGTGTACGACACGGACAGGCGGATGCCACCCTCGCGTTCGAGCAGTGCGCGGACCAGGCTGGTCTTGCCGCCGCCGGAAGGCGCTGCGAGCACGAAGAGGCAACCGGACGCCGGCGGCGCCCTGGTGGCAATGATGGTCCGCTGCGTCATGGCACTTGCTGCCTGTCTCGGCCGTCTTGGCGTGTCGAGTCGCGACTTTCACTCCACATTCTGCACCTGCTCGCGCATCTGCTCGATCAGCACCTTGAGTTCCAGCGAGGCCTGCGACACGTCGACATCCACGGACTTCGACCCCAGCGTGTTCGCCTCGCGGTGCAGTTCCTGCGCGAGGAAATCGAGGCGCTTGCCCGCGCTGCCGCCGGCGCGCAGGACCCGCCGCACTTCCGTGACATGCCCGGTCAGTCGCTGCAGCTCCTCCGCCACGTCGATCTTGGTGGCGAAGATCGCCAACTCCTGCTTCAGGCGATCTTCGTTCGGATCGAGACCCGCTTCGCGCAGGCGTGCCCCCAGCCGTTCGCTGAACGCGGCGTGGATGGCCGGAATGCGCGGCGTCACGCGGGTCACCTGCGCCGCGATGCCGTCGCACGCGGCGTCGAGCATCGCCGCGATCTTGTCGCCTTCGCGGCTGCGCGCGGCTTCCAGTTCGAGCAGCGCGGCATCGACGAGCGCGGTGACCTGCTGGGCCAGTGCGGCAGGCGGGACCGAGGCATCGGCCATCACGCCGGGCCAGCGCAGGATTTCGTGGACCGTAAGCGGCAGCGCGGACGGGACTTCGCGTGCCACCGCAGCCGCCGCGGCGGCCAGCTGGGCAACCCGGCCTGCGTCCACTGCCAGCGCGGCGCTGCCGACCGTGGCGCGATTCATGGCCACCCGGCACTCCACCTTGCCGCGTCTCAGGGCGGCCGCCAGCCGTTCCCGCAGCGCGGGTTCGATCGCGCGGAGTTCGTCCGGCAGCTTGATCGTGACGTCGAGGAAGCGGTGGTTGACCGAACGCAGGTCAACGGTCAGGGTCATTCCTGGCAATTCTGCGGCTACCGCCGCGAAACCGGTCATGCTGAGGATCATAGGTTCTGTCCGGGGTGTGCCTTGGTCCGCGCACCGGGCTCCGGGCGGCGAATTGCAGCATTTTGTGCCGATTCAGGCGGTTTTTGCGCCCGCGACCCCGTTATCGACATGCGATTTCTTTACTTTGGGCGCCGGGTTGCCGAGAATGTATGAGGAATCCGGTGACGGCGCAAGCCGTAAGCGCGTGGGCTGGCATGTGTTTTGCCATGTCTTTGTGGATTACGAACACCGTTGGGCAGTTCGCTGTGAACTGCCGACGCTTCCCCGGACCCCTCCCAGCCCATGGCCGTTACCAATCAAGCCCTCGTCGGCGGTTACCAACTTCTGAACTACCGGATCGACCGGCAGATCAGCCGGGGTGGATTTTCGATCGTCTACCGGGCGTTCGACACGGATGGCTCGCCGGTGGCCATCAAGGAGTACCTGCCGGCCTCCCTGGTGCTGCGCACCGAGGGCGATATCGTGCGCGCCAGCTCGGCGGAGAACCTGACCTCGTTCCGCTACGGGATGAAGTGCTTCTTCGAGGAGGGCCGCGCGCTCGCCAAGATCAACCATCCCAACGTCGTCCGGGTGTTGAATTTCTTCCGCGCCAACGAAACGGTCTACATGGTGATGCGCTACGAGCGCGGGCGCACTTTGCAGCAGCAGATCCAGATGCGCCAGGACCAGATGTCCGAACGCCTGGTGCGCCACGTCTTCATGCACCTGCTGAACGGGTTGCGCGAAGTGCACACGCACAAATTGCTGCACCTCGACATCAAGCCCGCCAACATCTACCTGCGCACCGACGGCACGCCGGTGCTGCTCGACTTCGGTGCGGCGCGCCAGACGTTGACCAGCGCCAAGCCCAAGCTGGCGCCGATGTACACGCCGGGCTTTGCGGCGCCTGAACAGTACCGCGATCCCGATCGCCTCGGCCCGTGGACCGACACGTACGGCGTCGGCGCCTCGATGTTCGCCTGCCTGGCGGCATTCGCGCCGCAGGCGGCCGATGCCCGGGTGCAGGAGGATCACCTCGTCTCCGCCAAGAAGATCTGGGCCGGGCAGTACTCGGACAACATACTCGAGGTGATCGACTGGTGCCTTCGCCTCGATCCACTCGAGCGGCCGCAGAGTGTGTTTGCGTTGCAAAAGGCCATCCGCGAAATTCCCCAGGTCAAGCGCAAGCTCACGTTCTTCGGCAACCTCAAGAAGCTTCTCTTTTCGGACGTACGGCCCTAATTCGAGGCAGTCGGAATGCGCTTCACGATCTTCCAGGAGTCGCGCAAGGGCTCGCGCAAAGTCAACCAGGACCGCATCGCCTACACGTTCAGCCGCGATACGCTGATGCTCGTGGTGGCGGATGGCATGGGCGGCCATGCGGGCGGCGAGATCGCGGCCCAGATCGCGGTGCGCCTCTTCATCGAACGCTTCCAGCAGGAGGCGAAGCCGATCCTCAAGAACCCGCTCAAGTTCCTGCAGGACACGATGCTGCGCGCGCATGCCGCGCTCGGGTCCTATGCCAATCAGTTCTCCATGCTGGAGACACCGCGCACCACCTGCGTGTGCTGCATCGTGCAGGCCGGGCATGCTTACTGGGGTCACGTCGGGGATTCGCGCCTCTACCTGTTTCGCCAGGGCGGCCTGATCGGCGCGACCAAGGATCATTCGAAGGTGCAGTACCTCGTGGACCAGGGCATCATTGGCGCGGATGAAGTGGTCTCGCATCCGGATCGCAACAAGATCTTCAGCTGCCTGGGCGGCCTCGTCGATCCGGTGATCGACCTGTCGCGGCGCACGCCGTTGCGCAATGGCGATGTGATCTTCATGTGCACGGACGGACTTTGGAGTGTCTTCGACCAGCGCGAGGTCGCCACCTGGCTCACGTCGACGCCCATCCTCACCACCGCGCCGAAGATGATGCGCGAGGGCGAAAAGCGCGGCGGCGCGGACGGCGACAACCTGTCCGCAATTGTCGTGCGGTGGGGGCCGGAGACGCTGACCGAAGACCAATCGACGACGATCACCGAAACCCTGGGCCTGGGCGAGTTCCAGACCCAGCTCGAGCAAACGCTGACGTTGACCGACCGGAAGGGTGCGCAGCGGGACCTGACCGACGACGAGATCGAGCACGCCATCGAGGAAATCCAGTCCACCATCCAGAAGTACCGGCGCTAAAACCTCGCATGCGGCAACTGATCCTCGACACCGAGACCACGGGACTTGATCCCAAGCTCGGGCATCGCATCATCGAAATCGCCGCCGTGGAGCTGGTGGATCGGCGCCCCACGGGCCGCAACCTGCATCTCTTCTGCGATCCCGAGCGGGAGATCGATGCCGGCGCCACGCAGGTGCATGGCATGACCTGGGATGACTTGCGCGACAAGCCAAGGTTCAGGGACGTGGCCGGCGAGTTCGTCGAATTCGCGCGTGGCGCGGAATGGATCATCCATAACGCGCCCTTCGACATCGGATTTCTCGACGCGGAGTTTGCGCGCATCGAATGGGCGGCGTGCGCCACGGTGTACACGGCGCTGACCGACACGCTGGCGATGGCGCGGGACGCCTTTCCCGGCAAGCGCAACAATCTCGATGCCCTGTGCGAGCGGATGGGCGTATCCAACGCGCATCGCACGCTGCATGGCGCGCTGCTCGATGCGGAGCTGCTGGCCGAGGTCTATCTGGCGCTCACGCGGGGGCAGGATTCGCTGACGATCGACATGGGCGCAGGCGGCGCGCGCAGGGGCCCCGCAGCGGCGCCGCGCATGCGGGATGCGCTGCGCACCGCGTTGCCGGTGCTGGCGCCCACGCCTGCCGAGCTGGCGGCGCACGGCGCCTACCTCGACGCGCTGGAACGCGACACCAAGGGCCGATGTCTGTGGCTCCACCTGCCGGCGTCCAGTTGACTCAGCAACGGCGCCTGTCACCATTTCGTCACTCGCGCCGGCTAGACTGATGGACTCGAATGACAAGTTGAACTTACCGCAATCCGGCGCCGCCGAGGACACGTTGACCGCGCCCGCCGCATCTGCCGTCGCACCCATCAACCGCGAGCTGGCGCTGCTCGATTTCAACCGTCGGGTGCTGGCACTGGCTGCGGACGCCGAAGTCCCGTTGCTGGAGCGCCTGCGCTTCCTGTGCATTGCCGGCAGCAATCTCGACGAGTTTTTCGAGATCCGGATTGCCGGCCTCAAGGAACTGCTGCGCGCGAAGGGCGCGCCGCCGGGGATGACGGCAGGCGAGGCACGCGAGCTCTTCGTCCGGGTTGGCGACGAGGCGCGCGCACTCATTGCGCACCAGTACCGTGTGCTCAACGACGAGGTGCTCCCTGCGCTCGAGGCCGAGGGGGTTCGGCTGCGACGGCGTACCGAGTTCACGAAGGCCGAGCGCGAATGGGTCGCGCAGTACTTTGCGCGCGAGGTGCGGCCGTTGCTGACACCCATCGGGCTCGATCCCGCGCATCCGTTCCCGCAGGTCGTCAACAAGAGCCTCAATTTCATCGTCGAACTGAGCGGGCCGGATGCGTTCGGTCGCGACACGGGCATCGCGATCGTGAAGGCACCGCGGGTGGTGCCGCGGATCATCAAGCTGCCCCTCGAGGTCGCCGGCGACGACCATGCGTTCGTGATGCTCTCCTCGGTGATCCATGCCCATCTGGATACGCTGTTCCCGGGCCGGCAGGTGGTCGGTTATTCCCAGTTCCGGGTCACGCGCGACGCCGACCTCTGGATCGACGAAGAGGAAGTCAAGAACCTGCGGCAGGCCTTACAGGGGGAACTGCCGCAGCGCCAGTTCGGGTCCGCGGTGCGGCTCGAAGTGGCGGCGGAATGCCCGGACCAGCTCGTCCGTTTTCTGCTGACCCAGTTCGGACTGGCCGATGCGGATCTCTATCGTTGCGACGGCCCGGTCAACATTGCCCGGCTGTCGTCGCTGATCGACCAGGTCGACATCGCCGATCTCAAGTACGCGCCGTTCGTGGCGGGCCTGCCCGAACGCATCAGCGATGCGCCCGACATCCTGGCGGCCATCCGCGAGCATGACATCCTGCTGCATCACCCCTACCAGTCCTTCGAGCCGGTGGTCGAGTTCATTCGCCGCGCCGCGGAGGACCCGGACGTGCTCGCCATCAAGCAGACCGTCTATCGCACCGGGGTCAACTCGGTGCTGATGGAGGCGCTGGTCGAGGCCGCGCGCCGCGGCAAGGAAGTCACCGTGGTCGTCGAGCTGATGGCGCGCTTCGACGAGGCGGCCAACATCAACTGGGCCGAGCAGCTCGAGCGCGCGGGGGCGCAGGTGGTGTACGGAGTCTTCGGGCTCAAGACCCACGCCAAGCTCGCGCTGCTGCTGCGCCGCGAACACGGTGCACGGGATACCACGCGGCTGGTGCCCTATGCGCACCTTGGCACCGGCAACTACCACCCGCGCACGACGTCCCTGTACACCGACTTCGGGTTGCTGACCGCCGACCCTTCGATCTGCGCCGACGTGAACGAAATCTTCCTGCACATCACGAGCCTTGCCAAGGCGGGCCGCCTGCGGCACCTGATGCTCGCGCCGTTCACGATGCAACGCCGCGTGCTCGAGCTGATCCGCCGTGAAACGCGCAACGCGAAGAGCGGCAAGCCGGCGCGGATCATTGCCAAGATGAATGCGCTGGTCGAGGAGGGCGTCATTCGCGCGCTGTATGCGGCCTCGCAGGCGGGTGTGCAGATCGACCTGATCGTGCGCGGCGCCTGCGCGCTGCGACCGGGCGTATCGGGTGTTTCCGACAACATTCGCGTGCGCTCGATCCTGGGCCGCTTTCTCGAGCATCATCGGGTGTGGTACTTCGAGAACAACGGCGACCCGGATGTGTGGCTTGCCTCCGCCGACTGGATGGGGCGCAACCTCTTCAAGCGCATCGAAGTGGCCTTCCCCGTGCGCGATCCCCAGTTGCGCAAGCGCGTGATCGACGAGGGCCTGCGCGCGTATCTGGCGGATAATCATGATGCTTGGGAACTTGGCCCCTCGGGGTCATGGTCCAAGGCGAAGCCCAGGCGCCGGGCGCGGTCGCGTTCGGCGCAAACCGAATTGCTGGCGCGGATGCAGGCGCCGGACGACGAAGACTAGAAGAGCGACCCCATGGACCTTATCCTCTGGCGGCATTGCGAAGCCGAGCCCGGCGAGCCGGACCTCGGCCGCCGGCTGACCTCGAAGGGCATCAAGCAGGCCGAGCGGATGTCCGCGTGGCTCGATGCGCACTTGCCCGACACTTGTCGCGTGCTGGTCTCGCCGGCAGATCGCTCGCAACAGACGGCGCAGGCGCTGAAGCGCAAGTTCCGCACGATGCCGGAGCTGGCGCCGGGGGCGTCGGTTGCGGCGGTCCTGGCAGCGGCCAACTGGCCGGATTCGCGCGAGCCCGTGTTGATCGTCGGGCATCAGCCAACCCTTGGGGCCGTCGCCTCATTCCTGCTCTCCGGCGAAGAATCCTACTGGTCGGTGCGCAAAGGCGCCGTCTGGTGGCTGTCCAACCGGGCGAAGGAGGGGGGCGCTTCGGTGGTCCTGAAAGTGGTGCAGGCGCCCGACTTCATTTGAACGTGGCGGACAACGCCTCCGGCGCCGGCAGCTCCCAGACAGGGTGCAGATTGGCGACAAACTGGGTGGTTGCCGCGCCCCAGGAGAAGGTCTCCGCATAACGACGCACGAAGCTGCGGTCGAGCGCGAGCGCCGCCCGCGCGGCGACCGCCAGATCCTCGTGCAGGACGCCCGCCCGCGCATCCTTGATGACGTCGATCGGACCCACCACCGGGTATGCTGCCACCGGCGTGCCGCTGGCCATGGCTTCGATCAGCACCAGCCCGAACGTGTCGGTGCGGCTGGGGAACACGAATACATCGGCCTGGCGGTAGTGCCAGGCCAGTTCTTCACCCGACTTCATGCCGAAGAATCGAGCGGCGGGGAAGCGGCGCTCGAGTTCCGCCCGCGCCGGCCCGTCACCGACGACCCACTTCGTGCCGGGAAGATCGAGCGCGAGGAACGCCTCGATGTTTTTCTCGATGGCGACGCGCCCGATGTAGGCAAAGATCGGGCGTTGCTCGGGAAAGTCGAAGCGCTCGCCGGGACGAAACAGCGTGGTATCAACGCCGCGGGTCCAGCGCGCCAGATTGGGGATCCGGCGTTGGGCCAGGCGCTGTTCCATGTCCGGCGTGGCCACCATGACTGCGCTGGCGGGCGCGTGAAACCAGCGCATGATCGCGTACGTCCATGACAGCGGCAACCGCGTGCGCGCGTGGATGTATTCGGGAAACTGGGTGTGATAGGCGGTGGTGAACGGGCGACCGGTGCGCAGGCAATGCCGGCGCGCGGCCACACCCAGCGGTGCCTCAGTCGCGATATGCACGGCGTCGGGCGCAAAACTCTCGATCATCCGCGCGACGCGGCGGCCGGGCAGGATGGCGAGCCGGATGTCGGGATAGGTGGGACAGGGCACGGTGCGAAACGTCTCCGGCGTGATCGTGCCGACAGTGTGGCCCAGCGCTTCGAGTTCCCGGATCGTGTTGCGCAGCGTGGTGACCACGCCGTTGATCTGTGGCGACCAGGCATCGGTGACGACGAGGATGCGCAGCGTGCGCGTGCGCAATGCGGTCGCGGCGGCGCGGGACTCGAATTTGGCGTCCACGCGGGGGGCAGGTCGGTTCATGGACTGAAGGCTCCGGCGATGGCGACGTCGGCAGGACGCGCGACTGGTGTTGCGACGTGGCCTACGACGTCGTGCCAGCGCAGGATCGAGAGACGACCGTCGAAATCCTCGACCAGCGCGGTCAGGCTTTCGACCCAATCGCCGTCGTTGCAGTACAGAATGCCGCCGATGTCGCGGATTTCGGCCTGGTGGATGTGACCGCACACCACGCCGTCGAAGCCCCGGCTCCTGGCTTCGCGCGCGAGCGCATCCTCGAACGCGCCGATGTAGCTGACGGCATTCTTCACCTTGTTCTTCAGAAACCGGGACAGCGACCAGTAGGGCAGGCCGCAACGGGCGCGCAACGCATTCCAGTGCTGGTTGAGTTTCAGCGTGAACGTGTAGAGCACGTCGCCGAGCAGCGCCAGCCACCGCGCGCATTGCACCACCGCGTCGAAGAGATCGCCATGCGTGACGAGGAGACGGCGCCCATCGGCCGTGGTGTGTTCGGCTTCCGCACGAATCACGATGCCGCCGAAATCAAGTCCGGTGTAATGGCGCGCCGCCTCGTCGTGATTGCCGGGCACATAGCAGACATGCGTCCCCTTGCGCGCCTTGCGCAACACCTTCTGGACGATATCGTTGTGGGACTGGTGCCAGTACCACCGACGCTTCAACTGCCAGCCATCGATGATGTCGCCGACGAGATAGAGATATTCTGATTCGGTGCGGCGCAGAAAATCGAGGAGCCGCGTGCTCTGGCATCCGGGGGTGCCGAGGTGGGTGTCCGAGATGAAGATCGTGCGGAAGCGCAATGGGTCGACGACGTCGGGATCGGGGTCCGGCGACGGCGGCAAATCGGGCCATGGAATTCGCAGATCGCGTGGCGGGTTCATGGTCGGGGGCCGCCACGCCGTGTCGCGCCAGAGGGCGGCGGACCGCCTGTGTTCCCGCGCCAGTGCGCGGATTCAGGCCGCCGCACGATAGTGACGAGCGTAGCGACTGGCCACCCGTGCCAGCGGCAGCAGGATGAAGAAGTCCGCCGTATTGAAATCCGGATCCCACGCGGGCTCGCCGCCAATCCACGCACCCATCCGCAGGTAAGTCTTCAGCAGTGGCGGCACCTTCGCCGTGCCAGGATCGCTTGCGGGCGACGCGTCCGGGACGGCGTGCGGTGGATGCCAGGCCAATAGGCCATGGCGGGGAAAGACCTGATACTCGATCGGGGCGAGATGGTCCGGCGCGACATCGCGCCAGATTGCCTGGGCGTTGGTGCCGCCATCGCGCATCGAGACCGAAGCGCACCCGATGAGATGCGCGTGGCCGCGTTCCATCATCAGCTGCGCGATTCCCTGCCACAACAGCAGCAGCGTCGCCCCGGTGCGATAGGCCGGGTGCACGCAGGCGCGGCCGATCTCCATGCAGGACGACTTGAGCGCGGCAAGGCGCGTGAGATCGAATTCGGTGTCGGCGTAAAACGTCCCGAGGCCCTGGGCGCGCTCCGCGGTGAGGATCCGGTAGGTACCCACGATCTCGTCCGCGGCGCGGTCGCGGACGATCAGGTGCTCGCACCATGGGTCGAAGAAATCCTCCTCCCGGCCCGGTACGCGCGTGGCGATCCGCGCCCCCATTTCCTCGACGAATACACGATAGCGAAGGCGCTGGGCGCCTTCGAGATCCCGCGCGCTGGTTGCGCGGACCAGCTCCAGCCGTGGACGCCGCACATCGGTGAATTCATGCGCAGTGGCAAGTTGCATCGGTATCTCCTTGATGAGGCAGGCGATGACCGAACTCTAGGGATGCGATGCGACGCCGCCGTGAAGCGGGGGTGGCACCAAAATGAAAGTTGCGTGACGGAAATGTGAAGGTCGGGACGCGGCTTCGCTGCGCCGTCCCGTTCACGCCACGACGATGGCCAGGCGCCGGGGTCTATCCGGCCGCAACGAACGTCAGCGGGCTACCCGCCAGGGGCGCTTCAGCGCCGTCCACTCGGATCGCTCCTTCTCCAGCAGATGCGCGGTCAGCGGGTGCGCCTTCAGCCAGCTTGCCGAGACCCCGAAGCGAATGGGCCGCGCCATCTTCAGGGCGAGTCGCGGCCGGTCGATGTCCCGCCGCGCGTGATGAAACAGCACGGCCAGGCGCAAGGCCAGGAGTTGCGCGCCAAAGTCCGGGTCCGCAATCATCGGCGCGGCCTTGGCGAGGCCGCCGCGGCCACCCAATACCAGCATGGCCAGCTGATGTTGCTCCTGGGCGGAGAAGCCCGGCATGTCCGCATTGCCAAGGATGTACGCACCGTGCTTGTGGTACCCGATGTGGGAGACGGTGTTGCCGATTTCGTGCAGCAGCGCTGCCCATTCGAGGCGCTGCGCCGCCTCCTGGGTGGGCGCACGCGCTGACTTCAGGTACAGCGCGCGGGCCATCGTCGCGACCCGCTGCGCGTGCCCACGGTCGACGTGGTAGCGATCGATGAAGTTCTCGACCGTCGCCGCGCGGCTGTCGCGCTGGACCGTCCGGCCCAGAAGGTCATACAGCACGCCGAGGCGCAGCGCGCCGCCCACTGGATTGATCCGCGGCACGGCGAGCTCGGCCATCGCGGCCGCCATGATCGCGAAACCGCCTGCAAGCACCGGCGCGCGCTCGGGCTTGACGCCGGCCAGGGCAAGCCGCGACACGTGCCCCGCGCCGATCATCCTCTTGCGCAGGCGGACGAGACCGTCCGGGGTGATGCCGCCCGAGGACAGCCCGTTTTCCTCCAGGATCGCGGCGAGGGCGAGCGCGGTGCCCGATGACGCATAGGCATCCTGCCAGTGCTCGCGTCCGAACTCACGGGCAATCGCTTCGATTTCGGCGCGGGCATGGGTTTCGGCCGCGACAAACGCCTCCGCGCGCAGTGCGCCCGTCGGAAAGAACCGCTGCGACAGGCTCACGCAGCCGAGCTTCAGGGATTCGAGGCGCTCAGGGGTAAAGCCGCGACCGATCACGAACTCGGTGGAGCCGCCGCCGATGTCGATGATGAGGCGCGGCACGGGTGACGGCGGCAGCACGTGCGCGACGCCAAGATAGATGAGGCGGGCCTCTTCGTGGCCGCCGATGATGTCGATGGGAAAGCCCAGTGCGGCTTCCGCCTGGGGCAGGAACGTCGACGCATTCTTCGCGACGCGGAAGGTGTTGGTGGCCACCGCGCGCACCGCCGACGGGTGCAGTCCCGACAGGCGCTCGGAGAAACGCGCGAGGCATGCGAGCGCTGCCTGGCGCGCGGGCGCGGTCAGCCTGCCCTGCGCATCCATGCCGGCGCCGAAACGAATGGTCTCGCGCCAGGTGTCGAGGCGGAAAATCTGGTCCCCCTCCACGCGTCCGACCTCGAGCCGGAAGCTGTTCGAGCCGAGGTCGACGACGGCGAGCGTGGCGGGATCGGCGGCGGCCTTGGGGGTGCGCGCGAACAGGCGTGGCATGGGGTCGGGTATCGGTCGTCGCGATATGGGGCGCGGGAAGACTAGCAGATCGGGCGGCCGTTGCGAGGAAGCCGGAAGCGGCTGTTAACGGCCACCTCGGGTCCGCCCGGCTTTCCTGCTAGTCTCGCACAGCCATGGCCATCGACTATCTGCAGAAGATCCTGACCGCGCGAGTCTACGACGTCGCGGTCGAAACCTCGCTCGACCTTGCGCCGACACTGTCGCAGCGCCTTGGCAATCGCATCCTGCTGAAGCGCGAGGACCAGCAGCCGGTGTTCTCGTTCAAGCTGCGCGGCGCCTACAACAAGATGGCGCAGTTGACCGTGGCGGAACGCGCACGTGGCGTGATTGCGGCGTCGGCCGGCAATCATGCGCAGGGTGTCGCGCTGGCCGCGCAGCGGCTGGCCTGCAAGGCGACGATCGTGATGCCGGAGACGACCCCGCATATCAAGATCGCCGCGGTCGAGGCCAGGGGCGCGGTCGTGGTGCTGCACGGTGACTCGTATTCGGACGCCTATCTGCACGCGCTGGCGTTGCAGAAGAAATCCGGTGCCGCTTTCGTGCATCCCTATGACGATCCTGATGTGATCGCGGGACAGGGGACGATCGGTGTCGAGATCCTGCGCCAGTGTCCCGGTCCGCTCGACGCGATCTTCGTGGCCGTCGGCGGCGGCGGCCTCATCGGCGGCATTGCGGCCTACGTGAAGCGCGTGCGTCCGGAGGTGAAGATCATCGGCGTGGAGCCGGTCGACTCCGCCGCGATGACGCGCTCGCTTGCCGCCGGGCGCCGCGTCACGCTGCCGCACGTCGGTCTGTTCGCGGACGGCGTGGCGGTGAAGCAGGTCGGACGCGAGACGTTCAGGCTTGCACGCCAGTACGTCGACGAGATGATCCTGGTCGATACCGACGCGATCTGTGCGGCGATCAAGGACGTGTTCGCCGATACGCGCTCGATCCTGGAGCCCGCCGGCGCGCTGTCCGTGGCCGGCGCCAAGGCCTGGTGCGAGCGGCATCGGGTGCGCGATCGGACCTATGTCGCCATTGCCTGTGGCGCCAACATGAACTTCGACCGGCTGCGCTTCGTGGCCGAGCGGGCGGAACTGGGCGAACGGCGCGAAGCCATCTTCGCGGTTTCGATCCCGGAACGACCAGGCAGCTTCCGCGAATTCTGCGGGCTCATCGGCAATCACAACATCACCGAATTCAATTACCGCTATGCGGATGCGAAGACCGCGCATCTCTTCGTCGGGGTCGAAGTGGCGGGCCCGCGCGCCACCGCGGAGCTGCTTGCGTCGTTTCGCAAGCACCGGATCGAGGCGAGCGACCTGTCCGACAACGAGATGGCGAAGCTGCATGTCCGCCACCTGGTCGGCGGCCACGCGCCTGCCGCCACGCACGAAATGCTGTACCGCTTCGAGTTTCCCGAACGTCCGGGCGCACTGATGCGATTCCTCGACAGCATGAGCACCGGCTGGAACATCAGCCTCTTCCATTACCGCAATCACGGCGCCGACTATGGGCGTGTTCTGGTCGGGATGCAGGTGCCGCCAGGGGAAAAGGCTGATTTTCGGCGGTTTTTGGACCGGCTGGGCTACATTTTCGTCGACGAATCGGATAATCCGGCTTACCGGATGTTTCTCGGGCGCTAGGGCCGGCCCCTGCCTTGCCGCACTGCCTGCAGTGCCAACCGGCAAATCTTGCGAAAACGCGCCGCAGCGCGGCAACCCCTGCCGCACCACGGCACTGAGGCAGCCTTAAATTTGCCTTGTTGTTGCGTTTTTCATGTTTTTCGCCGCTAGCGACGATTCCGGCAAGGTTTATGCTCTAGGCAATGGGCTTGCCCCGTGGCAGACTTGAACACGACAAGTACGGTCGCGCCTCCCGCGGTCGTGACGCCGGTCGAACGAAAGAGGGAATAATCTTGGCGGAATCCACCGCGTTGCAGGGCGTGAAGGTCATGGTGATCGATGATTCGAACACCATTCGCCGCAGCGCCGAAATCTTCCTGCTGCAGGCAGGCTGCTCGGTCATTCTGGCCGAGGACGGCTTCGACGCGCTCGCCAAGATCACCGATCACCAGCCCGAACTCGTCTTCGTCGACATCATGATGCCGCGCCTCGATGGCTACCAGACGTGCGCTTTGATCAAGAAAAACACCAGATTCCAACGGATCCCGGTGGTGATGCTGTCCTCGAAGGACGGGCTGTTCGACCGGGCGCGCGGACGGATGGTGGGCTCAGACCAGTACCTGACCAAGCCGTTCACCAAGGAAAGCCTGCTTAAGGCCGTGGCCGCCCACGTCAATCGGGCTGCCGCATGACCGGGTGCAGGGCCGGCCTCGCGCCGGTTCGGGATGAATGCGGGTGCACAGTCCGTCGAATCAGGCGGCAGGACAAGCGTGCGGGCGACTCGCCCGCGCAGTGGTCGGGGAACAGGACCAGGGCAGGAACATGACTATCCGCAAAATATTGATCGTCGACGATTCGCCGACTGAACGACATGTACTGAACGATATGTTGACCAAATCGGGGTACGAAGTGGTCGCCAGCGACAA
>JANNKR010000024.1:0-33946 GCA_031396395.1 Betaproteobacteria bacterium
CCTCCACCGCAATCACCTGCTCACCGGTCACCACGGCGGCGGCCACGGAATAGCCCATGCCCACACCCATGATTCCCCACGTGCCCACGTCGATGCGCTTGCGCGGCTTGTACATGTCCACGATGCTGCGGGTGAAGTCCAACGCGTTCGCGCCCTCGTTCACAAGCACGGCGTCGGGATTGGCCTTGACGATGTCGCGCACCACGTTGAGCGCGCTCTGATAGCTCATCGGCGACGGATTCCTGGCGAGCGTCTCGGCCATCTTCGCGACGTTCTTGGTCTTGCGTTCGTTGATGGCATCGATCCACTCGGCGGGCGGCTTCGGCCAGTTCGATCCCATCGCGCCCAGCATGGCCGCCACGCACGAACCGATGTCACCCACCACCGGCGCATCGATGCGCACGTTGCTGTCCGCTTCCTGCGGCGAGATGTCGATCTGGACGACTTTCTGGCCGCCCCACGACTTGGAGGTGGCGCCACCCCACGTCTTGCCCTTGCCCTGCGACAGCAGCCAGTTGAGGCGCGCACCGATCATCAACACGACATCGGCCTCGGGCAGCACATAGGACCGCGCCGCCGATGCGGACTGCTCGTGCGTATCCGGCAGCAGGCCCTTGGCCATCGACATCGGCAGGTACGGAATGCCGGTCTTCTCGACCAGCGCGCGAATGTCGGCATCGGCCTGCGCGTACGCCGCGCCCTTGCCGAGGATGATGAGCGGCTTCGTAGCACCCTTGAGGAGGTCGACGGCGCGCTGCACGGCGTCGGCCGCGGGAATCTGGCGCGGCGCGGCATCGACGACCTTGATCAGCGACTCCATGCCGGCGACCGCATCCATGGCCTGTGGGAAAAGCTTCGCCGGCAGGTCGAGGTACACACCGCCGGGACGGCCCGACACGGCGGCCCGGATGGCGCGCGCCACGCCCACGCCGATGTCTTCGGCATGTAGCACGCGGAACGCTGCCTTGCACAGCGGCTTGGCAATTGCCAGCTGGTCCATTTCCTCGTAGTCACCCTGCTGCAGGTCGACGATCTCGCGCTCGGAGGAGCCGCTGATCAGGATCATCGGGAAGCAGTTGACCGTCGCGTGCGTGAGGGCGGTGACGCCGTTCAGGAATCCGGGCGCGGATACGGTCAGGCAGATACCGGGCTTCTGGGTGAGGAAGCCGGCAATCGAGGCGGCATAACCCGCGTTCTGCTCGTGCCGGAACGCGATCACGCGCAGGCCTTCCTTCTGCATGCGGCGCGTGAGGTCCGTGATGGGGATGCCGGGCAAGCCGAAGATCGTGTCGATGCCATTGAGCTTCAGGGCCTCGATGACGAGCTGGAAGCCGTCGATTTCCGGCGCGATCATGGCGCCTGTGGTGACCTTCGACGAGTCGTCGGCGGCAGTCGAACCGGTCTTGGCAGCGGTTGCGGTGGACATGATGTGCTCCTGGAAGTAAGTGACCGCTTCACCGCGCGGACACGGCCTGTGCGGAGGCCGCCCGGCGCACTCCGTGCCGTTGCCGGCGCGTCCGCGTCATCGAAGAGGTCTTTAAAAACACAATATACAATATATCAGCGAATTTCAATACGCTGTTTTCGCTCGATCGCCGGCGGCCTGGCTAGTACTTGCTGACGGTGAACCGACGGATGCCCGATTCGATGGAACGCAGCTGGTTGTCGACGGACTTCACCCCCTCGACCGCCGCGATGATTTCGGCGGCGCGCGTGCTTTCCGCCGCATTCACGACAATGCCCCGCAGCGTCACCGCGCCGTCGTTCGCTTCTGCCGCGACGTTGACCTCGGCCGTGGCTTCGTTGGCCTTGAGCGCCGCGCGAATGCGCGATTCCAGCACGAGGTTGCGCAGCTTCGCCGCGCTCTCGGTTGTCGGCTGGAATTCCGGCCGCTTCGACATTGCAACCACCTGCTCGACGCAGCTTTCCACCGACACCCGGCCGGTGTTGAGCGTGAGGTCGTAGCGCAGCGGATCGAGCAGATCGACGCCGAAGTTGTGCTGCGTGCGCGCCACGTGCGCCGCCTCCGAGCGCTCGATTTCCTCGCGCGCGAGTTCCGCGTCGTCGGAATCGAGCCGCTCCATCAGCCATTGCACACGATTCGCCAGAGGCGCGCAGACGCGGATGGTGGGGATGTGGGACACGCCCTTCAGGATGCAGGTGGCACCCCAGCCGCGGATCACCACGTTGCCTTCCTGCGCCAGCGCCAGTATTTCGTCGGCCGCGTAGACCGCGAAGACCTCGCTATCGATTCCACGCTTTTCCAGCCACCCGGCCTGGCCCTCGCGCACGCGCCGGATGAGGCTGCGCTTGATTTGCATGCGCTCGGCCACGGTGTCGCCCACCTCGTGCTGGACCACCTTCAAGCCAAGCGCCTGGGCCACGCCCTGGGCCACGTCGGTGCCCAGCGTGGCCATTTCCTGGGTCATCGCAATCACTGTCATGGCAGTCTCCTGGCGCGTTGCACTGACCCGTTCACGCGGCGCCCTTCGGTTGGCGAACCAGCGCGAACAGCCGGTTGATCACCGGCAGGAACAGCAGCACGAGCGCCAGCGTGGTGATGGATCCGACGAGCGGGTTCGAGAAAAATATCGCCAGGTCGCCCTGCGAGCCCAGGATGGCCTGCCGGAACGAATCCTCGGCGCGATCGCCCAGCACCAGTGCCAACACGAGCGGTGCCAGCGGATAATCGAGCTTCTTGAAGAGGTAGCCCAGCACGCCGAAGACCAGCATCAGGTACACGTCGAACATCGAATTGTGGACGGTGTAGGCGCCGACCGCGCAGATCACGATGATGATCGGGGCGATGATCGAGAACGGGATGCGCAGGATCGCGGCGAAGAGCGGCACCGTCGTCAGCACGACGATCAGCCCCGCGAGATTGCCGAGGTACATGCTGGCGATGAGGCCCCACACGAAGTCCTTCTGCTCGACGAAGAGCAACGGCCCGGGCTGCAGACCCCAGATCAGGAGCCCGCCCAGCAGCACGGCGGCCGTGGGCGAGCCCGGGATGCCCAGCGTCAGCATCGGCAGCAGCGCGCTGGTGCCGGCCGCATGGGCGGCGGTCTCGGGCGCGATCACGCCCTCCAGCTGGCCCGTGCCGAACTTGTCCCCGTTCTTCGACATGCGCTTGGCCACGCCGTAGCTCATGAACGATGCGGGCGTGGCGCCGCCCGGCGTGATGCCCATCCAGCAGCCGATGGCCGAACTGCGCAGCAGCGTCGCCCAGTACTTCGGCAGCTTTTTCCACGTTTCCAGCACCACCTTCGAATCGATCTTGCCGCGCGCGCCCTTGAACGCCAGTCCCTCCTCCATCGTCAGCAGGATCTCGCCGATGCCGAAGAGTCCGATCACCGCGATCAGGAAATCGAAGCCCTTCAGCAACGGCGTGAAGCCGAAGGTGAGGCGCAACTGGCCCGTCACCGTGTCGAGGCCGACGGCAGCGAGACCGAAGCCCAGCATCATCGCCGCGAGCGTCTTGAACGGCGAACCCTTGCTCATGCCGACGAAGCTGCAGAACGTCAGCAGGTACACCGCGAAGAACTCGGGCGGCCCGAACTTCAGCGCGAACTTGGCCACCAGCGGCGACAGGAAGGTAATCAACACGACCGCGACGAACGCGCCGACGAAGGAGGACGTGAACGATGCGGTGAGTGCTTCGCCGGCGCGTCCCTGCTGCGCCAGCGGATAGCCGTCGAAGGTGGTGGCGACCGACCACGGCTCGCCGGGAATGTTGAACAGGATCGACGTGATCGCCCCGCCGAACAGTGCACCCCAGTAAATGCACGACAGCATGATGATCGCGGACGTCGGGTTCATCGAGAACGTCAGCGGCAGCAGGATCGCCACGCCATTGGCGCCGCCCAGCCCGGGAAGCACGCCGATCAACACCCCCAGCAGCACGCCAACCAGCATCAGCGCGAGGTTGTAGAACGACAGCGCAACTGCGAAGCCCCCGAACAGCGAGTTCAACTCATCCAATGGTGCTCTCCCATGATGCCGTTGGCGTACGCGTCACCGGCCAGTACCGCGCCGGTGTCGACGCTCAGTAACCGAACAGGGCCTCGAGCGGACCCTTGGGCAGCGGTACCTTGAACCAGAGCTCGAACATCAGCCACAACGCAATCACCACCATGAGGCTGATGGCCGCGCTCTTCTGCCACGAGAACTTGCCCTGCCACACCATGAAGACGCCGATGAACGCCGCGGACGCGACGTAGATGCCGAGGAGGCCGATGGCCACCGCGTACGCAATGGTGGGAATCAGGACCGCGAAGATCAGTTTCGCCTGGCCGCGCTCGACGAAAGCGTCGCCGGCACCCGGCGCGCGGACACCCTGATAGATGGCAACCGCTGCGCTGATGCAGAGGATCAGGCCGATGTAGAACGGGAAGTAGCCCGACTTGGGCCCGTCGTCGCCCCAGCCCGTGCCCAGGCGATTGGCGTCGAAGATGAGAATGAGACCCAGCGCGAAGAGAAAAAGCCCGACCGCGATTTCCATGACCCGCGTCGATACGAGTCCCTGCTTGTCTGGTTCCATGGCGGGGCGACTTCCGTGAAGTGGGCGACAGGCGCGCGATTGGGGGTCCGCGCGCAGTGAAGCGCGCGAACCTCCGGCACACAAGGATTACTTGGCGAGAAAGCCCGCTTCCTTCATCAGGTCCTGGTGCGTTTTCTCGGCCGCTTCAACCCATTTGACGTACTGCGGTCCGGTCATGAACTCCTGGTTGAATGCGCCCTTTTCCATGAAGTCCTTCCACTCGGCCGTTTCACGCACCTTCTTGAACAGGTTGACGTAGAACTCGACCTGGTCAGCGGTCACCCCGGGCGCCATGAAGATGCCGCGCAGCATCACGTAATCCATCGACACGCCGGATTCCTTGCACGTGGGGATGTCGTTCCACGACATGTCGGCCGTGACCTTTGCCTTGTACGGCATCCGCTGCGCATCGAACACGCACAACGGCCGCAACGCGCCGCCGCGCCACTGCGCAATGGCCTCGATCGGGTTGTTGACCGACGAGTCGACGTGCTTGCCCGTCAGCTGCACCGCGACGTCGCCGCCGCCCTTGTAGGGAATGTAGGTGAACTTGGCCCCGGTGGCTTTTTCGATCGCGACCGTGATGATCTGGTCTTCCTGTTTCGACCCCGTCCCGCCCATTTTCATCTTGCCGGCGCCGGCCGCCTTGGTGGCGTCGATGTAGTCCTTGGCGGTCTTGTACGGCGTCTCGGCGTTGACCCACAGCACGAACTGGTCGAGCGCGAGCATGGCCACCGGCGTCAGGTCCTTCCAGTTGAAAGGAACCCCCGTGGCCAGCGGCGTGGTGAAGAGGTTGGAAAGCGTGATGATGATCTTGTGCGGATCGCCCTTGGCGCCCTTGATGTCGAGGAACCCTTCCGCGCCCGCGCCGCCCGACTTGTTGATGACGACCATCGGCTGCTTCATCAGGTTGTTCTTGACGACGATGCCCTGGATGAAGCGCGCCATCTGGTCGGCGCCCCCGCCGGTACCGGCGGGCACGATGAACTCGACCGACTTGGTGGGCTCCCACGCGGCAAAGGCCGGCGCAGCAGCAATCAATCCCGTCAGCGCCGCGGCGCCGAAAAGGCCCTGCACAATCCGATTTCGCATGTTGCAACTCCTGAAGTTGAATGCGCGCATGGGCTTGACGCGCACGGTTACCCGAGCGGGCAGGACCAGACTACGACGGGGGACGAGAGCCGCGCCGTACGCGTGCAAGGCACGGACAGCGTGCGCGATGATGCCGCCTGCGCGAGGGGCAAGACGAGAGTCGGTCATTCATGCTGCATCCTCCAAAATGCCCCGGCGGACCCGCCGACGCCACGTGCCGGGTCGCGTAGCTGTGCTCGCGACCTCTATTTCGCACCCGTTTGATATACCGTATCTGATATATTCATAACGGTCAATACTCCTGAACCACGCCGCAGATGGAAATGAGGGCTGCCATGGACCCCCTGCCGGACACGACCACCAATTCGACGATTTCGCTTGCCGCGGCGCCGTCATTTTCGGTGCGCCCGCTCAATACCGGGATGAGTTTCCGCGACCAGGCCTATGCGGTGCTGAAGCAGGCGATCGCCAACGCCGACGTCTACGACCAGCACGAGGAAATCCGCCTCGACGAGCGCGAGCTGTCGTCGGCCCTGGGGGTCAGCCGCACGCCGATCCGCGAAGCGATGACCCTGCTTGAGCAGGAGGGTTTCCTGCGCACATTGCCGCGCCGCGGGATCTTCATCGTCCGCAAGAGCAAGCGGGACATCATCGACATGATCGAGATGTGGGCCGCGCTCGAAAGCATGTCGGCGCGGCTGGCCACGCAGCGTGCTTCCGACGCGGATCTCGCGTCGCTGCGACACATGTTCGACACCTTCACGGACTCGAAGCCCACGGCCAATCTCGAGGAGTATTCCGAGACCAACCTCGCATTCCACCAGGCAATTTTCAAGCTGGGCGGATCGAGGCTGATGACCGAAACCGTGCAGAACCTGCTGATCCACGTGCGCGCGATCCGCAAGATGACCATTTCGAAGGACGATCGCGCCTCGCGTTCCATCGTCGATCACATGAGGATCATCGATGCGCTCGAGAAGCGCGACACCGACCTGGCCGAGCGACTGACACGTCAGCACACGCTCGACCTCGCCACCTATGTCGAGAAGTACTGCGACTTCCTGAACTGAAGGGCCGGAGACGCTTGTGGCAGACATGCGCGAACAGGTGATCGACATTGCGGGCCTCAGCCGCAAACGCAGCGGACGCGGTCAGCCCAAGGGCCGCGTGGTGGACGCGCAGGCGCTGGCGGATATCCGGGCGCTGCTGGGCGACAGTCTCCGCCGGCGCGACCTCCTGATCGAGTTCCTGCACCGGGTCCAGGACCGGTATCGCGCGATCAGCGCGGCACACGTGACGGCGCTCGCGGCCGAAATGAAGCTCGCCACTGCCGAGGTGTACGAGGTCGCGACGTTCTACCATCACTTCGACGTGCTGCGCGACGGCGACCCGGTGCCCCCGCCGGTCACGGTGCGTGTCTGCGACACGTGGTCGTGCGCGATGGCCGGCGGTCATGAACTGCTGGCACGCCTGCAGCAGGAGGTCGGCGCAGGGGTGCGCGTGATCGCGGCGCCGTGCATCGGCCGCTGCGACCATGCCCCCGCCGCGGTCGTCGGCACCCGGCCGGTCGATCATGCCACTGCGGAACGCATTCACAGTGCCATTGCCAGCGGCGCGGTGCGGGCCGAGCCGCCCCCTGCGCTGCGCCTCGCGGCATACCGCGCCGGCGGCGGCTACGCAGCTTTGCGTGAATGCGTGGCGGGCCAGCGCGACATCGAGTCGGTGCTGCTGTCGTTGGAGCAATCCGGCCTGCGCGGCCTGGGTGGTGCCGGCTTTCCCGCCGGCCGCAAGTGGCGCATCGTGCGCGCCGAACCGGCGCCGCGCCTCATGGCGATCAACATCGACGAGGGCGAACCGGGCACCTTCAAGGATCGCCACTATCTCGAACGCGACCCCCACCGGTTTCTGGAAGGCGTGCTGATCGCCGCCTGGGCCGCGGGCATCGACGCGGTCTACCTCTACCTGCGCGACGAGTATGCCGGGTGCCGCGACTTGCTGGCCGAGGAACTGGCGGCGCTGCAAGCCGATCCACCGGTGCCGCTGCCTGCCATCGAACTGCGCCGCGGCGCCGGCGCCTACATCTGCGGCGAAGAGTCGGCCATGATCGAATCGATCGAAGGCAAGCGCGGCATGCCGCGGCTGCGCCCGCCCTACGTCGCGCAGGTCGGCCTCTTCGGGCGCCCGACGCTCGAGCACAACATGGAAACGCTGTACTGGGTGCGCGACATCCTGGAAAAGGGCCCGGACTGGTTCACCGGACAGGGCCGTCACGGCCGCAAGGGACTGCGCTCGTTCTCGGTGTCCGGCCGCGTGCGCATGCCCGGCGTCCATCTCGCGCCGGCAGGCATCACCGCACGCGAGCTGATCGACGAATTCTGCGGGGGCATGCTGCCGGGGCATACGCTGTACGGGTACCTGCCCGGCGGCGCATCGGGTGGCATCCTGCCCGCGTCGCTGGCCGGCGTGCCGCTCGACTTCGACACGCTGCAGCCGCACGGCTGCTTCATCGGCTCGGCTGCCGTGATCGTGCTGTCCCAGCACGACCGGGCGCGCGATGCCGCGCTGAACATGATGCGCTTCTTCGCGGATGAGTCCTGCGGCCAGTGCACGCCGTGCCGGGTTGGCACCGAGAAGGCCGTGGGCATGATGACCGCCGCGCGCTGGGATACGGCATTGCTCGAGGAGCTGTCGCAGGCCATGGTCGATGCATCGATCTGCGGGCTGGGGCAGGCGGCGCCCAATCCGGTGCGTTGCGTCGTCAAGTATTTCCCGTCCGAGATTGCCTGACATGGACTCGCGCAGGGCCATGTCCGTATTGCGTGGAGAACGACGATGAACGCGCGCGACCCCAATGCCGTCTCCTTTCTCCTCAACGGCGAGCCGGTGCTGGCCAACGCCGGCGAAACACTGCTGCAGGCCGCCGATCGCCATGGCGTCGAGATTCCACGCCTTTGCTACGCCGAAGGTCTGCGCCCGGACGGTAATTGCCGCTCGTGCATGGTCGAGATCAAGGGCGAGCGCACGCTTGCGCCCTCCTGCTGCCGCTACCCCGCGCCGGGCATGGAGGTGACGAGCAACAGCGCGCGTGCCCTCCATGCGCAGAAGATGATCGTGGAGCTTCTGGCGTCCGACGTCGCCGCCACGGTCTACAAGCCGGATTCCGAATTGGCGCTGTGGCAGCGCAAGCTCGGCATCGGGCGTCCGCGCTTCGCGCCGCGCGCCCAACCTGCGGCGGATTTCTCGCACCCGGCGATGACCGTCAATCTCGATGCCTGCATCCAGTGCACGCGCTGCGTGCGCGCGTGCCGCGAGGCGCAGGTCAACGACGTGATCGGCTATGCATTCCGCGGCGCCGCGTCTGCCATCGTGTTCGACCAGGGCGACCCGATGGGCGACAGTTCGTGCGTCGCCTGCGGCGAATGCGTGCAGGCCTGCCCCACCGGCGCACTGGCGCCCGCGCGCGACGCCTATCTCGTCGCCGCCGACCGGACGGTGGACTCCGTGTGCCCCTATTGCGGCGTCGGCTGCCAGCTCACCTATCACGTCAAGGACAACGCCATCGTCCGGGTCGAGGGCCGCGCCGGTCCCGCCAACGAGGAGCGACTGTGCGTGAAGGGGCGCTTCGGCTTCGACTACGTCCAGCATCCGCAGCGCCTGACCAAGCCGCTGATCCGGCGCGCCGGCATGCCGAAGTCGGCTGACTTCACGATGGACCCCGGCAATCCGCTTGCCGTGTTTCGCGAAGCGACGTGGGAAGAAGCGCTGGATCTCGCCGGCGGGACGCTTGCCCGCATCCGCGACACCCGCGGCAAGCACGCGCTGGCCGGGTTCGGTTCCGCGAAGGGCTCCAACGAAGAGGCCTACCTGTTCCAGAAGCTCGTGCGGACCGGATTCGGTTCGAACAACGTTGACCATTGCACGCGCCTTTGCCATGCGTCGAGCGTGGCCGCACTGCTCGAAGGCATCGGCTCGGGCGCGGTCTCCAATCCGGTGATGGACGTGCTCGATGCCGAAGTGATCTTCGTGATCGGCGCGAACCCGACGGTGAACCACCCCGTTGCCGCCACCTGGATCAAGAACGCGGTGAAGAACGGCAGCAAGCTGATCGTCGCCGATCCGCGGCGCTCCGATCTCGCGCGGCTCGCCACGCACTTCATGCAGTTTCGTGCCGACACCGACGTGGCGCTGCTCAACGCGCTCATGCACGTGATCGTGCACGAGGAACTGGTCGACGAGGCCTTTATCGCGGCCCGCACCAGCGGCTACGAAGCGTTGCGGCGCAACGTCGAGGGGATGAGCCCCGAGGCGATGGCGCCCATCTGCGGCATTCCCGCGGAGACGATCCGCGACGTCGCGCGGCTGTACGCGACCTCGAAGGCGTCGATCATCCTATGGGGCATGGGCATCTCGCAGCACATCCACGGCACCGACAATGCACGCTGCCTGATCGCGTTGGCGCTCATGACGGGTCAGGTGGGTCGACCCGGAACGGGGCTGCATCCGCTGCGCGGCCAGAACAACGTGCAGGGCGCTTCCGACGTCGGCCTCATACCGATGATGCTGCCCGATTACCACCGCGTGGACGAACCCGTGTGGCGCGCGCGGATCGAGGCGCTGTGGGGCACATCGCTGGACCCGCGGCCCGGGCTGACCGTGGTCGAGATCATGGACGCCGTGCATGCCGGCACGATCCACGGGATGTACATCATGGGCGAGAACCCGGCGATGTCCGACCCGAACGTGCGGCACGCGCGCGCGGCGCTGGCCGACCTCGAGATGCTGGTGGTGCAGGACATCTTCCTCACCGAGACCGCGTATCTTGCGGACGTGATCCTGCCGGCCTCCGCGTTTCCGGAAAAGACCGGTACGTTCACCAACACCGATCGCACGGTGCAACTCGGCCGGCAGGCGCTGCAGCCGCCCGGCGAGGCGAGGCAGGACCTGCGGATCATCAATGACATGGCCCGGCAACTGGGGCTCGACTGGCACTACGAGCACCCGCGCGAGGTATTTGCGGAAATGCGCCAGGCCATGCCGTCGATCGCCGGCATCACGTGGGAACGCCTGGAAACGGAGAGCGCGGTCACCTATCCCTGCGAGGCCGAGGGCGATCCGGGCGAGCCGATCATCTTCACCGACCATTTTCCGACGGCGAGCGGGCGCGGCAGGTTCGTGCCGGCCAACATCATTCCGGGCGCTGAACAGCCCGATGCCGACTATCCGTTCGTGCTGATCACCGGGCGCCAGCTGGAACACTGGCATACCGGCAGCATGACGCGACGCACGCGCGTTCTGGATGCCATCGAACCCAATGCGCATGTATCCATCCATCCGCTGGACCTCGACGCGCTGGGCCTGGTGCCGGGCGATTCGATCACCGTGGAGTCGCGCCGCGGCAAGGTGGTGCTGCGGGCCCGCGCCGACGCCGGCACGCCACGCAACACCGTGTTCATCCCCTTTGCCTACTACGAAGCGGCGGCCAACGTGCTGACCAATGCGGCGCTTGATCCGTTCGGCAAGATCCCCGAGTTCAAGTACTGCGCCGTGCGGGTGTCGGCGGGCGGCATGGTGAGTGCGCAGTCCGGCTACAACCTCCCGACACCCCTGTAGGTGACGTTGTAGGCGAGGCTTAAGCCTCGCGGAGTCGATGCTGCAACAAGCCAGCGAGGCTGACGCCTCGCCTACACGCCTCGCGGGGGCGCCGCGTCGCGGCACGGCAGTCGCAAGATCACCGCACCGCCTTCCACAGCATGTAGGCGCCCAGCACGAACAGCATTGCAGCGAACGCGCGGCGCAGACGCGCCACCGGCCACGCATGCGCCATCCGCGCCCCGAGCGGCGCCAGTATCGTGGTTGCCAGCGCAATGACGACGAGCGCAGGCACATAGACATAGCCGACTGCATGCGGCGGCAGTCCGACCTTGTTCCAGCCTGCGAACACGTAGCCTGCCGTGGCGGCGAGCGCGATCGGAATGCCGATCGCCGCGGACGTGGCCACCGCCGTCTGCATCCTGACATTGCAACGCGTGAGGAACGGGACGGCGAGAAAAGCACCACCGGTGCCGACCATGCCGGCCATTACCCCGATGATGCTGCCGACGCCGAAGAGCGCCGGCGCTCCAGGCAGTTCGCGGTCGACCTTGGGCGGCTTGTTCCGCACCATCTTGTACGACGCCGACCAGATGAAGAGGCCGAAGATGGCCGCCAGCACGCGCATGGGCAACGCACTGGCGATCTGCGGTCCGAGCAGCGAGCCGATGACGAGACCAGGCGCCAATGCCCGCACCGTCGGCCAATCCACGGCGCCACGCAAATGATGGGCGCGCGTCGAAGCGATCGCCGTGAACACGATCGTGGCAGACGACGTGCCGATCGCCAGTGGCAGCACATGCGCGGCGAGCACGCCTTCGCGCTCGAACACTTCCATCAATACGGGGACGATGGTGAAGCCGCCGCCAATGCCGAGCAGGCCGGCCAGGAATCCCACGACCACGCCAAGGGCGACCAGGACCGCCAGCAGCGTGAAATTCAAGGCCGCACGCCGGCGCGCGTTACCTGCTCGACCCTAGGGCGGATGGTCGAACCCGCGCCATTGGCGTCATGCGTTGCAATCATCGCGCGGGTGCCTTGCGCGCGGCAAGCCTGGTGACCAGTGACCACTCCTGTGGCGTGACCGGGGTGATCGACAACCGGTTGCCACGACGAAGAATCACCATGTCGGACAGTGCCTCGTGGTCCCGCAACTCCCTCAGCGACACGAGGCGCGTGGTGGACAACCACTTGACGTCGACATTCCACCAACGCGGCTCCTCGCGCGTGGCCTTGGCATCGTGATACTTACCGCGCGCGTCGAATTGCGTGACGTCGGGATGCGCGGCCGCCGCAACCTCGACGATACCGGCGATGCCGGGTTCGGCGCAGCTTGAGTGATAGAAGAATGCGCGATCGCCCACCTTCATTTCGCGCATGAAGTTGCGTGCCTGGTAGTTGCGCACGCCGAACCACGAAGTGGCTTGCCGCGGCGCCTGTTCGAGATCGGTGATCGAGAACTCGTCGGGCTCGGATTTCATCAGCCAGTAGTGCAAACGCTCTCCTCGCATCTGCCGGCCACCCGGCGCAAGCCATGCGTCAACCACACATCTTGGCTGACGCGATCCGCCGCTGCCATCGATTGCGGGTCATGCGCGGCCTGGAACAAGCGAACGGCGCCCGGACCGCGGGCGCCGTTCGCGCAATAGGTGTCCCCCGATGATGCCGTGCTCACCGTCATCCTGAACCTGGGTTCAAGAATGACCGCCTGCCGGAACCTTCAGGCGCTTCCACATGGGGGCGCACACCGGTCCACAAAGGGCAAAGGCAGCCTCGCTACGAGAGCATTGGTTCAAGGAGTATTTAGCGAGCTCGAACACCCCAGGGGACATTGAAAGTAACGTGATCGTTGCCACCACCGGCACGTGGCTTGGCACTTGCGGTCACTGCGTGCCTCGACCGCAAAATGGCGCGTCAGAACAGTTTTTCCTGGCCCGCCAGCACCTGGTCGATCGACGCCTGCATCGCATGAATTCTACGCTGCGCGGCGGCCTCGTCAACGCCACCGGATAGGACAGGCGACGCCACCGCGGCCATGGGCGGCGCCTTGCGTTCGCGCAACAGCTCATTGGCGAGGTTGAGCGCCGCCATCACCGCGATGCGATCGATCGCCGCGATCTTGCCGCCATCGCGGATCGCGCGCATCCTCTCGTCCAGCGTTGCCACGGCTTCCATCAGTTCCGCGCGTTCATGTTCCTTGCAGCCGACCTTGAATTCGCGCCCCAGGAGCGTGATATCGAGCTGCACCGACCGCTCGGCCGGCGTACTGCCGCGAGCACTCATTCGGCCGGCATCCGGGCGATCAGAGCATCGAGGCGCGCGCTGGCCTGCTGCGTGCGAATGGCCATCTCGCGGTTGCGTTCCTGCGCCGTGGCAAGGTCGCGCCGCAGCGCTTCGTTGGCCGCGCGCAGCGAACGCGTGTGCGCGATTAGCGTGGCGAGCTTCTGTTCGAGTTGGGCGAGGTCTGGATCCATGGCGTTTGCGTATTCTACCGTTTCGACTATAGGCGGCGCGCGCGCGGTGCGTCAACCATCCGTTCGCCCCGTTCATCGGGCGAAAGTACGCTCGATTCAGGTGCCCGTTGCCGCCGCCTCCGGGTTGGTGGCCAGCGGCAGGTACGCCACCCGCATGACAGTGAGGGCCTCGACCCCCACCGGCGTATGCAGCATGACCGTATCGCCCTCGTGCGCCTTCAGCAGCGCACGGGCCATCGGCGACACCCAGCTGATGTATCCCCGCGTCGTGTCGATCTCGTCAATGCCGACGATGCTGACCGTGCGCTGTTCGTTGCGGTCGTTGCTGACGGTGACCGTGGCGCCGAAGAAGACGCGATCCGCGTCGTCGGCGTGTTCCCGGCCCGCAGGGTCGACCACCTGCGACAGGTCGAGCCGCTTGATCAGGAAGCGGATGCGCCGGTCCACCTCGCGCAGCCGCTTCTTGCCGTAGATATAGTCGCCGTTCTCCGAACGATCGCCATTGCTCGCGGCCCACGAGACCGTGGCCACCAGCGCGGGGCGCTCGGTGCCGACCAGGCGATCCAGTTCACCCTTCAGCCTGGCGAAGCCGCCGGGCGTCATGTAGTTCCGGGTTCCGGCGGGAAGCAGCGCTGCGGCGTCGGGCACATCGTCGTCGATGTCGTCGCCAGCGTCGGCTTCGCGCGTGAAGGCCTTGTTCATGGTCGGCCTGTGGTGGTCGCGGTATTGCGAGCGGTCGATTATAGGCGGTGCAACACGAATGCGACGGCGGTCCGCCCCGAACGCGGCGACACCCAGCCCTATAATCCACGATTCGCCCACGTCCGAGCCGCGCGTGCGTCGCCTTTCTCCCTTCCCGGTCCTGGTGTTCCTGGCCTTCTGCAGCGCGGCGGCGTTGCTGTTTGCGCTGGCCGCAGGCAGCGTTCCCGTCGCGATGGTGGAAGTGTGGAATGCAATCATCGGCGACGGCACTGACATCGCCTCCACCGTGGTTCGCGAACTGCGTTGGCCGCGGGCCATGGCGGCATTTGCGGTTGGTGGGCTCCTGGCGGTGGCGGGCGCGCTGATGCAGGTGCTGCTGCGCAATCCGTTGGCCGACCCCTACGTACTCGGCCTGTCCGGCGGCGCGGCATGCGGCGCGCTGGGCGCGATGCTGCTCGGCGCGGTGGCACTCGCAACCCCCGCGGCCTTTGGCGGCGCGGTCGTATCGAGTCTGCTGGTGTTCGGACTGGCGCGCGGAGAGGGTGCGTGGTCGCCGACCCGGCTGCTGTTGACCGGGATTGTCGTCGCTGCCGGCTGGGGTGCGCTCATCATGCTGATGCTTGCGACCGCGCCGGAGGCCCAGGTCCGCGGCATGCTGTTCTGGCTGATCGGCGACCTGTCGTCCAGCATCCATGGCGGCCTGGCAGTCCTGGCCCTTGTCGTCGTGCTGCTGCTGGCGCTGCCGCTGGCGCGCGATGCCACGCTGCTTGCCCGCGGCGACGTGACCGCCGCGAGCCTGGGCGTGCCCGTGCGTCCGCTGACGATCGCGTTGCATGGATTGGCTGCCGCGGCCACGGCCATCGCCGTGACGGTGGCCGGCAGCATCGGCTTCATCGGCCTGGTCGTGCCGCACGCCATGCGCATGCTGATCGGCAACGATCAGCGCTGGCTGATACCGGCCTCGGCACTGGCCGGTGGCGCACTGCTCGTGTTCGCGGACACGCTGGCTCGAACGATCATTGCGCCGGCGCAATTGCCGGTGGGCGTATTGACCGCGCTGGCGGGTGTGCCCGTCTTCCTGTGGCTGCTGCGGCGGGGCGGCGCATGAGCTCGCCTGTTCTGGCGTGCCGCGAACTCGCGCTGGCGGTGCCGGGGCGAACGCTGTGCCGCGACGTGGGCTTCGAAATTCGCGCGGGGGAATGCTGGGTGATGGTCGGCCCCAACGGTGCAGGCAAGACCACCCTGCTCAACACGCTGGCCGGGCTGCGACCGCCGGCGGCAGGCAGCATCGATGTTCACGGCGCGCCACTGGCCGCCATGGCGCCGCGCGCGCGTGCCAGGGCGCTGGGCTTGATGCCCCAGGACACCATCGATGCATTTCCCGCAACGGCGTTCGAAGTCGCGCTGGCCGGCCGCCATCCCCACGTTCCCCGCTGGCAGCCGGAGAGCGCCGACGACATGGCGCAGGCCCGCGCGGCGCTCGCGGCGGTCGGCATGGCCGATGCAGCGACCCGCAATGTGCAGACCCTGTCCGGCGGCGAGCGCCGGCGCGTGGCGCTGGCGATGCTGCTGGCGCAGGACCCCGACGTGCTGCTGCTCGATGAGCCCGCCAACCATCTCGACATCGCGCATGAGGTGCGTTCGCTTGACCTGCTGGCCGGCCTTGCCCGCCATCGCGGCAAGGCGGTGCTGATGGCGCTGCACGACCTGGCCCTGGCGGCGCGCTATGCCACGCACGCAATCCTGCTCGGCTGCGACCGCGTGGAGGCGGGTCCTGCGGCCGCGCTGCTGACCGCGGACAAGCTTTCCGCGCTCTATGGGCAGGCGCTGGTGGCGGTCGCCCATCCGCGCGGAACCGCGTTCCTGCCGGCGTGAAACCAGAGCCAGATACGCACCCATAGGCGTGCCTGCAGGTTAACGTGTAGGCGAGGCTTCAGCCTCGCGCACCGCGTGTTTGGCCAGTGGTTACGCGTCTGCGGATCGCCGCGAGGCTGAAGCCTCGCCTACACAGGTTCATCACGGGTCGTCTCGGTTCGTCAGGGCTCGTCGCCGTCACCGCGGCCCTGTCTTCGCCCGCGCGCGATCCAGCACGGTGCAAAGCTGTTCGACTCCATCCAGAAAGCGCGGGCCGGGCCGGTGCAGCAAGGTCGCATCCACCGTGAAGAGATGGCCGGCCCGCACCGCGGGCAGATCGGGCCAGCGCTTCCACGCCGCCAGCCATGCCGGCGGCTGCGCATGTTCCGTCCCGGCGACGATGACCTGCGGGCGCGCGGCCACCACCGCCTCGACGGTGACCATGGGCGCCGGGGCTGCCAGCAGGTCGAACACATTGCGCCCGCCGCAAAGCCGGATGGCCGGCGTGATGAGCTGCGGGGCGCCAATCGTGAACATCGGCGCGTCGCCGAGTTGATAGAAGACCTGCAAGGGCGGCGTGGCCGCCGGCCGCAGTTCGAGCGCGCGCAGGCGGCGGCGCCATTGCGCCACCGCAGGCGCCGCCTGCGCCGTGGTCCCCGCCAGCGTGGCCAGCCGCTCGACGTTGTCGCCGATGCCGCCGATCGACTTGGCGTCGATCATGTAGATGCGCATCCCGCGCGCCCGCAGTTGCTCGACCTGCGCGGGTGCGGTCCATGGCCACGTCACCACCAGGTCCGGCGCCAGTGCGACGATGCGTTCGAGATCGAGGCCGATCGCGTCGCCCACCTTCGGAATCGCGTTCGCTTCCGACGGGAAATCGCTCCAGGCGCTCACCCCCACCACGACCTGCCCGGCCCCCGCCGCGAACAGGATTTCGGTTGCATGCGGGGCCAGGCTGACGATGCGCCTGGCCGGGGCCGGCAGCGCCACGCGCTGGCCGCTGTCGTCGGTCGCCTCGACCGGAGCCGCGGCGGCACCCGCCGCCACGGCCAGGGCAAGCCCCATTGCCAGCGCATGCAACACCATGGTCATGGCTGCCAGCGAATGCCCGCGAACACCGTCGCGCCCCCGGTCGAATAGTCGGCGGCCAGCTGGTAGTTCTTGTCGAATACGTTGTTGCCGCGCGCAAACAGTGTCGTGCCCTTCGCCACCCGCCATTCGGCGGTCAGGTTGACGATGCCGTAGCCGCCCATCTTCACGGTGTTGGCAGCGTTGTCGTAGCGAAGTGATGATGCGACGAATTCCATGCCGAGCTGGACCGGGCCCCACTGCTGCAACGCCTGCACGGCCCCGTGCTGCCTCGCGCGTCGCGGCAGCAGATTGCCGGTGCGGTCGTTCTCCGGATTCTGGAGGTCGAGCGAGGCCTTGACCCGCGTGTCGCGCCAGCCGAGATCAACACCCAGCGTCACGCCTTCGAGCGTCGCGCGATCGACGTTGAGCGGCGCGCAGTTGAAATTCGCGTCACACTGGAACACGATCAGCTGGTCGACCTTGTTTTGGTAGCCGATCGCTCGTGCTTCCCAATTCAACTCGCCCGCGGTGGCCGTCCAGTACGCGCCGACTTCGGCATTGCGCGACGTCTCGGGCTGCAGGTAAGGATTGGAGAACCCCGGGTAGTAGAGATCGTTGAACGACGGCGCCTTGAAGCCCGTGCTGTAACCCGCGGTGAAGCGCCAGGCGGGAGACGGCTTGTAGCCCAGCGCAATCCCGCCGGTGGTCTCGCCGCCATACTGGTTGGAGTTGTCGTGCCGCAGGTTGGCCTGCAGCGAAAACGCTTCATGGCGAAGCTGATACACGCCCGTGGCCGAATTGGTGTTGCGCTCGGTCACCGCAAACGGATCGTTGCTGGCGAGCTCCTCCTCGCGCCGCTCGAGGATCACGCCCAGCGCGCCCAGCGGCAGTGTGAAGTCGTTCTGCCAGATGTACTGCCGCTGCGTGGTCTTGAACGGATAGTCGCCGTACCCGGTCTGCGACACCGAATCGTCGCTGCCCTGGCCGATCGTCAGCAGCGACGACCAGCGTTCGGCCAGCTTGTTGCGGCTCACCACCGACCACGCCTCCAGCGTGGTGATCGTGCGGTCGTCCGAACCGGCGCCACCGTCGTACTGGTTGTTGAGCCGATTGCGGAAATACTGCACGGCCACTTCCTGGCCGGGCGCCCAGGGCATTGCGGCGTTGAGGCCCACGTTCTCCGTCGCGTAGCCGTCCTTGTCATCGTTGTAGCTGAAGTTGTCCGGATTGACGATGGCGTCAAAGCCGGTGCTGCGCGTGCCGCCCGCCTGCACCGAGAACCGCAGCGGCCCGATGGCGCCGCGCAGGCCGCCGCTCAACTGTCGCGTGTCGTAGGTGCCGTAGCCGGCTGCGATATTGGGTACCCACGCGCTGCCGTCGGCCCGCTTGGTGAAAACCTGGATCACGCCACCGATCGCATCGGCGCCGTACAGGCTGGACGCCGGTCCGCGCAGGATCTCGATGCGCTCGATCTGGTCGAGCGGAATGGCCTCGAGCGCCGTCGCGCCCACCGACACCGAGCCCACGCGCAGGCCGTCGATCAGCACCAGCGTCTGGCCGGCGTTGGCGCCGCGCAGGAACACGCCTGACGTGGCGCCCGGACCGCCGTTGATCGTGACTTCGACACCCGGCTGGCGTTGCAGCAACTGCGGCAGGCTCTGTGCGCCGCTGCGCTGGATTTCGGCGGTGCTGATCACGGTGAGGTCGGCCAGCAGGTCGGTGATCGGTTGCGGACTGCGCGCTGCGGTGACGGCCACCGGATCGAGCGTCGTGGCCGCAGGTGGTGCCGCAGGCTGCGCGCACACGGCACCGCTGGCCGCGGCGACGATTGCCCACGCGGTGGCACGCAAGGAGCGCGAGGACGAACGACGAACGCACCGGACGGTGCGGGAAAACGAGGCAGGCAGCATGAAACATTACTCCGCGTAGCGCCGTGCATCCCCGCACGGCAGTGGACGACAGGAACAACGCGGAAATGGCGTGCTGCGCACGGGCAGCGCGCTGAAGGGTTTGACGCGCGGGAACGCGCGCGACCGCCAAACAGAGCCGGCAGACCGTGCGCAGCGCCACCCGCGCTGCGGTCTCCGCTGGCACGCCGCGAAGAGCGGCGATACCACCGGGGCGCAGGCCGGTCTCCGGACTCGCCATGCGAACCGCCCGCCTTCCCGCCGCGACGTGCGGCAGTGGCATGAAAGAGCGGCCCTCGAAGGGCTTACCGTTGCGGGGGCAGTCGCGGAATAGACCTTCATTACTGGAGGCCGCACCGCGTTCCCGTTTCACCCGCCGCGAAAGGGATTCGCGGCGGACACCTGCATCACGGACTTTACCGCAAATGGGCGGCACTTTCTGATTCACGTCGGCCAATTGGCGTATTCGGGCCATGCAAAGGCTCGCTCTACCATGGCGGACACGGAGGCCCCTTGATCAAGGCAGCCTTTACGCGCGATTGCGCAGGCGGGCGTCATTGCGCTTTCAATGGCGGATCAAGAGCGTCTTGCCCGGGCGCTGATCTCGCCGCCCAAACCCGATGCCGCATTGAAACGGGCCTTCTCTCGCCATCGCATGTTGAAAGATCAAATCGGAGCACGAACTTGACAGCAAGCTGGTTAGCTTGTAAGCTGGGTCAATGAAGACAACGCTGGATCTGCCGGACGAGTTGATCCGGGAGGTAAAACTGCGCGCCGTGATTCAGCGGCGGACAGTGAAGGATCTTGTCGCCGAGTTCATTCGCGAGGGTTTGGGCATAGCGCCAGCCCGCCGGCTGGAAGCCCCAGCGATCGGGGCCCTGGTGCAATTAGGGGAAGGGGGCCTGCCCATGGTCCGCTGCCATCCCGATGCGCCGGCAACACGCATGAGCGTCGAAGAATTGCTCATGATCGAGCATGACACGCAGTCCGTGGAGGACTTGAAGCATGCCGGGATTTCTGTTTGACACCAACGTATGGATCGCGGCGATCTTCACCACGCACCCGCTTCACCAGCCCACCCGCAAAGTCCTACATGACGCAACGGCTGCCGATCCGGCAGTTTTCTGCCGGTCCACGCAACAGAGCTTTCTTCGGCTCGCATCCACTCCGACACTATTGAGGGCTTACGGCGCGGAGGGTTTGACCAATCGCGATGCGTTGATCGCGATAGGCGCATTGCTGGCGCTGCCGCAAGTTTGCGTACGGGAGGAACCTCCCGGGGTTTTGACGCTTTGGCACCGCATGGCGTCCCGCGACACGGCCGCACCCAAGGTGTGGATGGATACCTATCTAGCCGCCTTTGCCATCGCGGGAGCGCTGCAGATGGTCACGTTGGATCACGATTTCAAAAACTTCGTAGCTCAGGGGCTCGACTTGAACCTGCTCAACGCGTAAGCAGACCCGAAACGCCGATATCGACCGTGCTTTGGTCGATGCTCCGGAGTCAAGTGGACTCTTATCGGACAGAGTTTGGTCAATCACAACGGTAGGAAATACGACGCGCTCAAATTCGAGGTCACTGGTATACCCGGCAAGGACTGGGAAGAGCCAAAGGAGGAATGGGAAGGTCCCGCCGGTCATGAATCCCCTGAATTTGATGTGCCTGCGCACCAGGAGAAGCGGAACTCCCGGACAATTCGTTCCGTCGCGGAGTACTGGTTCGACATCACGAGTTTCCAAGGCTCGGCGTTGGACCTGCGCACCCAGTCAACCAGTTGCGACCAGGGCCGGCCCTACCCGAGCTAATTCGCCCCCGCCTGCTATCATTCCGCCCCCGCAGTCCACAAGGACCCCCACGGCATAAGCGCCGGTTCCGGGGCCCTTCCAGCGCCGTGACGAGAAAGCTGTACATACGCACCTTCGGGTGCCAGATGAACGAGTACGACTCGGACAAGATGGCCGACGTCCTCCGCGCGGCCGAAGGCATGACGCTGACGCAGCGTCCCGAGGACGCGGACGTGATCCTGTTCAACACCTGCTCGGTGCGCGAGCGGGCGCAGGAGCGCGTGTTCCACGATCTGGGCCGCGTGCGCGAACTGAAACTCGCCAATCCGGACCTCATGATCGGCGTGGGCGGTTGCGTGGCGTCGCAGGAGGGCGCCAACATCGTGCGCCGCGCGCCGTATGTCGACATGGTATTCGGGCCGCAGACGCTGCACCGGCTGCCGCAGTTGATTGCGCAGAGGCGTGCCACCGGGCGGCCGCAGGTGGATATCAGCTTCCCGGAAATCGAGAAGTTCGATCACCTGCCGCCGCCACGCGTCGACGGACCGGCGGCCTTCGTGTCGATCATGGAAGGCTGCAGCAAGTACTGCTCGTTCTGCGTGGTGCCCTACACGCGCGGCGAGGAAGTGTCCCGTCCGTTCGACGACGTGCTGACCGAAGTGGCCGACCTGGCCGACCAGGGTGTGCGCGAAGTCACGTTGCTGGGCCAGAACGTCAATGCGTATCGCGGACCCATGGGCGACGGCTCCGGCATCGCCGATCTGGCGACGCTGCTCGAAACTGTCGCGGAGATTCCCGGCGTCGAGCGTATTCGCTTCACGACGTCGCATCCGAAGGAAATGTCCACGCGCCTGATCGATGTCTTCGCCACGCTGGGAAAGCTTGCCGATCACCTCCACTTGCCGGTGCAATCCGGGTCCGACCGGGTGCTGGCCGCGATGAAGCGCGGCTACACGACGCTTGAGTACAAGGCCATCGTCCGCCGGTTGCGGGCACGCCGCCCCGAACTGTCGCTCACGTCGGATTTCATCGTCGGCTTCCCCGGCGAAACCGAAGCGGATTTCGCGCAGACGATGCAGCTGGTCGAGGCGGTGGGCTTCGACGGCGCCTACAGCTTTTTGTACAGCGGCCGGCCGGGAACCCCCGCCGCCGGTCTTCCCGACATGGTGCCGCAGGCGGTCGGCGAAGAGCGGCTCGCACGCCTGCAGGCGCTGTTGGACGCCCAATACCAGTCCCGCAGTGCGGCGATGATCGGTGCCCGCGAGCACGTGCTGGTCACCGGGCGATCGGCGAAGAATGCGCAGGAACTTGCCGCACGCACCACCAACAATCGCGTCATCAACTTTGCCGGCGCACCTGACCTCATTGGCCGTTATGTCGAGGTCACAATCACCCAGGCGGCGGCGCATTCGCTGCGCGGTCACTACCGTCCCGCCTTGCAGTGATACGTCCTAACCAGCGCAATTCCGCGTCCACCCGACGCCCGCCGCACCCCACTCCAGCGAGCCTTGCCATGGTCGAGACAACGTTGTTCCGGAAACCTCAGGCGTCCCTTGCGGCGATAGTCGCCGTCACCATGCTCGCGCTCGGCGGATGCACGACCGCGCCGGTGACGCCCACCGATGGCGCGAGCGCCAAGCCGGCCGCGCCCGCGGCAGCCCCTGCGGCTACGCCGCCGACCACCGTGACGGCCACGGTGACGACCAGCGGCACCAGCCCCGGAACGGCCACCGCCACCGTGACCGCCACCACCCCGGCCGCCGGCCAGCCGCGCCCGTTTGCCGAGATCATCAAGGACGCCAAACTGACCCCGGGCCTTTTCCCCACTTGGCAAAAGGACGAGAAGGTGTGGCTGGAAATCGCGCCGGAGCAATTCGGCAAGCCATTCCTGTTCAGCGCCAACCTCTCCCGCGGCATCGGCGAGCAGAGCGTCTACGGCGGGATGATGCTGGTCGAATACGTGGTCGAGTTGAAGCGCATCGGCACGATGGTGCAGTTGATCGCGAAGAACCATGAAGTGACGGCCGACAAGAACGAGCCGATGGCGCAAGGGGTGCGCGAAGGTTTCACCGACAGCCTGCTCGGCTCGACCACCGTCGCGGGCGCGCCGCACCCCGAGCGCAAGACCATCCTCATCGATGCCAACGCGCTGCTGCTGACCGATATCCCGGTGGGCACGCGCTTCACGTATGGCATCCACATGCGCAACTACACGTTCGATGCGCGCAATTCGAGCTTCGACAGCATCAGGAACACCGCCGACCAGACCTCGATCGTGGTTTCCGCCCACTATGCGAATCCCAAGGCGACGCTGCCGCCGCCGCCCCCCGCGCCACCCTCGCCGTTCCCGCCCTTCCGGATGCTGCCCGATGGCCGCAGCCTGTTCCTCGGCTACACCTACAACTTCGCGACGCTGCCGCCGCCGATGGCCATCCGTCGCGCCGACCCGCGCATCGGTCATTTCAATTCAACCGTCTGGAATTTCTCCAGTGACACGCGCTACAGCGCGCGCACGCATCACGTGAACCGCTGGCGACTCGAAAAGGCCGATCCCACCGCGGCCCTGTCCGCGCCGAAGCAGCCACTGGTCTACTGGATCGACCGCACGGTGCCCGAAAAATATCGCGACGCCGTGCGCGCCGGCATCCTCGAATGGAACAAGGCGTTCGAGAAGATCGGCTTCAAGGATGCGCTCATCGTCAAGCAACAGGACAACGCCGCGGACTTCGACACCTTCGACGCGCGCCACTCGACCGTGCGCTGGTTCGTGGCAACCGATGCCGGATTCGCGATCGGGCCCTCCAGCGTCGACCCGCGCACCGGCGAGATTCTCAACGCGCAGGTGGCCATTCCCGAGTCGTGGGCACGTGGCGACCGGACCTTCTTTTCCGAGCAGATTCCCGGCTCGCCCAGGGCCGAGCCCACGTTCACCGAGCTGGCGGACCGTCGCGGATTTCTGTGTTCCTTTCCCAGCGAGGCGCTGGCCGAAATGCAGTTCGGACTCGACCTGCTGGAGGCGCGCGGCGACATCGAGGCCGGTTCGCCGGAGGCCGATGCGTTCATCAACGCCGCATTGAAGTCCGTGGTCATGCACGAGGTGGGCCATACGCTTGGCCTGACCCACAACTTCCGCGCGTCGACGGCCTTTCCACTGGCCAAGATCGCCGACCCGGCGTTCACCGCAGCCAACGGCATCTCCGGCTCGGTGATGGACTACAACCCGATGAACATCGCGGTCAAGGGCGAGCCGCAGGGCGCGTTCGTCGAGCATTCGCTCGGACCCTACGATTACTGGGCCATCGAGTATGCGTACAAGCCGCTGCCGCCCGAGACGGAGAACGAGGAACTGGCGCGGATCGCCGCGCGCGGCGGCGCCGACCCACTGCTGGCATTTTCCTCGGATCAGGAGGTGTCTGCCGGGCTCGATCCCGACGCGAACCAGTTCGACCTTGGGTCCGATCCGCTGGAGTACCTGCAACGGCGCCTCGTCATCTCGCAGGAACTCTGGCAACGCCTGCAGCAGCGCAAGCTGAAGCCGGGCGAATCCTATGATGTGCTGCGGCGCAGCTTCGACGCTGGCTTCCGCCAGGTGAATCGCGCGGCAACGTTGACGGCGAAGTACGTGGGCGGTGTCTACTACGTCCGCGATTTCGCCGGCACTGCCAACCTGCCGCTCACGCCCGTGCCGCCCGAGCGCCAGCGCGCCGCGCTCAAGCTGCTTGCCACCGGCGTGTTCGCGGCGGACAGCTTCCGCTTCGATCCTGTCTTCCTGCGCAGCATGGGCGTCGACTATCTTGATGCCGGCTGGAACCCCGCGCGAATGAACCCCGACTTCAGCCTGCGCACGCGGGTGCTGGGCGTGCAGACCGCGGTGCTGAACCAGGTGCTCGCCGACAGCGTGCTGAATCGCCTGCTCGATTCCGGCAACAAGGTGGGACTGCCCGACCAGGCGCTCACGCTCGACGATCTCTTCGCGGCGTTGCGGGGTTCGATCTGGAGTGAGCTCAAGACAGGCACGTCGATCCCGGCACCGCGGCGGGACCTGCAGCGCGAACACCTGCGGCGCATCACCACGGTGGTGACGCGCCCGGTGGCGACCACGCCGGCCGACGCACTCGCCCTGTTCCGTGACGAAGCCAAGACGCTGTCGGCGCTGATCAGGACGGCGGCGCGCAACCCGAAGCTCGATCGGGAAACGCGCGCGCATCTCACGGACTCGGCCGGCGCATTGGATGAAGCCCTCAAAGCCACGTTCCTGCGTACCGGCGTCTGACTGATGTCCCGCGCGCCAAGCCCGGAGCCTCGCACCATGAGCGAGCGCCGCCCGCGGATGACGTTGAAGCTCTCGCCGCTGGATAACCGCGCGCTGGCCAATCTGGCCGGTCCGATGGATTCCAATCTGCGCCAGATCGAGGCGGCGCTCGACGTCACCATCACGCATCGCGCCGGTGTGTTCACGATCACCGGCGATCCCGCGCGCACTGCCCGGGCGGGCGCGGCGCTGGAGCGCTTCTATGCCGCCGCCGAAAAACCGCTGTCGGTGGAGGCCATCCAGCTGGGGCTGGTCGAGATCGCCACGCAACCGGCCGCGCCGATCTCGGCCGGTGCCGACGCGGACACCGGGCCGCACCTGCGCACCCGCCGCGCGGACCTTCACGGCCGCACCCCCAACCAGGTCGAGTACCTGAAGGACATTCTCGGCCACGACATCACGTTTGGCATCGGTCCCGCCGGCACCGGCAAGACCTACCTTGCGGTGGCCTGCGCCGTCGACGCTCTCGAACGCGATGCGGTCAAGCGCATCGTGCTGGTGCGCCCCGCCGTGGAAGCGGGTGAGCGGCTGGGCTTTCTGCCAGGCGACCTCGCACAGAAAATAGACCCCTACCTGCGGCCGCTCTATGACGCGCTGTACGACCTCATGGGCTACGAAAAAGTGGCCCGCCTCCTCGAACGCACCACGATCGAGCTGGCGCCGCTCGCCTACATGCGTGGCCGCACGCTGAACCACGCCTTCGTGATTCTCGACGAAGCGCAGAACACGACGCCCGAGCAGATGAAGATGGCGCTGACGCGCATCGGCTTCGGCGCCAAGGCGGTGATCACCGGCGACATCACGCAGATCGACCTCGCGCGCGGGCAGAAGAGCGGTCTGGTCGAGGCGGCGCGCGTGCTGGCCGGCGTGCGCGGCATCGCCTTTCGCCACTTCACCAGCGCCGACGTGGTCCGGCATCCGCTGGTGCAGAAGATCATCGACGCCTACGATCGCGACGCGGCCAGGAACCCGCCCGCCGATCGTTCGCCGCGATGACGGGCCAGGCTCCGATGCCGTTGACGGCGCAGGAAACGGAGGCACTGCGCGGACAGTGCACGCACATCGTCCCGGGCTATCGTGAAAGCGACCCGGGCGAGGAGTTGATCCGCGTCGGCGAATGGTGCCGCGAACACGGATACCGTGCCGACCGCTACGGCGAAGGACCGTTGCTCGAGGCCTTCGAAGCGAAGGTCGCGGCGCTCACCGGCAAGGAAGCGGCGGTGTTCATGCCCAGTGGCACGATGGCGCAGCAGATCGCGTTGCGCATCTGGGCCGAGGAAGCCGGCATCGCGCACGTCGGCATGCACCCCACGTCGCACCTCGAACTGCATGAGGAGCGTGGGTACGCGCGCCTGCATGGCCTCGCGACCACGCTGCTGGGCGTGCGCACACACCCCACGCTTGCCGCCGATCTCGAGCGGTGCCCGGAGCGGCTCGCAGCGCTGCTGGTGGAGCTGCCCGCGCGCGAGATCGGCGGCCAGTTGCCGGCATGGGACGCGCTGGTGGCGTTATCCACCCTCGCCCGAACCCGCGGCGTCCGGCTGCACATGGACGGCGCGCGCTTGTGGGAGGCGCGCGAGGCCTATGCGCCGCGCACCCATGCCGAGATCTGCGCGCTGTTCGACTCGGTCTATGTGTCGCTCTACAAGGGCATCGGCGCGCTCTCGGGCGCCATGCTGCTGGGACCGACGGCATTCGTGCGCGCGGCGCGCGTCTGGCGCCGGCGCCACGGCGGCACCCTGGTGCAGCTGCATCCTTCCGTCGCGTCGGCTGCCATGCGCTTCGACGCCGCGCTGGCGCGCATGCCCGCGCTGCGCGCCCGCGCGTTGACGCTGGCCGCCGGCCTGGCGACCATGCCCGGCGTCACCGTCCTGCCGTCGCCGCCGCAGGTCAACATGTTCCACCTCTACATCGCCGGCGATGCCGACGCGCTGACCGCGGCGCGGGACCGGGTTGCCACGGAGAACCGCGTCTGGATCGCTCCGCGCTTCACGGCCACGGCGATTCCCGGCCAGGCGATGGCCGAGTTCAATGTCGGCGACAACCTGCTCGACCTTCCCGACGCGTTCGTGCTGCCGTTGTTCGAGCGACTGCTGGCCTATGCCCGGCCGCCCGCCGCGTGACGCGCAGCCCGGCGGCGAAGAAGTCGCTCGCCCTATCCCTTTCAGTGCAATTCGCGAGCAACGCGGCGGACCTGCCGACCCGCGCGCAGATTCGCCGCTGGGTGCGCGCCACGCTGCTGGAGGATGCGCAGGTGACGGTACGCTTCGTCGATGCCATCGAAGGCCGGGCGCTCAACGCCGAATATCGCGGCAAGGACTATGCGACCAACGTGCTGACCTTCGTGTACGATGATGCGAAACCGCAGGCAGGCGACATCGTGTTGTGTGCGCCGGTCGTGCGGAAGGAAGCGGACGCGCAGGGGAAGACACTGGCCGCGCACTACGCCCACCTGGTGGTCCACGGCATGCTGCACATGCAAGGCCATGACCACGAACGCGCCACCGATGCCAGGCTGATGGAGGCGCGCGAAACCGCCATCCTCGCGCGACTGCGGGTGCCCGACCCCTATGCCGATGGATAACGACGACAAGACCGACGCCCGCCCCTCGCTGCTGGAGCGCCTCACTGCGCTGCTCACGCGCGAACCCGAGGACCGCGAGGAACTGCTCGACCTGATGCGCGGCGCCTTCGAACGGCATCTGCTCGACGCCGACGCGCTGTCGATGATCGAGGGCGTGCTCTCGGTGTCCGAAACCACGGTGCGCGAGATCATGATTCCGCGCTCGCAGATGGATTGCGTAGCGCTCGACGACGCGGTGCCCGATTTCATGCCCAATGTCGTGGAGACGCGCCACTCGCGGTTCCCCGTGATCGGCGAGTCCAAGGATGACGTGATCGGCATCCTGCTGGCCAAGGAACTGCTCAACTACTACGCCAACCCGGAAGCCTTCGTGCTGCGCGACACGCTGCGGCCTGCCGTGTTCGTGCCCGAAAGCAAGCGACTCAACGTGCTGCTGCGCGAGTTTCGCGCCAACCGCAACCACATCGCGATCGTCGTCGACGAGTATGGCGGCGTATCGGGACTCGTCACGATCGAGGACGTGCTGGAGCAGATCGTCGGCGAGATCGAGGACGAGTACGACTTCGATGAGGACCAGGACAACATCATCGACGAGGGCAGCGACAAGTTCCGCGTGAAGGCGCGCACCGAAGTCATCGACTTCAACGAACACTTCAAGACCGGCTTCGAGGACGACGAGTTCGACACCATCGGTGGCCTCGTGCTGCGCGCCTTCGGGCGCCTGCCCAAACGTGGGGAGACCGTCACGATGGAAGGCCTGCGCTTTCGCGTGCTGCGTGCCGACAGCAGGCGGTTGCATACGCTCCAGGTCGAGCGCATCGCGCCTCCGGCCGCCGAAGCCGACGCATGAGCAACGCAACGCCGCCGCGCGCCTGGCTGGCGCGCGGCCTGGCATTCGTGGCCGGGATCTTCGCGGTCGCCGCGTTCGCGCCATTCCACTGGACCGTTGCGACGCCTGCCGCGCTGGCCGCGCTGTTCCTGCTGTGGCAGCATGCCGCCACGCCACGCGCGGCGGCGGGCGCCGGCTTTGCGTTCGGACTGGGCCTCTTCGGCGCCGGCACTTCATGGGTGTTTGTCGCGCTGGAGAATTTTGGCGGCATGCCGGCACCGGTCGCGGTCGTCGCCACCGCCGGCTTCGTCGCCTATCTCGCGCTGTGGCCGGCCCTTGCCGGATGGGTGGTCGCGCGCACGAATGCCGCCGGGTCACGTTGGCGCCTGTGCGCGGCGGTGGCGGCCTGGCCGCTATCCGAATGGCTGCGCGGCCATGTGTTCACGGGCTTTCCGTGGCTGGCGGTGGGCTACGCCGAACTGCTGCCGGACCGCGTGCTGCCGCTGGCGGGGTTCGCGGCGATCGGCGGGGTGTTCCTGGTGTCGCTCGCCGTTGCCGCATGCGCCGGCGCAGTGGCCGCAATCATCGGCGCACTGGCCGACGCGCGCCGACGTGTCGCTGTCGGTGCGGTCGCCTTGATCGTGGCGATCGTGGCCACGGGCGCCATCGTCTCCCGCCACGAATGGACCACCCAGGCCGGCGCTCCGGTTGCCATCACGCTGGTGCAAGGCAACGTTGCGCAGGAGCAGAAATTCGACCCGGCGTTTCGCCAGGCCAACTTCGAACGCTACATCGACCTCGTGCGAGTCTCCCGTGGGCGCATCGTCGTGCTTCCGGAAAGCGCGTTTCCGCAGTTCGCCGACGAAATCCCCGGCGACGTCTTCCTGCGCCTGGCCGATCTCATGCGCGCCCGCGACGGCAACGTGCTGGTCGGCCTATTCATCGCCGAACCCCCGCTCGCGGCCGGGGATGACGAGCGCATCCACAACAGCGTGGTCAGTGTGGGCGCGGTGCCGCCGCAGTTGTACAAGAAGCATCACCTCGTGCCCTTCGGGGAGTCGATCCCGCTGAAACCCCTCACCGGCTGGTTCATCAACCGCGTGCTGGCCATCCCGCTCGCCGACCAAACCCCGGGGCCGCCGCTGCAGCCGCCATTTGTCATTGCCGGGCAGCGCCTGGCGGTGAACATCTGCTACGAGGACGTGTTCGGCGGCGAACTGATCGAGGCCGCGCGCAATGCCACGCTGCTGGTCAATGTCACCAACGATGCATGGTACGGCCGCTCCATCGCGGCACGCCAGCACAACCAGATCGCGCAGATGCGCTCGCTCGAAACAGGCCGCCCCATGCTGCGCGCGACCAATACCGGCATCACCTCCGCCATCGGTCACGACGGCCGCGTCATCACCGAGCTGCCGTGGTTCACGCAGGGCCTCCTCGAGATCGAGATCGCGGGCCGTACCGGGGAAACGCCCTACATGCACATGGGCGACGCGATGGTTCTTGCGCTGTCGCTGCTGCTGCTGGGCCTGGCCATCGGCGTGCCGCGATACACGCGCGCGCGCTGATTCCTGCGGCGCGCTGGTCCATATCTGCCGCAAGCGGCGGCTAAACCGGTAAAATCCGCAGCATTCAAGCAGTTACCGCAAAGGCTCGCGCGCCGCGCCGTCCGCTCGTCATGATCACTTTTCAAAACGTCATCCTGCGCCTGCAGGACTATTGGGGCCGCCAGGGCTGCGCGCTGCTGCAGCCCTACGACATGGAGGTGGGCGCGGGCACATCGCACACGGCGACCTTCCTGCGCGCGCTCGGCCCCGAGCCCTGGCGCGCGGCCTATGTGCAGCCGTCGCGACGCCCCAAGGACGGTCGCTACGGCGAAAATCCCAACCGCCTGCACCAGCACCACCAGTTCCAGGTGGTGCTGAAGCCCTCGCCCACCGACATCCTCGAGCTGTACCTGGGCTCGCTCGAGGCGCTGGGCTTCGACCTCACGAAAAACGATGTGCGCTTCGTCGAGGACGATTGGGAAAACCCCACGCTGGGGGCCTGGGGCCTCGGCTGGGAGGTATGGCTGAACGGCATGGAGATCACGCAGTTCACCTACTTTCAGCAGGTCGGCGGTCTCGACTGCCATCCGATCACCGGCGAAATCACGTACGGCCTCGAGCGGATGTCGATGTATCTGCAGGACGTCGAATCCGTCTATGACCTGCGCTACACGGACACGATGTCCTACCGCGACATCTATTTCCAGAACGAGGTCGAGCAGTCGACGTATGCGTTCGACGCTTCCAACGAGCCGAAACTCTTCGACCAGTTCGCGTTCTTCGAAAGCGAGGCGAAGCGCCTGCTCGACGCGAAACTGCCGCTGCCCGGCTACGAGATGATCCTCAAGGCCGGACATACGTTCAACCTGCTCGATGCGCGCGGCGCCATCTCGGTGACCGAGCGCGCGGCCTATATCGGCCGCATCCGCACGCTGTCGCGGCTGGTGGCGCAGGCCTATTACGAGTCACGCGAAGCGCTGGGCTTTCCGATGCTGGTCCCACCCGCCAAGGCGGCATGACCGTGGGTACCGGTGCCGAACGCACGCTGCTCGTCGAACTCCTGACCGAAGAGCTTCCGCCCAAGGCCCTGAAGCGGCTGGGCGAAGCCTTTGCCGAGGGCATCAGCGTGGGCTTGCGGACCCAGGGCTTCGTCGTGGAAGGCACTGCAGTAGCCGGTTACGCGACACCGCGGCGGCTCGCGGTGACCATCGCCAACGTCCGCGCGATGTCGCCCGAACAGCCGTTCAAGCAGAAGCTGCTGCCCGTCAGTGTTGCGTTCGATGCCGGCGGTGCGCCCACGCCCGCATTGCTGAAGAAGCTGGCTGCTGCCGGCATCCCGGAGTCCGCGCTGGCGTCGTTGCCGCGCGAATCCGACGGCAAGGCCGAGGCGCTCTTTCATGTGGGTACGCGACCCGGCGTCGCCCTGGCCAGCGGACTGCAAACCGTGCTGGCCGAAACGATCGCGAAGCTGCCGATCCCCAAGGTGATGAGCTACCAGCGTCCCGGTGGCTCCACGGTGAAGTTCGTGCGCCCCGCGCACGGCCTGATCGCGCTGCACGGCGCCGATGTCGTGCCGGTCGAGGCGCTCGACCTGCGCGCCGGGCGGACCACCCGCGGCCACCGCTTTCTGTCGCACGGCGAGCGCACCATCGCCAGCGCCGATGCCTACGAATCCACGCTCGAGGCCGAGGGCAAGGTCATCCCGTCGTTCGCCGCGCGCCGCGCACGGATCCTCATAGGCCTCGAAGGTGCCGCCGGCGATGCCCGGCCGATCATGCCGGATGTGCTGCTGGACGAGGTCACGGCGCTGGTCGAGTGGCCGGTCGTCTACCAGGGTTCCTTCGATCCCGCCTTCCTGACAGTGCCGCAGGAATGCCTGATCCTGACGATGCAGTTGAACCAGAAGTACTTCGCCCTGGCCGACGACGCCGGGCGCCTGGTGAACCGTTTCCTGGTGGTCAGCAACCTCGAAACGCGCGATCCCTCGGCCATCATTGCGGGTAACGAGCGGGTGCTGCGCGCGCGGCTTGCCGATGCCAAGTTCTTCTTCGACCAGGACCGCCGGCAGCGCCTCGACAGCCGCGTCGACAAGCTCTCCAGCATCGTCTATCACAACAAGCTGGGCACGCAGGCCGAGCGCATGGACCGCGTGCGCGCGATCGCCGGCAGGATCGCGCCGCTGCTTGGTGCCGACCCGGCGCAGGTGGAACGCGCGGCGCGGCTTGCCAAGGCCGATCTCGTCACCGACATGGTGGGCGAGTTCCCGGAGTTGCAGGGCCTGATGGGCCGGTACTACGCCACGCACGACGGCGAGGCGCCCGCGGTCGCTGCTGCCATCGAACAGCACTACTGGCCCAAGGGCGCCGGCGCCGCGTTGCCGGACGATGCAGTTGCGCAATCGGTGGCACTGGCCGACAAGCTGGAATCCCTGGCCGGGATGTTCGGCATCGGCCAGATTCCCACCGGGGACAAGGACCCGTTTGCGTTGCGGCGCGCGGCGCTGGGCGTGGTCAGGATCCTGATCGAGCGTCATCGCGCGCTCAGCCTCGCCGGCCTGGTCGACCACGCCTTTGCATCCTTCAATGCGGTGCCGGGATTCACGCCGGCGCGCGAGGCGCTGCTCGACTTCATTGTCGAGAGGCTGCGGGGCTACCTGCGCGACCAGGGGTATACCGCCAATCAGGTCGCAGCGGTCGTTGATGCCCGTCCCGACACCATTGCCGACCTGCCGTCGCGACTGGCCGCCGTGCAGGCCTTTGCGGCGCTGCCGGAGGCCGCCGCGCTGTCGGCCGCCAACAAGCGCATCGTCAACATCCTGCGCAAGAGCGGCGCCGAAGCAGCCGCCGTTGTCGACCATGTCCACCTGGCCGATGGCGCCGAGCGCGACCTGTTCGCGATCTTTGCCCGCTTGAGCCCGCAGGTGGATGCCGACTACGGTAACGGCGATTTTTCCGGTGCGCTGCGTGCGCTGGCATCAGCCAGACCGGCGGTGGACCGCTATTTCGAGGACGTCATGGTGATGGCCGACGATCCCGCGATCCGCGCCAATCGCCTGGCGCTGCTGCGCGGGGTCGCCACGACCATGAATCGCGTCGCCGACATTTCGAAACTCGCCCAGTAGGCAGGCATGGTCCAGCTCGGTTCCGAAGCCGTCATCCCCACCCGCGCGGCCCGGCTCATCGTGCTCGACCGCGATGGCGTCATCAACCACGACAGCGACCAGTTCATCAAGTCGCCCGAGGAGTGGCGTCCGGTGCCCGGCAGCCTCGAAGCCATCGCCCGGCTCAATCACGCGGGATATCGCGTGGTGGTTGCCACCAACCAGTCGGGCATCGGCCGCGGACTGTTCGACATGGCGATGCTGAACGCCATCCACGAGAAAATGCTCAAGGCACTGGGCCACGTCGGCGGACGGCTCGATGCGGTATTTTTCTGCCCGCACACCGGCGATGCCCGCTGCGAATGCCGGAAACCCAAGCCCGGCATGCTGGCCGAGATCGGCCGACGCTTCAACATGGAGTTGACGGGAGTGCCCTGCGTCGGCGACTCTTTGCGCGACCTGCAGGCGGCAGAAGCGGCGGGCGCACAACCGATCCTGGTATTGACGGGCAAAGGCGAGAAGACGTTGCGCGACGGCGATTTCCCCAAGAACACGATCAT
>JANNKR010000111.1:0-3073 GCA_031396395.1 Betaproteobacteria bacterium
CCGTAATCGATCGCCTGGGCACCACGCCAGAGAAATTGCGGCTGGACGGACACCCCGAGACGTTCTGCACGGACCACTGGCGTTGCCGCTTAGTCACCCTTGGCGGGAAGCAAACGGTCACGCACGGCCAGATCGTAGCGATGCTGGCCGACATCGCCGCCGCGGTATTCGACTTCGTGAAGATGGAGCACCTGCACAATTTCGACCACCCGCCTGGCTACTCCCTGGGCCAGGGACAGTAGGCCGCGCCTGCGGACGGAAGGAGCGAGGCTTCGCCCCGTTCGGATTTTCGCTCGCCGGCCGTCTCCCCGCGCCGGCGGTTTTTTATTGCAGCAGAGGAAACAAAGGGGCCGGCTCGAACCAATCGACAGACCTCCCCGAATAATTCTAGCCTGATCCCTTTTTCAATTCGAGCCTGACCCCTTTGTTGGGGCCGCCACGCGCAGGCGGCGCACCACGGCCAGATAGGCGCCAAGCCCAACCCGCGCGCGGCATGGGAAAAGAAAGAGGACGCGGCCAACACCAGCACCAGCAAGGGTGCGGGCGCCGGCGCTGCCACCCGTCGACGCCGTACGACCGGCAAGTAGCTGCGCGGGGACGGCAGCTACTCGATCTTGACGTTGGCCACCTTGATCACCGCGGCCCACTTGTCCATCTCGACGGGGATGCGCGCCTGCACCGCGGCCACGCTGCCACCCGTGACGATGATGCCCAGCGCAAGCAGGCGGTCGCGCAGATCCTGCTGCTTCAGCACCTCGTTGGTCTCCCGATTGAGGAGGTCGATCACATCGCGCGGCGTGCCCGCCGGCGCGAACAGCGTGTAGTTGGTGGCCGACTCGAAGCCGGGCAAGCCGGACTCGGCCATGGTCGGCACATCGGGGAGCATCGGTGATCGGCTGGTGCTGGCAACGGCCAGCGCGCGCGTCTTGCCCGCCTTGATGTTGGGCAGGTGCGCCGGCAGGCTGTCCATCGTCAGCTGGACGCGGCCCGCCATCAGGTCGGGCAGCAGTTGCGACGTGCCCTTGTACGGAACGTGCACCAGGTCGATCCCGGCCATCTGCTTCACCATCTCCATGTTGAGGTGATGCAGCCCACCGGTTCCGGACGAGGCGAAGCTGAGCTGCCCCGGTTTCTGCCTGGCCAGGACGATCAATTCCTTCATCGACGCGGCGGGAAGGTCGACGTTCACGACCATGACGACCGTACCGAACCCCACCTCGACGATCGGCGCAAAATCGCGGCGCATGTCGAAGCCGATGTTCTTCTGGAAGTGCGGCGCGAGCGAGTAGTCGATGATGCTTCCAAGCATCAGCGTATAGCCGTCGGGCGCGCTCCTGGCGAGCGCATCCGCGCCGATCGTTGCGCCTGCGCCGGGCTTGTTGTCGACCACGACGGACTGCCCCAGGCGAGGTGCCAGCCGCTCCGCGAGCAGGCGCGCCACCGTATCGACGCCGCCACCCGGCGGATAAGGCGCGATCAGCTTGATGCTGCGACCGGGATAGGCCTGCGCCTGGGCATTCGAAATGCAATGCGTCCCCGCGAGCATCAACGCGGACAGCGCGGCAAGCGCGAGGTGAAAGTAGCGGTTTCGTCTGGTGATCATTATCGCCTTGGGGTGCTGCGGGGTTGAATCCACGGTATCGGTCACCGCGCCGGTTGGCGGCAACGCGCTCAGGACTTCTCCTTCCGAGCGGGCAGCGTGATACCGGGGTAATTCCGGATCACCGCCGAATCGTCCTCGTTGCCGTGACCCGCCGCGGACGCCATCATGAACATCTGGTGTGCCACCGCAGCCAGCGGCAGCGGAAAACGCGAGGCACGCGCGGTGTCGAGCACCAAGCCAAGGTCCTTGACGAAGATGTTCACCGCGGAAAGCGGCGTGTAGTCACCCGCGAGCACGTGCGCCATCCGGTTCTCGAACATCCAGGAATTGCCGGCACTGTGCGTGATGACGTCATAGAGCGCCTCGGGATCGATGCCTTCGCGCAGCCCGAGCGCCATCGCTTCCGCGGCCACCGCAATGTGCACGCCGGCGAGCAGCTGATTGATGATCTTGACCCTTGATCCCGCGCCGGCGCGATCGCCCAGTCGGTAGACCCGGCCGGCCATCGCATCCAGCACATCGCCGCAGGCGGCGTAGGCCTCCGGCCGGCCCGACGTCATCATGGTCATCTCTCCGGCGGCTGCCTTGGCCGCGCCCCCGGAGAGCGGCGCATCGAGATAGTGAATCCCGCGTTCTTCGAGGCGCCGCTCCAGCGCGACGGAAAAGGCGGGATCGACGGTTGAGCACATGACGAACAGCGAGCCGGGCACCATCGATGCCGCACAGCCTTCGGGTCCGAACAGCACCTGCTCGGTTTGCGCCGCGTTGACCACGACGGAGAGGATCACCGGAGCCGCCGCAGCGACCTCGGCGGGTGAAGCCCTCGCGACGCCACCGTCGGCCGCGAACTCGGCCGCCGCGCCAGGACGCACGTCGCAGACGTGAACGGCGTAGCCGGCGCGGCGCAGGGATGCCGCAATGCCACGGCCCATGGCACCCAGACCGACGATACCGACGTTGCCGCGCAAGGTCGGGGCGGTCGTTGCTTTGACTGGCGACGGATGGACCATCGGACTCCGCGATGACGTGGAACGATAAGACGTCGGCCATGATACAGCCTCGACCCGTCGTCGCTCCGCGGGCATCACGAAACAAAAAGGGGTCAGGGTCGAATTTCGAGTTGCTACCGAAATTCGAGCCTGACCCCTTATTTGCCAGCACTTCGCCCCGCAGCACGTCGAGCAATCGCACCACGAGCCAATTGGGATTGTCGCGCGGCTTGTCGAACAAGTCGCCCAGAATCGCCGGCAGCAGCCGATTCTGCGCGGCATAGTCGAGACACCAGGCGAGTTTGTCGAGGATCACATTGGGATAGTCGTCTTTCCGAAAACCCGGTTGGCGACCTTCCAAGTGAGGATCGCCAATCAATAGCAGTCCGATGTAGTCGCCGGTCGTCAGTGGCGGGCGATCTGCAGTCTGTGCGTCAATCATGGGCATGTTCTCCCAATCCCGCAGCCGCGCGGGCGACAA
>JANNKR010000070.1:0-12866 GCA_031396395.1 Betaproteobacteria bacterium
TGCGCGGGCGCCCGCCGACGGCTACACGCTGATGCTTTCCAACACCGCGCCGATCAGCCTGTCGCCGTTCATGCTGGAGCCGCAGCCCTACGATCCCAACAAGAGCTTCACGCACATCGCCTATATCGGTTCGGTGCCCAACGTGTTCGTCGTGCATCCTTCCGTGCCCGCCAAGACCATTCCCGAGTTCATTGCCTGGGCCAAGCAGCAGAAGGACCCGATCCCCTACGGCAGCGGCGGCGTTGGCTCGATCGGCCATATCGTGGGCGAGCTCTTCGCCACGCAGGCCGGGATCAAACTGAATCACGTCGGGTACAAGGGATCCGCGCCGATGCACAACGATCTGCTGGGGGGCACGATCCTGTTTGCGATCGATACGCTGCCGCAGAACGTGCAATTCCAGAAGTCGGGTAAGCTGCGGATGCTGGCGGTGACGTCCACCAAGCGCGCGGCCATGGCGTCCGAGGTGCCCACGGTACTCGAGGTCGGGTATCCCAAGCTGGTGGCCGAGAATTTCTTCGGCATCTCCGGACCGGCAGGCATTCCGAAGAACGTCGCGACGCCGCTGCATGCGGCCACGCTGGCCGTGCTGGACGACCCGAAGCTGCAGAAGAATTTCGAGGACCTGGGGATCACCGTGCAGAAGATGTCGTCGGAGGATTTCGCGCAGTTCGTGCAGAAGCAGGTCGCGGAGTGGGGGCCGGCAGTGAAGGCCTCCGGCGCCAAGCTCAACTGACCACCCGATGCCCGGCATTTCCATTCACGTTGTCGATGTCAGCCGCGGGTTTCCCGCGGTGGGGATGCGCGTCGAAGTCCGTGCCCTCGATGGCGACGTGGCGCGCGCGGTGGGTGAGGGCGTCATCGGCGCCAACGGCACCTTCGCCCACGCGATGAATGGCGGTGCCGGCGTCGCGCGCGGCGTGCATGAGGCGCTGCTGCATGCCGGCGACTACTTTCGCGCGTGCGGGCAGGTGACCGATGCGCCGGCCTTTCAGGAAATCGTGGTGCTGCGCTTCACCGTCCTTGACGTCGCTGACCACTACCACCTGCCGGTAAAGATCACGCCGTGGGGTTTGTCGGTGTGGCGGGGCGCGTAACGCCACGTTGCGGCTCACGGGACGCGCCGGTCAGCGACGCAGATAGCCCAGGCGGCGCAATTCCTCCGCGACATTGCCAGCGAGTGCGCGATAGCCCTCGCCGTTGAGGTGGACCGCATCGGCGCGCAGCTGGTCGTTGCCAAGCAGCTTGCCCAACTGGGGCGTGAGAAATTCTACCTTTACTGATTTCGCGACAGTCGCGAAGACCGGCGAGTCGGCATAACCGGTGAGTTCGAAGCGCGGCACCGCGAACAACACCATCGGCACCTTCGCTTCACGCGCCACGCTTGCGCACTGGCGCAGGCCGTCGGTCAATACCTGGGTCGAGCCACGCCGCAGGATGTCGTTGCCGCCAAGGAATACCAGGATGAGCTGCGGACGATGCTCGTCCACCAATGGCGGCAGGCGGTCGCATCCCTGCTGCGCCGTTTCGCCGGGCACGCCCGCGTTGACGACGGTCCATTGCGTCATCGCGGCGAGCGCTGCCGGGTAGCTGGTCTCGGGGGTCGCGCCCGTGCCATAGGTAAGACTGTCGCCCAGCGCCAGCACACGCGACCCCGGGCCGAGCGCGTCGGCCCTGGGCGGCCCGCAAGCGGTCAACGCGAGCAGCAGGACGAGACCGGGAACCCCAAGACGCATCGCAACCGCGGGTGCACCATCGAAGCGGCGTAACATGCCGCGAGTATCTCCAAGGAAGGTTCCCTTCGCAATGCCAATGCGCGACCCTCGCGATGAACGCCGCCACGCATGATTGAAACGACGACCAGGCCTGGCGAGGGCATGGTGGAGCTGGCGCCGTCGGTGCCAACCGCCCTTGACGACGATCGCTTCGATCGCGCCTTTGCGCGTGCGGCCGGCGCGGAGCCCACCACCGGCAACGCGGTTCGTCTGCTGATCGACAGCCACGGGAATTTTCCGGTATGGCTGGCCGCGATCGAAGCCGCGCAATCCTATGTGCTGTTCGAGAGTTACCTCATTGTCGACGACAGCGTCGGTCGCCGGTTTGCCGAGGTACTGGCGGCACGGGCACGCGCCGGCGTGCGTGTCTGCGTGTTGTACGACTGGCTGGGTTCGACCAAGACGCGCAGCCTTTGGGCGCAACTGCGCGAGGCCGGGGTCGATGTCGTGGCATTCAATCCACCGAGCTTCGACAGTCCACTCGAATGGCTGACGCGCGACCACCGCAAGTCCATCGTCATCGACGGACAGATCGCCTTCGTCAGCGGGCTTTGCCTGAGCAGCGAGTGGGAAGGCAATCCGGCAAAGCGCCTCGAGCCGTGGCGCGACACCGGCGTGGAGATTCGCGGTGCCGCGGTGCCCGAGCTCGCCGAAGCCTTCGAGGTAGTGTGGCTGGCGGCCGGGGGCAAGCCCCTTGCGTTGCCGGCGCCGGCAGCCGCCGTGCCCGCGGGCACGGCCATCGTGCGGGTGATTGCCGGGACGCCGAATGCCGGTGGCGCGTATCGTACCGACCTGCTGGTGGCGTCGGTCGCGCATCAGCGGTTGTGGCTGACCGATGCCTATTTCGTTGCGACCTCGGCCTACACGCAGGCGCTGCGCGCGGCCGCCCGCGATGGCGTGGACGTGCGCCTGCTGGTGCCCGGGGCCAGCGACATTCCCGCGCTGACGCCGTTGTCCCGCGCGGGCTATCGTCCGCTGCTCGATGCCGGCGTGCGCGTGTTCGAGTGGAACGGCACGATGCTGCATGCCAAGACCGCAGTGGCCGACGGCCGCTGGTCGCGCGTGGGTTCGACCAACCTCAACCTGGCGAGTTGGATGACCAACTACGAACTCGATGTGACCATCGAGGACGCCGCGTTTGCGCAGGTGATGGAGGCGCAATACGAACGCGATCTTGCGCTGGCGACGGAGATCGTATTGACCCGACGCAATCGCGTGCAACGGGCGGACCCCGTGGCCGGCGAACCCGATGCCAGTGGCCATGCGCGGCGGGCAGTGTCCGGCAGTGCCGGCCGGGCCGTCGCCGGGGCGGCCAGCGTGGGCAGCGCGCTGGGCGCCGCGTTGACCAACCGCCGCCCGCTGGGCCCTGCCGAAGCGGGATTGTTGGCAACGATGGCGCTGGCCACGTTGGGGATCGCCGCGGTGGCGTTTTTCGCGCCGCGCGTGCTGGCGTGGCCGGTTGCCGCGCTGGCCGCGTGGTTGGGCATCGCGTGGGGCGTCAAGGCATGGCTGCTTTGGCGCAAGGCGCGGAGTTTGCGGTTGAGCCTGCCGGAGCCGTCCCGCCCCGACCCCGGTGGCGGACCGGGGGCCTGACAAGGTATAATTGTCGGTTGATGCGCCCGTAGCTCAGTTGGATAGAGTACCTGGCTACGAACCAGGGGGTCGTGGGTTCGAATCCTGCCGGGCGCGCCATCAATCAAGGGCTTGCGGAAACGCAGGCCCTTTTCCTTTGGCCTCGTTCCACGCCTGTCCCACGGTTCACGTCAAGGCATGACAATTGAAATGCCTGTCCTTGATCGGATGGGGCAGGCCTGCAGTCAATGGCTCGACATTCTTGAAGGGGCAAGCAGATGACCGCAGCGATCAGCCGTTTCCCGGTACCGGCACTGCAGAGCCTTCCCGCGGACCTGCAGCAGCGCATCGCCAAGGTGCAGGAGAAGGCCGGGTTCGTGCCCAACGTTTTCCTGGCACTCGCGCACCGTCCCGACGAATGCCGCGCCTTCTTCGATTACCACGACGCGCTGATGCTCCGCAAAGGCGGCTTGAGCAAGGCGGAGAAGGAAATGATCGTGGTGGCGACGTCAAGCGCCAATCATTGCACCTACTGCGTGGTTGCCCACGGTGCAATCCTGCGCGTGGTGTCGAAGCGGCCGCTCATCGCCGATCAGGTCGCCGCCAACTATCTCAAGGCCGACCTCACGCCGCGCGAGAAGGCGATCCTCGATTTCGCGATGAAGGTCGCGCTGCGCTCGCACCAGGTGGACGAGCAGGACTTCGTGCCGCTGCGCGCGCATGCGCTCGACGACGACGACATCTGGGACGTCGGCGCGATCGCTGCCTTCTTTGCGCTCTCCAACCGCATGGCCAACCTCACGGCGATGCGGCCCAACGACGATTTCTACGCCATGGGACGGTAGTCGCGGACCCCGTCGCAGCACCGGGCGCAATCTCCTGCGACATCGCCGCTGCGCGCGGCGCGTTTGGCCCAATCGCTGCAGGTCAGCTCAACTGCACTTCGAATCCCCGCTGCACGCCGGGGCGGGACATCATGGCCGAGTACCATCGCTGGACGTGCGGATACTCGGCGAGGTCGACCTTGTGCCGAGGGTGCCGCCAGGCCCACCCCAGGATGGCAAAGTCCGCGATCGACGGCTCGTCCGCGAAGTACTCGTGTGTCTCCAGTCGGCGGTCCATCACGGCATACAGCCGCCGGGTTTCCTTCGAGAATCGATCAAGTCCGTAGCGGCGTTCAACTTCATTCTCGACGGTCAGAAAGTGATGGACCTGGCCGGGGATCGGTCCAAACCCCCCCTGCTGAAACATCAGCCACTCCAGAACCGGAATGCGCGCCACCAGATCGCGTGGCCAGAACTTCCCGGTCTTTTCGCCAAGATAGATAAGGATCGCGCCCGACTCGAAAACGCTGACAGGCTTGCCGTTCGGTCCGTCGGGGTCGACGATCGCCGGAATCTTTCCATTGGGGCTGATCTTCAGGAACGCAGGCTCGAACTGCTGGCCCTTGCGGATGTCGACGATCCTGACGGCGTAGGGCAGTGCCATTTCCTCGAGGGCCACGCTGATCTTGCGACCATTCGGGGTGTCGAAGGCATAGAGCTCAATGGGCATCGGTGTTTCCATTCGTGGTCGATTGCGGTACCAGGACGCGCGCCACCGGGTCGACGACGACATGGGCCGCACCGCGTCGACGCGGCGAAGGTATCACGCGGATCGACCACCGCGTGGTGCCCGACCTTGCGGTCCCGCCTTAGAATCGACCCCATGCCGGACCCATCGCCCCGCGCGCTGGCAGCCAGAGCCCGGGCTGCCCAGCGTTGGTACGTCTACATGTTGCTCTGCGACAATGGCGCCATCTACACGGGCATTGCGCGGAACGTGGCTGCGCGCTACGCGCTGCATGTCGCCGGCACGGGTGCCCGCTATACCCGCGCCAATCGGCCGCGACGGTTGCTCGCGAAGTTCGCGTGCCTCGATCAGTCGGAGGCGGCCAGGTTGGAGGCGGCCATCAAGCGATTGGCGGCGGTGGACAAGCGAAAGCTGATCGGCAAGAGTGGCGCGGCGACAAGGTCGCTCATTTTGGGGATCACCCGATCATGAGGAGGATGTGGTGATACGTGCCTTGCGCCGCTCATAGAGCGCCATCAGCGGCGTGACCGAGATGCCGTGCAACACGATCGAGGCCACGATCACGGCAATGGTGATGCCGAGCAGTCGTTGCGCAACTTGCTCGTCAACCCCGTTGTTGATGGCGTACATGGCGTAATACAGCGAACCGACGCCACGGATGCCAAGCCACGACACCAGTAAGGTCTGTCCGGCGGCCAGGCGATCGCGTCGAAGCGCCAGTATGACGGACGCCGGCCGGATGAAGAGGAAAAGCGCGACGATGACTACCACCGCCTCGAGCGGAATTCGCACGACGGTGAACATGGCGCCGATGATCACCACGACACCGAATTCGAAGAGGCTGGCCAGATGCTCGTTGAATCGTTGCAGCGGCACCGCGGGCATCATGGCTGCGGAACTGATGGTTGCATCGGCTGCTGCCGCGGGAGGCGGGCCCGATACAGCGTTGGGGCGGCGCGCCGCTGCAACTGTCCACTGCAGCGCGACCGACGCGCTGAATACGGCCAGGAAGCCATACGCCTGCAGGGCCACGGCAGTGCCATACGAGATGGCCACCAGACCCAGTCCGAGGAATGCATCGGACCCGCTGGCCTCGGCGTCATGCCCATTGCGTGCCAGCAGCCAGCGGCCCAGTGCTGCGCCGAACACGCCGCCAATCAGCAGGCCGCCCACGACGGCCCACAGCAGGTCGATCACCCACCATCGCCAGCCGAGATCGCCCATTTCGTGCAGGCCCATCAATCCCAATCCCAGCATCACGAACGGGAATGCCGCGCCGTCGTTGAGGCCTCCCTCGCCGGTCAGCCCGAAGCGCAAGCGATCGCGGTCGTCCTGCCCCACAACCTGCACATCGCCGGCCAGTACGGGGTCGGTGGGTGCAAGGATCGCCGCCAGCAGGATCGCTGCTCCCAGCGAAAATCCAAGCACCCAATAAGCGAGGCCCGCCAGGAGGATGATGGTGGACAGCATCGCCACCGAAGCGAGACGTATGGGTACGCTCCAGTGCCGTCGCCGCAGTGTGCTACCCACGTTCGAGCCCGTTGCAAACAGCGACACCAGCACCGCGATCTCACAAACAATGCCAATGACCTTGGCATGCAGGAAGGGATCGATGGTCAACCAACCCGTGCCGTTGGGTCCGATGGCGAACCCGATCGCGAAATAGACGATGGCAAGACTCAACGGCAGCCGGGCGATCGCCGCGCTCGACAGGTTCATCGCGATGAGCAGGGCACCGATCCCGATGAACCACCAGGTCAGTTCCATACGGAACTAGCGCGCCGGTGCAATCGGCGTCGCGACAACGTTGGGGGGTCTGAAGGTCATCGCTCGATGTTAGCGTGCCATGGGCCTGGACGGCGGCGGGACAATACCGCAGTGGCGTGTCGGCGCAACTCCTATCCTTGCAACAAATGATCGCTACTTCCGGTGCGACCTGCTGCGTAGGGAAATCCCTACATCGATATGGGATCCAGGCGCATGCAATGGTCGTTGCAGCGACGCTACAGTGCAGCGTAGCTTGTCGCTGGTTGGTGTTCGCCACGCGACGATTCCAGTCCGCGCTACAGCGCCAACCTATGGAGGCACCATGACGACGAAACCGAACGAACTTGGAGAAGGCAACTACAAGGCGTCGCGCGAGTACAACGAGGCGACGAAGAAATTCGTGGAAAGCGGTCGTGTCGAGGCCGCGGCGAAGGCGGCTGCACCGCGCAACGCCGGCGAGGCCCGCGAAATGCTGAGGGCCGAGCGTGCCGCGCTGCTGCACGCAACCACGCCGCAGCCGCCGGTGCGCAACGCCTCGTTGTCGAAGTCGAAGGTGGACGATCCGGTCCGCAAGGCACCCTCGCCCCAACCGCCGATTGTCGACGACCCTGCAGGGTCCTGAACCCGCCGGCGCATTCCGCTCGTGCCCGGATAGCGTCATAATCTCCGTTGCGCTGGGGACAGTCTGCCTGATCGCTTGCGCTCAACGGAGGAGTTGCCATGAAGCTCACCCCGCAGCAGCACGAGGCGTTCGACCGCGACGGCTACCTGTTCTTCCCCGGACTCTTCACGCCTGCGGAAACCGCGGTGCTCAACGCCGCGGTTCCGGCCCTCTACCAACGCCGCGCCGCCTACAACGTGCGCGAAAAGGGCTCAGACGCCGTGCGCACCAACTTTGCCGCGCACATGGTTAGCGAGCCATTTGCGCGGCTGGCGCGCCATCCGCGCATGATCGAGCCGGTGGCCGACCTGCTGGGCGAGGCGCTGTACATGCACCAGTTCAAGATCAACGGCAAGATGGCCTTCGAGGGTGACGTGTGGCAATGGCACCAGGACTACGGCACCTGGAAGAACGACGACCTGATGCCGACCGAGCGGGCAATGAACGTCGCCATCTTTCTCGATGACGTCAATCCGTTCAATGGTCCGTTGATGCTCATCCCGGGCAGTCACAGGAAAGGCGTGGTCGACGCGAGGCACGATGTGACGACGACCAGCTATCCGCTGTGGACGGTTGATCACGACCTGATCCGGCAGCTGGTGGCGCGCGGCGGCGGTCCGGGGCACTTCGATGCGGCGGGCCGCTATGTGCCCGGTGGCATCGTGTCACCCAACGGACCGGCGGGGTCGATGATCCTGTTCCATTCCTGCCTGGTGCACGCGTCGACCAGCAACCTGTCGCCGTGGAACCGGGTCAGCGTGTACCTCAGCCTTTGTGCCGTCAGCAACCACATCCGGCGCTTCAAGCGGCCGGAGTACATCGCGCATCGCGATTTCACGCCCATCGCGTGCCTGCCGGACGATTGCTTGCTGCGCGACTATCCGGTCGACCTGCCATGGAAGGACGGGGTGCCGGGCAGCGCGCTCGAGGCGGAAGAAGAGGCGCTGCAGGGAACGGCCTGAACCATGAGCCTGTATTCAAAGCTGCAGCAACGCGCCGCTGAAGGCAACCCTGTACGCATTGGACTGATCGGTGCCGGCAAGTTCGGGTCGATGTATCTCGCGCAGATCCCGCGCACGCCTGGCGTGCATCTCGTTGGCATTGCCGACCTGTCGCCGGTCGCGGCGCGCACGAATCTCGCGCGCGTGGGATGGACGCCCGAACAGGTGGGTGCCCGATCGCTGGACGATGCATGCAAGTCCGGCACCACGCACATCGGCGAGGATTGGCAGGCGCTGGTGCGGCACCCGCAGGTGGACGTCATCGTCGAGTGCACGGGCCATCCCATCGCTGCGGTGGAGCATTGCCTGCTGGCGTTTGCGCAGGGCAAGCACGTCGTCAACGTCACGGTGGAGGCCGATGCGTTCTGCGGCCCGCTGCTGGCGCGCAAGGCGGCGGAGGCGGGGGTCATCTATTCGCTGGCCTTCGGCGACCAGCCGGCATTGATCTGCGACCTGGTCGACTGGGCGCGCACCTGCGGCTTTCCCGTCGTGGCCGCGGGGCGCGGGCACAAGTGGCTGCCGCATTTCTGCGAGTCCACGCCGGAAACGGTATGGGGATACTACGGCTTGACGCCGGAACAGGCGGCGCGTGGCGGACTCAATCCGAAGATGTTCAACAGCTTTCTCGACGGATCGAAGCCGTCGATTGAATCCACCGCCGTGGCCAATGCCACCGGACTCACGGTGCCGAGCAATGGCCTGCTGTATCCGCCGGCCAGTGTCGAGGACATTCCGTTCGTCACCCGTCCCATCAGCGAAGGCGGGGTGCTGGAACGCAAAGGCATGGTCGAGGTGATCTCGTCGCTCGAAGCCAACGGCCGCAAGATTCCCTACGATATCCGGATGGGTGTCTGGGTGACAGTGGAAGCGGAGACGGACTACATCAGGAACTGCTTCGAGGAGTACAACGCGCACACCGACCCCAGCGGACGCTATTTCACACTGTACAAGCGCTGGCACCTGATCGGGCTGGAAGTGGGCATGTCGGTGGCCAGCGTGGCGCTGCGCAGCGAGCCCACCGGTGTTGCGACCTGCTGGAATGCGGATGTCGTGGCCACCGCCAAGCGTGACCTGAAGCCGGGGGACCTGCTTGACGGTGAAGGTGGGTACACGGTGTGGGGCAAGCTGTTGCCGGCGGTGAAATCGGTGGAAATGGGAGGGCTGCCGCTGGGCCTGGCGCACGACGTCAATGTCGTGCGGGCGGTGCGCAAGGGTCAAAGCCTGTGCTGGGATGACGTGGCAATGGACACGTCGACGCTCGCGTATGCCGTGCGGCGCGAAATGGAGGCGCTGTTCGCGCAAGCCTAGGCGCTGCGCGGCACGGGACGCGCCGCAGCCCCCGGCAAGGGACGCCAGCGGCGGTCGATGATGGCCTTGGCAACAAGCGCCACGGCCAGGGGTCCAAACCACGCCACATACTGCAGCGTGGCGCCCTCGACCGCCGGCAGTAATTTCGGCAGGCCTATGCCGAGAAACGCAATGTGAGTCGCGACACCGTTGCCGAGCATGGCCGAATAGTGTTCGGTCAGCCACCAGCGCGGTTGCGCGGCCAGGCGGTCGCGATTGCGGCGCGTCCGCAACATGTCCTGACCCACGAAAATGCCAACGGCTGAGAATCCCGCCAGCAAGGGGGAGCCCACCTTGGCGCCGAGCGCCAGCACGCCTACGCCCGACACCAGGCACAGCCAGGCCAGACCCGCGTAGACCGTGCCGGTGTAGCGCCTGACATCGTCCTTGTCGCGAATCGCCCGCCACCCGCTCCACATGCTGGTCGCGGTGATCACGGCAAGATACGCCAGAAAGGCCGCGACGACGGGCTGACCCAGTTGGAGCTTGTATCCGGCCAGAGGGAGGGCGGTGACGATGATGCCGATCATGGCTATCAGGTACCCCTGGCCCACGCGGCGATGCAGGGGCGAGCCCTTGCGCAGGAGCGCGGCCATCCAGAACGCGAGCAGGGCAACGATGCCGATGACGCCGTGGACGGCGACGACGATGGAATAGGTGGCGGTCATGTCTCAGGCTCCCTGGAAGAATGACTGCAGCATCCGCGATTGCCCGGTGCCGACGCAGTGCCCCCGGTCACCATCGACCCCTGCCGAAAGTCACTTTCTGCTGCCGCGCCATTGCCAGCAGTCTCTGCAGACGGCAGCATGGCGCCATGTCCAACGTTGTGCGCGTGCTGCTGCATCCGATGAACCTTGCCGCGCTGGTGACGTGGCTGGCCGTGGCGATTTCCCTCCGGGTCGAGGATGCCGCGCGCCTGCCGCTGCTGTGGACCCTGCTCGTCACCTACCTGATCGCAATGCTTGGCGGCGATTTTGTCCCGCGCCACGGGCAGCGCATCGGTCGTGCGCTGCTGCTGGGGACCCAGGCACTGTGCGCACTGGCACTGATCTGGCTGGCGCCGCGTGGCGGCGCGGTGCCGGTGCTGCTGGTGGTCCTGGTGGCCCAATTGGCGATGAGCTACCCGCCGCGCATCACCGTGCCGGTGGTGATCGTACTCAATGTCGTGATGTATATGCTGCTGCGTGACGCCGGGCACCGCGACCCCTTGCTCGTGACGTCGATCTACATCGGTTTTCAGGCCTTCGCGGCGCTCACCTCGCACTACGCCAGAGGTGCTGAGTCATCGCGGGACGCGCTGCTGCGCGTCAACGCCGATCTGCTGGCCACGCGGGCGCTGATGGCCGACAGCGCCCGTGATACGGAACGCCTGCGCATGGCCCGCGAACTGCACGATGTCGCCGGCCACAAATTGACGGCGATGACGATGAACCTGCGCCTGCTCGCCGCCGATCCGGTGCTGGCGCAGCGTCCGGAAGTGGCGATCGCCCGGCAATTGGCCGCCGAACTTCTGCACGACCTGCGTGACGTTGTGCAGACATTGCGTGGCGCGCGCGGCCTCGACCTGCGCACTGCGCTGCATGCGCTCGCCGCACCGTTGCCGGCCTTGAAATTGGCGTTGTCCATGGACGACAACATCATGGTCACCGACGCCAGCATGGCCGAGACGGTATTGCGCCTGGTGCAGGAAGCCCTGACCAACAGCGCGCGCCACGCCGAGGCCAGCACGCTGTTCGTCACCCTTCGTCGTGACGGCGAGCGTCTGGCCATCGGCATCGAAGACGATGGCCGGGTCCGTGGTGCCATGCATGAAGGCAGCGGCCTGACCGGCATGCGCGAGCGCGTCGCCGCCGCCAATGGCACGCTCGTCACATCGACTAGTGCCGCCGGCGCCTTGCGCATTGACGCCAGCCTGCCGCTTTGAGCCTGCTTGTGGTCCTGCCCGGAGAGTGACCATCGACGCGCCCCTGCGCATCGCTCTCGCCGACGACCAGGCGCTGGTCCGCGCTGGCCTGCGGGCCCTGCTGGAGCGCCTTGGCATCGTGATCGTGTGCGAAGCGGATGGCGGCGAAGCGTTGCTGGCCCAAATGGCCCTCCATCCGGTCGACGCGGTGCTGAGCGATATCCGCATGCCGGGGATCGACGGCATCGAGGCCACGCGGAGGTTGCGCGAGCGCGGCGACACCACCCCGGTGCTGCTGCTGACCACCTTCGCCGACAGCGAACTGCTCCTGGGCGCCACCCAGGCAGGCGCCCAGGGCTTCATGCTGAAGGACGCGGCCCCCGAGGACCTGCGCGACGCGATCATCCGCGTGGCGCGTGGCGAAACCATGCTGCAGCCCGTCAGCACCGAGCCGGTACGTGCCCGCTACCGGTACCATGCCGATGACGCGCCGCGCGCATTGTTCACCGAGCGTGAGGTTGCCGTCCTGCGACTGATGGCCGGTGGTTACTCCAACCGGGAAATTGCTGGCGCCATGTTCCTGGCCGAGGGCACCGTCAAGAACTACGTGTCGGTCATCCTCGAAAAGCTCGAGACACGGGATCGGACCCGCGCGGTGCTCAAGGCCATCACGCTGCGGGTGATCTGAGGTATACGGATATGAGCATGCGCATCGCCCTGATCCACGCGCTGATCCACTCGATCGATCCGATCAACGCCGCATTCGACCAGCTGTGGCCGGACTGCGCGCGGATGAATCTGCTCGACGACAGTCTGTCCGCCGATCTGGCTGCGAATCCCGGTGGCCTGGACGACGCGATGACCAGGCGCTTTCTGGCGCTTTCGGAGTATGCGATCGGCACCGGCGCGCACGGCATCCTGTTCACGTGTTCGGCCTTTGGGCCCTGCATCGACGCGGTAAAGCGGGCATGGCCCGATCTGCCGGTACTGAAGCCGAACGAGGCGATGATCGACGAAGCGGTCACGCTGGCGCGGGCCGGTGGCCGGCGAATCGCCGTGCTGGCCACCTTCGCCCCGACGCTGGCATCGATGCCGCCGGAGTTTCCGCCGGACATCGAGGTCGTGCCGGTTCATGTGGCGGATGCCATGGATGCGCTCAATGCGCGCAACGTCGAGTTGCACGATCGGTTGATTGCCGCCGCGGCCGGCAGCGTTCGGGATGTGGACGCCATCGCGTTGGCGCAGTTCAGCATGGCGCGGGCGGCGCG
>JANNKR010000161.1:0-6133 GCA_031396395.1 Betaproteobacteria bacterium
TGCTCGCGCGGAACCGCAAACATGCCAAACGGATAGTGATCGCGAAGGTCCGCCTTGACCGTGAACGGGAATTTGGCCAGGTCCTCGAGCGTGTGCAGGTCGGCCGGACGCACGCCGCGCGCGTCGAAGGCCAGCCGGTAATGCGCGACGTTGCGGTAGGCATGCGCCAGCGACGCGCGCAGGCGCGACAGCTGCAATGCCCGCAGCTCGTCGCGGCTGGCGGTTTCGATCGCCTCGAGCTCGCCCGGGCGCGGATGCGTGGCTGACATCGTCATTCCTCCTTCGTGTCGGGCGCGATCACGTGCCCCCTGATCCGCATGCTCTTGCCGCGAAACAGCGCGATGGTGCGGCCATCCTGATTGCGGACGTCAATGTCGTAGACACCGGCGCGACCGCCCTGCGCGCGCTCGCGTGCCGAAGCGGTCAGCACGTCGCCCTCGCGCCCCGGGGCCAGGAACTCGATCGTGCAGCCGGCCGCCACCGTGTTGAAGTTGTAGCTGTTGCAGGCAAAGGCAAACGCACTGTCGGCCAGCGTGAACACGAGTCCGCCGTGGCAGATGGCGTGGCCATTGACCATGTCGCCCCGCACCTTCATCGACAATTCGGCGAAGCCCGGCGCCACGCGCACGATGCGGATCCCCAGCGTCTGCGACGCGCGATCGCGCTCGAACATCCCGTGCGCGACGCGCTCGGCCAGGTCCTGCGCCTCCTCCGGTGTCAGCGGCGGCGGAACTGCGGCAACATGTTCACTCACCAAGCTTTCCTCCCGTGGCGCAGCGGCGCGTGATCAGCGGCGAGACGCGATAACGATCCTCGCCATAGTGCGCCGCCAGGTGATGCAGCACCGCGCGCGCGCGTTTGAGGCCGATGGCGTCGGCCCATTCCAGCGGCCCCCGCGGATAGTTGACGCCCTTGCGCATCGCGAGGTCCACGTCGCCCGGCGCCGCGATGCCCTGCGTCACCGCGTCGGCGGCCTCGTTGGCCAGCATCGCCACCGTCCGCAACACGATCAGTCCGGCCACGTCGTCGACGCGTGTGACGGCGATGCCGGCCGCCTGCAGCGCGCCGATCGCTGCCGCCGCGCCGGCAGCGCTGCACGAATCGGCGACCGCGATGGCCAGCCGCGTGCAGTTGCGAAAGTCGAGCGCGAGGTCGAACACCACGACGTCGGACCGCGCGCAGCCGGCGGCGACCATCGTGGCCGTACGGCCGTCGCTGGGCACCAGCAGCGTGCCGTCGACCTCGAGATAGGCGTCCGCCACAGCGATGTCGACGGGGGTCTGCACGACGTTGAAGCCGGCAACCGTCAACCGGTCGCGCAAGGCGCCGCTCATCGCGCCGTCACCGGCCGCGCGTACGCCGCTCGGCCGTGGCTGCGGGGCCTCGGTCTGCGCGTCGGGGCGCGTGGCGCCCGGTGCATAGCTGAAGAAGCCGCGGCCGGATTTTCGTCCCAGGAAGCCTGCGGCCACCAGTTCCTGCTGCACCAGCGATGGCGTGAAGCGTGGGTCGTGGAAGTACGCCTCCCAGACGCTGCGCGTGACCGCGAAATTGACATCGAGTCCCACCAGGTCCATCAACTCGAACGGTCCCATCCGGAAGCCGCCTGCCTCGCGCATCACGGCGTCGATAGTGGCGGGATCGGCGGCGCGCTCGGTAAAGAGTCGCAGTGCCTCGCCGTAATAGGGCCGCGCGCAGCGATTGACGATGAATCCCGGCGTGGACTGCGCGTGCACAGGCAGCTTGCCCCACGCCATTGCCGTGGCATGCGTGATCGCAGCGACACTCGGGTCCGTGGCGAGGCCCGACACTACTTCGACCAACGGCATCAGCGGCGCCGGGTTGAAGAAATGCATGCCAACCACCCGCCCCGGATGCTGCATGCCGGCTGCAAGCGCGGTGATCGAAAACGACGACGTATTGGTGGCCAGGATCGCATCGGCGGCGACGACCACCTCGAGATCGCGCAGCAACTGCCGCTTGACCTCGAGGTTCTCGACGATGGCCTCGACCACCAGCGCGGCGCTGACGAGATCGCCCAGCGCGTGCACCGCGATCACGCGCGCCGCCGCGGCCGTGGCTTCTGCGGCCGCGAGCTTGCCCTTGTCGGCCAGCGTCGCGAAAGTTGCAGCGATCCTGGCCTGCGCCGCGTCGGCAGCGCCCATCTGCGTATCGAAGAGGTGCACCCGGTGCCCGGCCTGGGCCGCGACCTGCGCGATACCCGCGCCCATCGCGCCCGCGCCGATCACGCCGATCTCGACGCCGGGCGGCAATGCATGCGTCGTGGTCGTGCCGTCCCTGGTGCTCATGTCGGTACCGTCGCGGCGACTCACGTGCCAGTGAAATTGGGTGGCCGCTTGGCGGCAAATGCCGCCACGCCTTCGCGATAATCCGCCGAGTTGCCGAGCTCGCGCTGCAGGTCGCGCTCGAGGTCGAGCTGCGCCGCCAGCGTAGCCGACGCCGAGGCGTGCAGGGCGCGCTTGGTCGCGGCCAGGCCGCGCGTGGGCGCCTGGGCAAGTTGCGCCAGCAGGGCTTCGACGGCGGGCTTCAATTCCACGTCGTCGACGCACTGCCAGATCAGGCCCCAGTCCGCCGCCGTCGCAGCGGGAAGCTTGTCGCCCAGCAGCGCCAGGCCCATCGCGCGCGCCGAGCCAACCAGGCGCGGCAGGAAATAGGTGCCACCCGAATCCGGGATCAGGCCGATCTTGCAGAACGCCTGGATGAAATTTGCCGACTTCGCGGCGATGACGATATCGCAGGCCAGCGCGATGTTGGCGCCAGCGCCCGCGGCCACGCCATTGACCGCGCACACCACCGGCAGCGGCAACTGGCGCAGCGCCAGGACCAGCGGCCGATAGTTCATTTCGATCGAGGCGCCAAGGTCCACCGGCGCGGCACCGGGCGCCACGGCCCGGTCGGCCAGGTCCTGCCCGGCACAGAAGCCCCGCCCTGCCCCCGTCAGCAGCATCACCCGCAGCGATGCGTCGGCCTTGACCTGCGCCAGCGCCGCGCGCAGCTCGGCGTGCATCGCCGTGTTGAAGCTGTTGAGCCGGTCAGGGCGATTGAGTGTGATCCGCGCGATGCCGTCGGCGCGCTCGAACAGGATGCTGGCGGTCGTCATGGCAGCCCGGGTCAGAGGTGGAAACGATGCTGGACCACGCGAAACCGGTTGGCGACATAAGCCGAGTCGGTCAGCGCAGCGTTGGCGGCCGGATTGGCACCCGTGCCGTGGTAGTCCGAGAACGCTGCCGACTGGTTGACGAACACGGCGCCGGTGAGGTTGATGGAAAGCGCGACGCCCACATCTTCCGCCACGGCCACGGCCTGCGCGATCACATCGTCGCGCGTCGAGTAGACGGACAGCGTCAGCGCGCCGTGCCCGTGCACGGCGTCGCGCGCGATCGCGAGGCTCTCCGCGGTCGAGTCCGTCGCGATCACGAATGCGATGGGGCCGAACCATTCGTTGAGGTAGACCGCCCGGTCGGCGACGTCGAGCTTGACCAGCAGCGGCGTCCTGATCGCTGCATTCGGGAACACGGGATGGGCGATCACCTGCGAGTCGAGCAGCACCGTGCCCAGTCCGCGCGCCGCCTCCAGCCGCCGCAACACGCCCTCGTTCTGGATCGCGCCCAGGATCTCGACGGCACGCGTGGCATCGCCGACGAGTTTCTGCACGGCTTCGGCCAGCGCGGCCGCCACGCCATCGAAACTCAAGGGACCCTCGGCAGTATCGATGCCGCCGCGCGGCACATACAGGTTCTGCGGCGCTGTGCACATCTGCCCGCTGTAGAGCGCCAGCGAGAACGCAATGTTGCGCGCCACCGCCTTGATATCCGCGACGCTGTCGATGATGATCTGGTTGACACCCGCCTTTTCCGTGTAGACCTGCGCCTGCCGTGCGTGCTCCTCCAGCCAGCGGCCGTTGGCGGTGCTGCCCGTGAAATCGATGATGCGGACTTCCGGCCGCAACGCCAGCCGCTGGGCCGTGTCGTCACCTGCCTTGTGTGCAAACAGCGTGACGACATTGGGATCGAAGCCGGCCTCGAGCAGGACCTGCCGTGCGATCCGCACCGTCATTGCCAGCGGCAGGATCGCCGCCGGATGCGGCTTGACCACCACCGCATTCCCGGTGGCGAGACTGGCAAAGAGTCCCGGATAGCCGTTCCATGTCGGAAACGTGCAGCAGCCGATGACCAGCGCCACGCCGCGCGGCACGACCCTGAAGTGCTTCTCCATCCGGATGGGCTCGTTTTTGCCCTGCGGCTTTTCCCATACGGCAGTGGCCGGGACGCGTTGCAGTTCGTGCCATGCGTAGGCCACGGCCTCCAGTCCGCGATCCTGCGCATGCGGGCCACCGGCCTGGAAGGCCATCATGAACGCCTGCCCCGTGGTGTGCATCACCGCATTGGCGATCGCGAAGCTCGACAGGTTGATGCGCGCAAGTGTCTCAAGGGCAACGCCGGCCCACGCTTCGGGCCCCGCGCGGCGCCATTGCTCCTGGGCCGCAGCGACGGCAGCAAGCAGGCCGTCCATCTCCGGCTGCGGATAGGTGACGCCAAGCGGTAGCCCATACGGCGACTTTTCGCCGGCAACCTCGCCCACGGTGGCGGACTGCTGCAGCGGAAACGGCTTCCCCAGCAACGCGTCGAACTCGGCGCGGCCGGCTTCCGCCGCGCCCTCGCCATAGGCCTTGGGACTGGCCGATTCGGGGTAGGCGCTCCAGTAGGTGCGCTCCGCGGTGGCCTGCACGGCGCGCTCGAGCGTGGCCCGGTGGCGTTCAAAGAACGGATGCGACACGTCTTCTCTCCTTCAACGCGCCGCAGCGTGGCGGCAGGCAGGGCATGGCGGCCCCGGATGAATAGTTTACGCGGTACCGGTGTCGTCGAAATTGACCGTCACGCGGTCGGTGACCGGGTAGCTCTGGCACGACAGGATGAAGCCGCGCGCCACTTCGTAGTCCTCGAGCGCGAAATTCACATCCATGTCGACCTCGCCTTCCATCAGTTTGCACCGGCAGGTGGAGCACACGCCACCCTTGCACGAATAAGGCAGCTCGATGCCGTTGCGCAGCCCGGCCTCCAGTATGTTCTCCTTCGCCTTCTCGAGCATGAAGCTGCGGGTGGCGCCATCCATGATGACGGTCACCTCGCATTCGGTGTGTCCAGGCTCCGGCACCACATGAGCGACGTGCGCATGGCGGGGTATGCTCGCGGCAAAGCGCTCGACCTTGATTTGCGTCTCCGGCATGCCGGCGGATTTGAGCGCCGCGACCACGCCGTCCATCATGCCTTCGGGGCCGCAGACGAAGGCTGCGTCCACCTCCGCCACGGGGGCCCAGTGCGCCAGGATGGCGGCCGCCTTGGCCTCGTCGATGCGGCCGTGCAGCAACTCGATGTCCTGCGCCTCGCGCGACAGCACGTGCACGAGGTTGAAGCGGCTCATGTACACGTCCTTCAGCGCCGCCAGTTCTTCCTTGAACATCACCGAGCCCGACGCACGATTGCCGTAGATCAGCGTGAACCGGCTGCCGGGCTCCGTTGCCAGCGTCGTCTTGACGATGGACACGAGCGGCGTGATGCCGCTGCCGGCGGCAAAGCCCACGTAGTGGCGTCGCGTGCCCGGATCCAGCGCCACGTTGAAGTGCCCGAGCGGCGGCATCACGTCGATCGTGTCGCCGACCTTCAGCGCGTCGTTGGCCCAGGTCGAGAACACGCCACCCGGTGACTTCTTCACCGCGATGCGCAGGCAGTTGTCGGCAACGGCAGCACAGATCGAGTAGGAGCGCCGCACGTCCTGCCCACCGACCTTCGTGCGCAGCGTCAGGTGCTGGCCCTGCTCGTAGTGGAACTGCTCGCGCAGGTTCGCCGGGACCGCAAAGGTGATCGCCACGGCATCGCGGGTCTCGCGCTCGATGCGGGCAATGGTCAGCGGATGAAATCGGCTCATGGGCGTTATCGCTTCGCAGCAGCCATCAATGCGGCTTGAAATAGTCAATGGGCTCGAGGCACGCATCACATCGATACTGCGCCTTGCAGGCCGTCGAGCCGAACTGGGAAACGAGACGCGTGCGCGGCGACGCGCAGCGCGGGCACGCCACCGTCACGTCAGCGCGGCGCAGCGGGCTGATGCCGGTGAC
>JANNKR010000184.1:0-19347 GCA_031396395.1 Betaproteobacteria bacterium
GGGGGGGGGGGGTCGGGGGGGCGGTTTATTGGGTTGGGGCCTTGTTTGGCCCCCCTTATGCCCCCGGCCCGCGGAACCCCCCCCCGCGGCGCCGGCATGACTCAACCGCACCAGGCCGCGCAACGAGAAAGCGGTACCGCACGCCGCGGCGCCCGCATGACTCAACAGCACCATGCCCGCGATACCCGGAAAGCGGTCCCGCACATCGTGTCGCCGGCACTACTCGGCAATGTCGGGCCAGCACCAGGAACGCCGGTCCCTCATGTCGCCGCGTCGGCACAATTCAACCGGCTGCTGCACGCCAGTTTGACGAACAAGTATGGGAATACGAATAGTTCGCATTTGTATTGACACAGGCATTCGGGCGGCGCTATCCTTGCCTTATCCAAACCCTCTGCGACCTTTGATCATGTTCACCAGACTCGCCCGCGTCGTTTGCGCGCTCGCATTGCCGATGATGCTGGCCTCGCCGGCATTCGCTGCCGACGAACCCATCCTCAACCTGTTTTCGGCCCGCCACTATCAGACCGACGAAGCCCTCTACAACAACTTCACCAAAACCACCGGGATTCGAATCAACCGCATCGAAGCCGGCGACGAGCAGCTGCTCGAGCGCTTGAAGACGGAAGGGGCCGCCAGTCCTGCCGACGTCTTGCTGATCGTCGACGCCGCGCGCCTGTGGCAGGCTGAGCAGCTGGGGCTCTTCCTCCCCGTCAAATCGGCCACGCTCGACGAGCGGATCCCGGCGAAGTACCGCGATCCGGACGGCAAGTGGTTCGGCTTTTCGTACCGGGCGAGGATGATCGTGTACAACAAGAGCATGGTCGATCGCGCCGACGTCGCCACGTACGAGGCGCTTGCGGATCCCCGGAACAAGGGCAGAGTCTGCACGCGGTCGGGGAGTCATCCCTACAATCTGTCGCTGATCGGGTCCCAACTCGCGCACCTCGGCCCGGCCAGGGCCGAAGCCTGGGCCAAGGGTGTGGTCGCGAACATGGCGCGCACGCCCAAGGGCGGGGACTCGGACCAGATCAAGGCGGTGGCCGCGGGCGAATGCGCAGTTGCGCTGGCGAACACCTACTACTACGCGCGCCTGATGCGATCAACGAAGCCGGAAGACCTCGAAGTCGTCGCGAAGACCGGCGTGATCTGGCCCGATCAGGCGGGCAACGGCACCCACGTCAATGTCTCGGGCGCGGGCGTGCTGAAGAACGCCCCGCACAAGGATAACGCGGTGAAGTTCCTCGAGTACCTCGCCAGCAACGAAGCCCAGCGCTATTTCGCGGACGGCAACAACGAGTGGCCGGTGGTCGCATCCGCAGCGGTCGCAAACCCCGCGCTCGATGCGCTTGGCAAGTTCAGGATCGATCCACTGCCCATCGCCACGCTGGGCAGGAACACGGCCGAGGCGCAGCGCATTGCCGATCGCGCTGGCTGGAAGTAACCCGCGTCGCTAGATCGACATCTCGACGCGACCCGGCAGGTCCGCGTCGTGCGTCCGCGCGATGCCGCGGCGCGCCATGCGGGCAAGCACCATGATCGGCACGAGGCCGACAGCTACGATCGCGAGTGACGGCAGCGCGGCCTCGGCCAGTCGTTCGTCCTTGGCGAGCAGATAGGTCTGGGTGGCGAGCGTGTCGAAGTTGAATGGCCGGAGCACCAGCGTCGCCGGCAATTCCTTCATCACATCGACAAAGACGAGCAGCAGCGCCGCGGCGCCGCTGCGGGCGAGCAGTGGCGCGTGCACCCGCATCAGCGTGCCCAATATGCCTGCCCCCAGGCTGCGCGCAGCGGCATCCATCGCCGGGGTGATCCGGGCGAAGCCGGGCTCGATTGCATTCCACGCCACGGCAAAATAGCGAACCACATAGGCATAGAGCAAGGCAACCAGCGTGCCGGTCAGCAACAGCCCGACGGGGCGCCCCGTCACCTCGCGCATCCACGCCGCAATCCAGTTGTCCACCGCTCCAAGCGGCAGCAGCACGCCGATGGCAAGCACCGTTCCCGGGACCGCGTAGCCCAGCGTCATTACCCGACTGCTGGCCCGCGTGAGGCGCCCGGGGGCGAGGCGCAATGCATAGGCGACCGCTGTCGCGACCACGACGGCAATCACCGCCGCCAACACGGCTACCCGAAGGCTGTTCCACGCCCACTCCGGGAATCGGATCGACCATGGAAAGTCCGCCTCGCCCAGCAGCAAGCGCAGCAGCAACACGATCGGCAACACGAATCCGGTCAGCAGCGGAATGGCGCAGAAGGAGGTTGCCGCCGCCGCGCGCCATCCCGTAAGACGAACGGGCTCCTGGCGTTGCGTGTGCCTGCCGCGCGCGCCGCCGGCAGTGCGGGCCGCTCCCCTTGACGAGCGCTCAAGCACGATCGCGCCCACCACGAACACGAGCAGCATCACCGCAAGCTGTGCAGCAGCCGTGTGGTCGCCCAGTGAAAACCACGCGCGATACATGCCCGTGGTGAACGTATCGACCGCGAAGTAGGCAACCGTGCCGTAGTCCGCCAGCGTTTCCATCAGCGCAAGGGCGATGCCGCCCGCAATGGCGGGTCGCGCCAGTGGGAGTTCCACTCGCCAGAACGTTGCCCTGGCGTCGAGGCCGAGTGTGCGCGCGGCCTCGACCAGCGCGGGTGGCCGCTCCAGGAATGCGGTGCGTGCCAGCAGGAAGACATAGGGATAGAGCGCGAACACGAACATCACCGCCGCGCCGCCCAGCGTGCGCACGTCGGGAAACCAGTAGTCGGCGCGCGTCCAGCCGAATGCTTCGCGCAGCGCAGTCTGCAGTGGCCCCGCGTACTGCAGGAAATCGGTATAGGCGTAGGCCATGACATAGGACGGCATCGCCAGCGGGAGCAGCAGCGCCCACGCGAACATGGTGCTGCCGGGAAAGCGGTGGCGGGCGATCAGCCAGCCGGCAGCGGTTCCGCCGATCCCGACGCCGATCCCGACCAGCACGGTCAGCGCCAGCGTGTTGAACACGTAGTCCGGAAGCACCGTGGCGGCGAGGTGTGCCCACGTCGCGCCGGCGCCCCACGTCGCGGCCCGCAGCACGATGGCTGCGACCGGCAGCGCGGCGAGCAGCGCCAGCACGACCGCCAGTACAGTGGCGCTGCGGCGGTTACCTTGCATGCGTGGACAGGCGCGGGGCAGGTTCCGCCGTGCCGGTGGAATGGTTCGTGTTACGCATCGGGTCATTATAGGATGCGCGGGGTTGCGCCGACGTTGCGCCCGCGGTGCGGGTTATAATTTTGGCGAATGCGCCGTCAGGGGCATTGCGCTGCACATTCACCGGACGTTGCTCCCCGATGCATATTCTGATTTCGAACGACGATGGCTACTTTGCCCCGGGCATCGAGCGGTTGGCCGCGGCGCTTGCGCAGCACGCCACGATTACCGTCGTCGCGCCGGAGCGTGACCGCAGCGGAGCCTCCAACTCCCTCACGCTGGATCGACCGCTCTACGTCCGACGTGCGCCGAACGGCTTCATGTTCGTCAATGGCACGCCCACCGACTGCGTGCACCTGGCCGTGACGGGGTTGCTCGACGCGTTGCCGGACATGGTGATCTCCGGCATCAATCTCGGCGCCAACATGGGTGATGACACAATCTATTCCGGCACGGTTGCCGCAGCCACCGAGGGATACCTGCTCGGGATTCCGTCGGTCGCAATATCGCTGGCCTCCAGGAATGGTCAGTACTTCGATACGGCGGCACAGGTTGCCGTCGACATCGCGCTTCGCCACGCCCGGGCGCCAGCCGGCGCATGGCTTCTCAACGTCAACGTGCCGGATGTCCCGTTGGCGGCATTGCGCGGCACCTTGATCACACGGCTTGGCCGGCGGCACAAGGCCGAAGACGTGATCCGCAGCCAGAACCCGCGTGGCGAAACGGTCTACTGGGTCGGCGCGGCGGGCGCGGCAGCCGACGCCGGCGACGGGACGGACTTTCATGCGGTGGCCACCGATCATGTGTCGATGACGCCGCTTCAGATCGACCTTACCCATCGCGAGCGGATGCCGGAAGTCGCCGGCTGGCTCGCGCTCTGACGCGGCACGGTACCCCTTGCATGGATGATGGCGATGCTCGGCGACAACGAACGACAGCGCGCGGGCATCGGCATGACGTCCGTGCGCACGCGCGCGCGGATGATCGAAAGGCTGCGCGAGCAGGGGATCACTGATGAAGTCGTGCTGGCCGCGATGACCGAAGTTCCGCGGCATGTCTTCGTCGACGAGGCACTGGCGATCCGGGCCTACGACGACGTCCCGCTGCCGATCGGGCACGGACAGACGATCTCGCAGCCATGGGTGGTGGCGCGCATGACGGAGCTCGCTCGCAATGCCCGCGACCTCCACGACGTGCTGGAGATCGGTACGGGCTGCGGCTACCAGACCGCCGTGCTTGCGGGCATCGCGCGGCATGTGTACACGGTGGAGCGCATTGGCGCACTGGTCGCCAAGGCGCGACGGCACCTGCAGTCGCTCAAGCTCAAGAACGTTTCGTTGAAACACGGCGATGGGAGCCATGACCTCGGCGAGAAACTTGCGGTCGATGCGATCATCGTCACCGCGGCGGCCACGCACGTGCCCACTGCGCTGCTGCGATATCTCAACCCGGGCGGACGCATGGTGCTGCCACTCGCGCAGGCGGGTGATGAACGCGGTGTCCAACGACTGACCGTGCTCGAACTGGCGGCCACCGGACTCAGGGAGCAATCGCTCGATGCGGTAAGATTTGTGCCGCTTCTGTCCGGATTGGCGTGAACGTCCGGATGACTTCCGTGGTCCACTGCTGATGCCTCCCTACTGTGTCCTCGCAACGCCAGGGCCCGCGTCCTGGCGCCGGCTGACCATTGTTGTTCTCGTGGTGATCGTCGCCGGCTGCGCATCGAAGACGCGTGCACCGGTCGAGGACCGGGCCGCGCCTGCGCCGTCGCGCCCGGCAACCACAGCGCCGGCGCCGACGCCGGCGCCTGGGACCGCGGCGCCGTCAACTGCGGTGCCCGAAGCGGACTGGCGTCCATCAACCTACACCGTCAAGCGCGGCGACACGCTCTACCAGATCGCGTTGGATCACGGGCTCGACTACCGCGAACTTGCAGCGTTGAACAACCTCGAGAACATCAATCTGATCCGTGTGGGTCAGGTGTTGCAGTTGAAGGCGCCGGGGGAGGCGGGCAGTACCGTTGCCGCATCCGGCGTGATCACCACGCCGCTCAAGCCGGCGCCGGTCGTCACCGAAAGCAAGGCACCGGCCGCCACGCCCGCATCGCCGGCAGGCCCGTTGTCACGCAACAGCGACAATTACAAGTCGTCGCCAAAGGCAGTGAAGGAGCCGTACTCGGAGCAGGCGCTGCGTGATGTGGCGAAGGGCCCGCCACCGGTGCCTGAAGTCGTGGCTGTTGCGCCTGCCAGCGTGGCGCCGCGTGCGGAATCCAGGCCTGAACCACCCAAGGCAGCTGCGCCCGACGCCGATGACGACGAGAACAAGCTCGACTGGGTCTGGCCGGCCAAAGGCAGGATCGTGGGTAATTTTTCGGAGACCGCCAATCTCAAGGGCATCGACATCGCGGGAACCGCGGGGACGCCGGTGGTGGCCAGCGCCGCAGGTACCGTCGTGTATGCGGGCACCGGCCTGCGTGGCTACGGCAAGCTCATCATCATCAAGCACAACAGGACGTTCCTTTCCGCCTACGCCCACAATCGCGAGATCCTGGTGAAGGAAGGCCAGGCGGTCACGCGCGGGCAAAGGATCGCGGAAATGGGCAACACCGACACCACCGAAGTCAAGCTCCACTTCGAGATCCGGCGGCTCGGCAAACCGATGGATCCGGCGCGCGTCCTGCCGCCGGCCTGACTGTCGTTGGTGGCATCCGGCGCGGAAGGTCGCCATCAAGCGCGTGCCACCGTTTGCGACGTCGCCAAGGTGGCGGAACGGCCGGCACCATGCCGGGTCCTAGGTTTCGGCACTCGCCTCGGCGGCACCGCGCATCGCTGCCGGTGCCGGTAACACTTCGATGGCGCGCTCCAGCGTTGCCAGCAGCGCTTCGCGTTCACGTGCGGCGCCCGGCGCGCCATAGCGCAGCGACGCAAACGACTCGCCGATGGCCGCGAAGGCGATCGCGAACTGCGGCCAACGCGTTGCCGCGCGCCGGGAAAAAGCCAGCGGACCTTCGTGCGGCTGCCGCGGCAATCCCGCCCGGGCCAAACGCCGATTGAGGTCATCCCACAGCGCGAGCGCCCTTTCCTGCCGTCGCCGCTTCCACATGAGCCAGGTGATCACCAAGGCCCCCCAAACGAACAGGACAGCGGCCACGCCGCCCATGATCTGCCACGCGGCAAAGCGGTCGAGCTTCAGGTCGCGCCAGAGCGAGCGCTGGCGATCATGATTGAATCCGACGACATTGCGCTTCCAGTGGTGGTCGAACGCATCCCAGGTCAGGCGCACCGTGCGCAGCCAGCTGCCGTCGAGCCGCGCGAGGAACGGCACGAACTCGCCCGCTGGCAGAGCTCCGCCCAGCCCCAGTTCGATACGCGACGGCGAGACGGCGGCCGTCGGATCGAAACGCGTCCACGTGCCATTTACCAGTGCCTCGGCCCACGCATGGGCATCGGACTGGCGGACGATCAGATAACCGCCCTGCGGATTCATCGTGCCACCCTGATAGCCCGTCACCACGCGTGCGGGGATGCCTGCAGCCCGCAGCAGCAGCACGAAAGCACTGGCATAGTGTTCGCAGAAACCGCGACGCTCGTCGAACAGGAACAGGTCCACCGGATCGCGATCAAGGAGCGGCGGCGAAAGTGTGTAGACGAACGGCTCCCGATTGAACCAGTCGAGAACGGCGCGAATGTATGCAGCATCGTCCGGCTGCTGCGCCCGCAGGTCGCGGGCGAAGGCCAGCGTCCGCGTATTGCCACGGCCAAGCGCCAGGTTTTGCGTGCCCTCGCCCGAGTGGGCCGCATAGGATGCGCGCAGGATCGAAAGCTGGGTGTAACGCAGAACTTCAGTGACCGGCGAGCGCACCAGCAGTTGCTGATCGCGCGTAAGCACGGCGCTGGATCCGACGGGGCCGCCGGTGGCCATCTGCGGCAATGAAGCCGGGAGGTCAAGCGCAAAGAGCCACGGGCGGAAGTTGGGCTCGAGCGTGACTGTGTAGGTGATCGCGGGTGCATCGAATGGCGTCAGCTGGCCGCCTGATTGCAACAACCCTGCCGTCCATACGCGACCGTCGAAGCGCGAAAACACGGGGCCACGCCAATAGCGCTGTCCGGCAGGTGGCGGTTGGCCTTCAAAATCGACACGGAAGGCAACCGCATCGGAGAGCGAGAGTTCGCTGATCTGGCCGGGCGCCATCGAATCCGAAAGCCCGGTCTGCGCGGAAAAATCAGTGGGAATCCCCCACAGTGGCGACGCAAGGCGGGGGAACAGGACGAACAGCATGGCCGCAATGGGCAGCCCCTGCAGGATCATGATACCGCTTCGCCGCATCGCTCCGCGCCACGCGAAAGACCGGGCGCCATCGCGTTCTTCGATGGCCAGCGCATCCAGGGCGACACCGATCAGCAGCACCGCCGGGATCGCCGCTGCGCCAGCGAAGATCGACTGACTGTAGAAGAATGGTGTGATGAGAAGAAAGCAGGCGAGGCAGACCAGCAATGAGCCATCGCGCCGCGATCGGGTCTCCAGGAACTTGATCGCAACCAGGATGAACAGGAATGCCACCGACGGATCACGGCCGACCAGGTAGCCGAACGATGTGCGCACGGCAAATGCGGCGGCGACGGCAAACAGCACGAGGGCCCATGACGGAATCCTGGCCGGTGGCATCAGGGGACGCGCGCGATCACGGCGCAGGAGCGCGAGGCGAAGTACCACCAGCAGCACACCCGTCACGGCGACCCAGATCGGGAGATACGGCGCCTGTGGCAGCTGCGCGGCGAGCAGAAGTGCCCCCAGGCAACGTGTTTGCACAACGGTCAGCGGACTGACCGGCACGGCGCCACCGCCACTGCGCGTCAACCGCATCATCCGCGCCGTGCCTCGAACAGGGCCAAGGTGGTCAGCGCGGCCCGACGATGATCACGCCCCTGTTGCGGCGGCAACATCGTCCCCGGAATGGCAAGTGCGAAGGGGCGCGCTGCGCGTTCGGCGGCAAGCACCCATGCCGTGAGGCGTGAAAGCCGCGCCTCCGCGTCGAGTGTGGAAGGCAGGCTGGTCCACGAGAGCATCAGCGGACCGCCGCCGCCGGCGCCGTCGAACTCCTTGCTGAACCATCCGGCGCCACGCGCCACGGCTTTCCACGCGATCCGCTGGGGCGGGTCGCCCCGCTGGTATTCACGCAGGCCCGCGAGGTCAGCGTCGTCGCCGCGCCCGTGCGCTTCCGCATCCGCACCACCAAGGCCGGCGGGAAGGGGCGGGGCCGAGACTTCCGGCGCAGGAAACACGACACCCTCCAGTGGAAAGTGCACGTAGGACCAGCCGCGCCAGAGTCCCAGCGGGTAGTCGGTGGACAGCGTCACCCGACCCAGGGCGACCAGGCCGCGGTGCGGCGCCGGACGCCGGAGGGTTGCCGTCAACGACGCGCCCGCCGCCACGTCACTGCGCACGGTGGGCGCGCCGTCGCAGGTCGTCAACTGGATGGAAGACCTTGCCGCCGAGCCGGCATGCACGGCAAGCGTGAATGCGATATCGCCACCGGCGAAACTCTCGCCGGCCGACAGCGGCGCAATCTCGACCCCTGCGAGGTTGCGGAATGTATGCAGTTGCGCTGCGGCGAGCAGGCCCGTCAGCACAAAGGTCACGGCGATCCCAAGCGCCAGCGCGTAGTTTAGCGACGCCAGCAACATGATGATCAGGGTGGCGATCAGGGCCATGCCCCGTCGGGTGGGCAGGAGGTAGATGCGCGAATGGCGCAGGACCACCGGGCTGGCATCGGTGGGCGCATGCCGGAACAGGCGCTGACGCGTGCGCGAACGCCAGGCACGGCTGAACGGCAGGACCGGCGCGTTCACGTCCGCGCTCCGGCGCTGGCGGGCGGCGTGGGCTGTCCGGCCCGCGGTGCCGCTACCCCGTGCCTCACGGCAGAGGCACCCCGCGCAACAGCGCCTGGGCCTGGGCCGCGCCGGCACGCGTTCCCCCTGCAAGGCGATGCCCCGCAACGGCGGCGAACACCGCTTGCACGTCTTCCGGCAGCACCATGGGCCGCCCCGCCAGCAGGGCCCACGCCCGGGCCGCGGCAATCAGCATGAGGCCGGCCCGCGGGCTCAAACCGCGCCGCGCGCCGGCGTCGCCATTGCCGGAAGTCGCACCATGACCACGCGAGGCGGCAAGCAGTGCCTGCACATAGTCGAGCAGCGCCGGTGCGACGTGGATCTGCGCGGCCTCGCGCTGCCATTCGGCCAGGGTCGCGGGATCGGCCACTGCCGGGGTCTCGAGGATACGGGCACGGCGATCGCCGCCCGCCAACAGCTCGCGCTCGGCGGCCGCATCGGGATAGCCGATTTCGATGGCCAGCAGGAACCGGTCGAGCTGCGACTCCGGCAGAGGGTAGGCGCCGATCTGTTCCACCGGATTCTGGGTGGCGATGACAAAGAACGGATCGGGCAGCTTGCGCGTCTGCCCGTCGAGAGAGACCTGGCGCTCCTCCATGGCCTCCAGCAGTGCGCTCTGGGTCTTGGGCGGCGCCCGGTTGATCTCGTCGGCCAGCACGACCGAATTGAAGATCGGGCCGGGATGGAATCGGAAGCTCTGGGTCTTTTCATCGAAAATCGACACGCCCAGTACGTCGGCCGGGAGCAGGTCGCTGGTGAATTGGACGCGCGAATAACGCAGGCCGAGGGTGGCGGCGAGCGCGTGCGCCAGCGTCGACTTGCCAACCCCGGGGATATCCTCGATCAGCAGGTGGCCGCGGGCAATGAGGCAGGCCAGCGCCAGCCGCAGGACGTCGTCCTTGCCGACGACGATGCGGGCAAGCTGCGCCAATACCTGTTGCAGGCGGGCAGCGGCGGGAGTGCCGGGGGAGGAGGCGGGGCGAAGGGTCATGGCAGTCTCGAATGGGCGGGTAGGCCTGGTACCTAGGTTAACGAATCTAGCTTGTGTTCGGGGCTGGCGTCACGACCGGCGAGCGCGAGTTACACTCCGCCTGACGGAAGTTGGCGATACCCACGGGTGCAACCTTCGTGCCCGCGGCAGTGGCTTCGGCCATGTGTCCACTCCGAAGTTCACAGAATCGAGCCCACTTCTACCGACCGTGACCACCGCCTTCATCACCCATCCGTCCTGCCTCCTGCATGAGATGGGGCCCTACCATCCGGAGTGCCCGGAGCGGCTTACCGCGATCAGCGACCGGATGATCGCGTCGGGCATCGACGCCTTCCTCGTCCATTACACGGCGCCTGCCGTCACCCGCGACCAGCTGGGACGTGTCCATTCGGCCGGGTACATCGACACCATCGACGCGGCGTCGCCGGACGCGGGACTGCACTTCATCGACCCCGACACCGCCCTCAACCCGCATTCGCTGACCGCGGCCCGGCACGCCGCCGGTGCGGTCGTCATGGCGGTGGACCTCGTCATGCGCGGCAGCTCCCGCACCGCCTTCTGTGCCGTCCGCCCGCCCGGGCACCACGCCGAACGGCGGCGGGCGATGGGATTCTGTCTTTTCAACAGCATCGCCGTAGGCGCGGCCCACGCGCTTGCGACCCACGGGCTCGATCGGGTCGCCATCGTCGATTTCGACGTGCATCACGGCAACGGTACCGAAGACATCTTCAGCGACGATGCGCGCGTTCTGATGGTCTCCACGTTCCAGCACCCGCTCTACCCGTATTGCGGAACGGATTCGCCGGCGCCCAATATGGTGAACGTTCCCCTGGCCGAAGGCGCCGGCAGCGAGGAATTCCGCGCCGCGGTAAACGAGCATTGGCTGCCGGCGTTGGAAGCGCACCGGCCACAGCTCATCCTGGTATCCGCGGGTTTCGATGCTCACCGCGAAGATCCGCTGGCCGGCTTGAAGCTGACCGAGGCCGACTACGCCTGGGTAACGCGGCAACTCGTGGAGGTCGCCACGCGGCACGCCGACGGACGCATCGTGTCGTCGCTGGAAGGTGGCTACTCGCTGTCGGCGCTGGGCCGCAGCGCCACCGAACATGTCCGCGAATTGGCGACCGCATGACGTAGCGGCAACGCCGATCACCAGCACCGGCGCGCTCTTGAAGATCCCCACGGGCGGGCTCCCGGTGAGTCCATTGTCCGAGGCTTATGCCACCACGGGCTCACACGCGAATGTCCGGTTGCACCCTGCAACCTCCCCGGTAGAATCGGGGCCATGGCCGCGTGGCCGAACACGGGCGCATTCGAACATGAAACGACGTGAATTTCTTGAGTCCTGCGCGGTGATCGGCGGCGCGGCCTCGCTGCCGGCGATCCCTGCGGCATGGGCGCAGGCTACGCCGCGCCGCTACGCGCGGGTGCGCCTGGTCGATGTGCATGGGCGGCCTTTGGTCCCGGCAGACGTCGCGGCGGAAACCAACTATCTCTTCCACTATCCGTTTGCGGCAACGCCCTGTCTGCTGCTCAAGTTCCCGCGTCCGGTTGCGGCACAACCCGACCTGGCGCGGAAGGACGGGACTGCCTACGCTTGGCAAGGCGGGGTGGGCCGCGATCGCAACATCGTCGCGTTCTCCGCCATTTGCGCACATAAGCTCGCGTACCCGACACGGGAAGTTTCGTTCATCCGGTACCAGCGTGAACGCTCTGCCACCTCGGGGGCACAGGTCATCCACTGCTGTGCCGACCACAGCGTGTACGACCCGCTCGCCGGTGCCCGCGTGGTGTCCGGGCCCGCGCCGCAGCCGCTGGCGGCCATCGTGCTCGACTATGAACCGGCCGACGACGGGCTTTACGCTACCGGCACCGTGGGGGCCGAGCAGTTCGATGCGTTCTTCGACAAGTACAGGATGAAGCTCGCGCTCGAGTACGGCGACGGCAAGGCCGGCCGGCCGGTTGCGGGAACCGCGATCGTGCGCGAGCTCTCCACCTACTGTCGCGCCACGATCCAATGCTGAAGTGCGATTTGCCGTCAGCGGCAAGCTTCACCGGACGATCAGCGCCGCCACCACCCGCCGCCCTTCGGCTACCAGGATGTTGAACGTGCGGCATGCCGCGCGCGTATCCATGGGCTCGACGCCGATCCGTGCTTCGCTCAGCGCGCTGACCAGGCGCGGATGCGGAAACTGCTGGCGCGCCCCGGTGCCGAGCAGCACGATTTCGGGATCGTACTGACGCAGGCTCGCGAATTCAGCTTCGGACAACGCGCCGAATCCGGCGGGCGCCCAGCCAGGGATCACGGCATCCGGTGTCAGGACGACATTGTCCCGGTATTCGGCGGTGCCCACCCGAATCCAGTCCTCGCCCAATGCCGCGACGATGGAGGAAGAGGGCGTCTGCAGGTGAAATTTCATGGAAAATAGTTGGCGAAGTTGACGGATCGAAGCGGCACCCTGGTGACGGGATCGTTTGCCGCGACGCAACATAAGCGCTAAAATCAGCTTCGCAATATTATCCTGCAACAAAACCTACGTCGCTCGGACGGTTCCGGGCGCTTACGCAAGGATTCGCATGTCGACCCCTCCGGCAACCCATTTCTCGCGCATCGAGCGCCTGCCCCCGTACGTCTTTTCGATCACCGCCGAACTGAAGATGGCGGCCCGCCGCCGCGGCGAGGACATCATCGACTTTGGCATGGGCAATCCCGACGGCCCCACGCCGCAGCATATTGTCGACAAGCTGATCGAGACGGTGCAGCGACCCGATACGCTTGGATATTCGGTATCCAAGGGCATTCCGCGCCTGCGTCGCGCGATCTGCCACTGGTACCAGCGGCGCTGGGGGGTCGAGTTCGATCCCGACACCGAGGCCATCGTCACCATCGGCTCCAAGGAAGGCATCGCCCACCTCGCGCTGGCCACCCTGGGGCGCGGCGACACGGTGCTGGTGCCCAATCCCAGCTACCCGATCCACATCTATGGCCCGGTGATTGCCGGTGCGGATATCCGGCAGGTGCAGTTGACGCCCGACGTCGACTTCTTTGCCGAGCTGGAGCACACGATCCGGATGAGCTTCCCCAAGCCCAAGATGCTCATCATCAATTTCCCGGCCAACCCCACTGCGCAATGCGTGGAACTGCCGTTTTTCGAAAAGATCATCGCGCTGGCGAAGGAGTACGGTATCTACGTCGTGCACGATCTGGCCTATGCCGACATCTGCTTCGACGGCTGGAAAGCGCCGTCGATCATGCAGGTGCCGGGCGCGCGCGATGTCGCCGTCGAGTTCTTCACGATGTCGAAGAGCTACAACATGGCGGGCTGGCGCATCGGCTTCATGGTGGGCAACCGCGACCTCGTCAACGCGCTCGCCCGCATCAAGGGTTATCACGACTACGGCACGTTCACGCCGCTGCAGGTGGCGGCCATCGCGGCGTTGGAAGGACCGCAGGATTGCGTGGCGGAGATCGCCGCCAGATACCAGGCGCGCCGTGACGTGCTGGTCAAGGGCCTGCACGAGGCGGGCTGGATGGTCGACAATCCCAAGGCATCGATGTACATCTGGGCGAAGATTCCGGAACCCTATCGCGCGCTGGGCTCGCTCGAATTCACCAAGCAGCTGCTCGCCAAGGCGCGCGTGTCGGTATCGCCGGGCATCGGCTTCGGCGAGTACGGCGACGGCCACGTCCGCTTCGCCATGATCGAAAACGAATCGCGATCAAGGCAGGCCATCCGCGGCATCAAGCAGATGTTCCGCGACGACGGGTTGCTGTGATGGCCGCGGTGGCGATGAAACCGTTGCATGTCGGGCTGCTGGGCTTCGGCACCGTCGGCCGCGGCACCTGGGACGTCCTGCGCCGCAACGAGGAGGAGATCAGCCGCCGGGCGGGCCGTCCGATCCGAATCAACTGGATCGCCACCCGCACGCTGGACAAGGCGCGCGAAGGCACGCGGGGCGTTGCCGGTGTCAATCTCACCAACGACCCGGCCGTGGTCGTGCGGCAGCCGGACGTCGACATTGTCTGCGAGCTGATCGGCGGCATCGAGCCTGCCCGCACGCTCGTACTCGACGCAATCGCCCACGGCAAGCACGTGGTCACCGCCAACAAGGCGCTGCTGGCCCACCACGGCAACGAGATCTTCGCCGCGGCCTCAGCCGGGGGCGTGATGGTGGCGTTCGAGGCCGCGGTGGCCGGCGGCGTGCCGATCATCAAGGCGTTACGCGAGGGACTGTCCGCGAACCGCATCGAATGGATCGCCGGCATCATCAACGGGACTTCCAATTTCATCCTGTCGGAGATGCGCTCGCGGGGCGCGAGTTTTGCCGAAGTCCTGGCCGAAGCGCAGGCGCGCGGCTATGCCGAGGCCGACCCCACGTTCGACGTCGAAGGCATTGACGCCGCGCACAAGCTCACCATCATGTCCGCGATTGCATTCGGCGTGCCGATGCAGTTCGACAAGGCCTACGCGGAAGGCATCACCAGGCTCACGCGCGAGGACATCCGCTACGCCGAGGAACTGGGCTACCGCATCAAGTTACTGGGCATCACGCGGCGCGCAATGGCCAACGGCCGCGAGGGCATCGAGTTGCGCGTGCATCCGACACTGATTCCGCATAAGCGGTTGATCGCCAACGTCGAGGGGGCCATGAACGCCGTGCTGGTGAAGGCGGATGCAGTCGGCGCCACGCTCTACTACGGCGCCGGTGCAGGCGCGGAGCCCACTGCCAGCGCCGTGATTGCCGACCTCGTCGATGTCACGCGGATGCACACCGCCGATCCGGAGCAGCGCGTACCGCATCTTGCGTTCCAGCCCGACCAGCTGACCGACCTGCCGTTCCTGCCGATGGGTGACGTCGTCACCAGCTACTACCTGCGCATGCGCGTCGATGACCGGCCCGGCGTGCTGGCCGACATCACCCGCATCCTTGCCGATCGCGAGATCTCGATCGATGCGATGATCCAGAAGGAGCCCGGCGAGGGCCAGGACCAGACCGACATCATCCTGCTGACGCACCAGTCCATCGAGCGCAACATCGTCGATGCGATCGCGATGATCGAGGCATTGCCGACGGTACGCGGCGCTATTGTCCGCATCCGTCTGGAAGAGCTGAACTGATGCGCTACGTCAGCACCCGCGGCGCCTTCGCCGATTCGCCGCAGCCGTTCTGCGCGGTCCTGCTCGAGGGCCTGGCCCCCGATGGCGGCCTCGCGGTGCCGCAGCAGTACCCGCGGTTCACGGCGGATGAACTTGAGGCGTTGCGGCCGCTAGGGTATCGCGATCTCGCGTTCGCGGTGCTTTCCCGGTTCATCGACGACATTCCGGCGCCGGAATTGAAGCGCATCGTCGATGCCACCTATACCCGCGAGACTTTCGGCAGCGACGACATCACGCCGTTGCTCACGCTCGAGCCCGGGCTGCACCTGTTGCGCGTCTCCAATGGGCCCACGCTCGCGTTCAAGGACATCGCGCTTCAATTACTGGGCAACCTGTTCGAACACGTGCTGGCGCGCGAGGGGCGCTCGCTCAACATCGTGGGCGCCACTTCGGGCGACACCGGCAGCTCGGCCGAGTACGCGATGCGCGGCAAGGACCGCGTGACCGTCTTCATGCTGTCGCCGCACGGACGGATGAGTCCCTTCCAGACCGCGCAGATGTTTGCGCTGGACGAGCCCAATATCTTCAATCTGGCGATCGACGGCACCTTCGACGAGTGCCAGGACATCGTCAAGGCAGTGAACGCGGATGCGGCCTTCAAGGCCAGGCACCGGATCGGCGCGGTGAATTCGATCAACTGGGCGCGCGTGGCTGCGCAGATCGTCTATTACTTCAAGGGTTACTTCGCTGCCAGCGCGGACAACGGGCAACGCGTGGATTTTGCCGTACCTTCCGGTAACTTCGGCAACATTCTCGCGGGGCATGTGGCGCGGAGGATGGGGCTGCCGATCGGGCGGCTCATCCTGGCCACCAATGAAAATGACGTGCTGGACGAATTCTTTCGCACGGGACGCTATCGTCCGCGCGGCGGCCCGGAGACCCACGCCACGTCGTCGCCGTCGATGGACATTTCCAAGGCATCCAACTTCGAGCGCTTCATCCATGACGTTGCAGGCGGTGACACCGACAAGGTGCGAGCGTTGTGGACCGGTGTTGCCGCCGGCAAAGGATTCGATATTGCCGGCACGTCGTTGTGGGACGCGGTACGTGCTGCCGGCATTGTGTCCGGTCGCAGTACCCACGCGGATCGCATCGCCACGATCCGGAGCGTGCAGGCGCGTTTCGGAGCGATCATCGACCCGCATACTGCGGACGGCATGAAGGTTGCGCTGGAGCATCGCGATCCGGGGGTGCCGCTCGTGGTCGTCGAGACCGCGCTCCCAGCCAAATTCGCAGCCACGATCCGCGAAGCGCTGGGGCAGGATCCGTCGCGCCCCGCGCCTCTGGTCGGGCTGGAGGCATTGCCGCAGCACTTCACCGTATTGGCGGCAGATGCCGCCGCAGTCAAGGCTTTCGTCGAAGGGAACGCGGCCCGGGCCTAATCCCCTGTCGCTTTGTTCATGCGCCACGCCCTGGCTGATCTACTGCGCAACCTTCGCGCCGGACTGCGGCTTGCATTCTTCCGCCCGGTCGAACGCCTCGCATTTCGTGTCGACCTGCCGCAGGTTCTGCTGCTGTTCGTCCTTTCAGCATTGATCGACGTCGTCGGCGATGCATGGCGCATCGACGGACCACGGGCGTTTTCACTGTTCGGTGCGGGGTCCGAGTTGTACTCGGGCGCCTTGTTGCTCTTCACGGCCGCGCTGGTAGCGCTCATCAACCGACAGCGCGATCTCGCACTGGCCATCCCGGTGCTGGTGCTGGCGTCGATGCCGTTCGTGCAGGTGCTTCACTACGTCCTGATCGTCGTCGCGTCGCGACCGGAGGGGCTGCCCTTTGACGGCACGCTGGAAAGCCTCGTCGTGCTGTGGATCGTGATGGTGCTGGTACGCAGCGTTGCAGTCGCCTTCACCCCGCCACCCGTGCATGCGTGGCTGCGTGCCATTGGCGGCGGCTTGCTGCTGGCCGCACCGATCTGGTTCGCCAACACACTGTTTCCCAACGCTGCCTGGTGGGTCGAGGACGCGCCCGGTGTCTCCGCCGACGTTGGGATGAACGCCGGCAACGAAGCGGTCCTGGCGACGCAGTCTTTCCTTCTGAACCACGCGCTTGATGCGCTGGCTGAAGAGCGGCCCGAACGTTCCGACCTCTATTTCGTCGGCTTCGCACCCTATGGGCGCGATGACGCGTATCGCAAGGACGTCGAAGCCGCGCAGAAGATCATGGACGCGCGCTGGGGTACCGCGGACCGGTCAGTCCTGATGCTGAACAGCCCCCAGACACTGATTTCCGCGCCATTCGCCACGGTAACCAACCTGCGCGAGACCCTGAACGAAATCGGCAGCATCATCGACCCTGACGATGATGTGGTCATGGTGTACCTTGCAAGCCGTAGCGGTCCTGACCATCGACTCGACGCGGCGCAGCCGCCGCTCTCGCTGGTGGAACTGTCCCCGTCGGGATTGAAGCAGCTGCTTGCGGATGCCGGCATCAAGTGGCGGATCATCGTCGTGTCGGCTTGCTTCTCCGGCGGCTACATCGAACCGCTCAGGGATGAATACACGATGATCGTCACGTCTTCGCAATCCGATCGCCAGTCGTTTGGCTGCGGCGAGCGCAGCGATGCCGCGTTCTTCGGCGATGCGTTCTTCGCCCAGGGCGTTGCCAAGGGCGACAGCCTCGAGGCTGCCTTTGCTGGCGCCCGCGACCGCGTCGCCGCGCGCGAGCGCGAGGCCGGCTACGCGCCGCCTTCGAATCCGCAGATCCATGTCGGCGCCGAGATCGCAGGAAAGCTGAAAGTACTGCAGAAGCGAGGCGGCGGCGGGGCAACTGTCGCCGCCCCGACGGCGCAAGTGCATGGCTAGCGCTTCCTCGCCTACACTGGTCGCCATGGCCGCCTCCGTCAGCGTTCGTGCCCTAGACCATGCCTATGGAACGCACCGCGTCGTGCGTGGCATGAGCTTTTCGCTCGAGCCCGGCAGTATCGGCTGCCTGCTCGGCCCCTCCGGCTGCGGCAAGACCACAGTGCTGCGCTGCCTGGCCGGATTCGAACCGGTACAGGGTGGCGAGATCGTGCTGTCCGATCGCGTGGTGTCCCGACCGGGCTTGCAGGTGCCGCCGGAAAAGCGGGGCGTGGGCATGGTGTTCCAGGACTACGCGCTCTTCCCCCACCTCGACGTTGCGCGCAACGTCGCGTTTGGCATCTCGCGCTCGTGGACGGACAGCGTTGCGAGGCGCGTCGCGACCATGCTGGAACTGGTCGGCCTGTCGGCGATGGGCAAGGCCTATCCGCACGAGCTGTCGGGCGGCCAGCAGCAACGCGTGGCGTTGGCGCGCGCGCTGGCTCCCGGACCGGATCTGCTTCTGCTCGATGAACCTTTTTCCAATCTCGACTTCGACCTGCGCGAGCGGATCTCGATCGAGATGCGATCGATCCTCAAGGCCGCGGGCACGACGGCGATGCTGGTCACGCACGACCAGCACGAGGCCTTCGCGCTGGCCGACGAGATCGGCATCATGAAGGATGGCGCTATCGAGCAATGGGACACGGCTTACAACCTCTATCACCGGCCGCGCACGCGCTTCGTCGCCGACTTCGTGGGGCAGGGCGTATTCCTGCCAGGCATCGCCGAGGCCGACGGACATGTGCGCACCGAACTTGGTCGATTGGACGGCGACTGGCCGGTGCCAGTGGCGGCCGGCACGGCGGTTGATCTGCTGCTGCGCCCGGACGACATCGTTCACGACGACGATAGTCCGTGGCAGGCTGACGTGGAAGCCAAGGCGTTTCGTGGCGCCGAGTTCATGTACACGCTGAAGCTCGCGTCCGGAACGCGACTTCTGTCGCTCGTACCGTCGCACCACAATCACGCCATCGGCGAGCAGATCGGCATTCGCCTTGCGATCGACCACGTGGTGGCCTTTCCAGCCGGCGCGACCGCACCGTAGACGCGGCTTCAGCCGCGCGGGTTCGATGCCGCCTGATGCGCTGCGAGGCTGAAGCCTCGACTGCAGGCCGCGGACCACATGGCCGTGGGCCATCAAGCGAATTGCCAGAGGTACCGTCTTGCGCTATAATCCGCCCGCGGGGTGGAGCAGTCTGGCAGCTCGTCGGGCTCATAACCCGAAGGTCACAGGTTCAAATCCTGTCCCCGCAACCAACAATTCATGGGCTTGCCAGTGCGCAAGCCCTTTTTG
>JANNKR010000186.1:0-2564 GCA_031396395.1 Betaproteobacteria bacterium
CCCTACGATCGCATTGCGGTGCACCTGAAGCGCGCGATGATCGCGGCCGAGGACGCGAAGTTCGTCGATCACGAGGGCTTCGACTGGGACGGCATCCAGTTGGCGATGGAGAAGAACCAGAAGAAAGGGCGGGTGGTGGCCGGCGGGTCCACCATCACGCAGCAGCTCGCCAAGAACCTGTTCCTGACGCCAGCGCGCAGCTACTGGCGCAAGGCGGAGGAGGCGGTGATCACGGTCATGCTCGAGGCGCTGCTGCCCAAGCAGCGGATTCTCGAGATGTATCTCAACGTGATCGAGTGGGGCAACGGCACCTTCGGCGCCGAGGCAGCCGCGAAACAGCTCTTTGGCGTGACCGCGGCGCAGCTGTCGCCGGAGCAGGCCGCGCGCCTGGCGGCCATGGCGCCCAACCCGCGCTTCTACGAGCGCAACCAGGGCGCGCCGGGCCTCAATCGCAAGGTCGGGATCATCCTGGCGCGGATGCCGTCGGCCGAGTTGCCCTAGGCGAGGTCCGTTGGCGAGGTCCGTAGGCGAGGCTTCAGCCTCGCGGGTTCTGCGTGGCACATAACCGGGGTCTCATAAACGTGGTCTGTCCCCGATTTGCACAGGTTCAATGCGGCGTGTTGCCTGCGAGGCTGAAGCCTCGCCTACAGCGGTGCCTTGGGGACACCGTTGCTCGCCCCATGCGGTTAGAATGCGGGCCTTCCCACCGGCGCCCCAACCAGCCCTTGCACGCTGCCGTCCCATGCCCGAAACCCTTGACTCCGAGCCCGTCGAGCGCCCCCAAGCACGCGAACGCGTGCAGGACGCACTGGCGGAAATCACGGCGCTGCTGCGCAAGCACCGGCTCGTGGAAGGACTCGTCCACGAGCAGCGGGAGCATGCACCGGTAGGCGGCCGCGGGGACCGCGGCGAGATCGTCGAGAGCCTCGTCACCAGGCAGAACAAGGCGCAACTCCAGCGCAAGCTCGACCGGCTGCATCCGGCCGACATCGCCTACATCCTCGAGGCCCTTCCACTCGACGAGCGCCTCTATATCTGGGACCTGGTTCGCGCCGGACGCGACGGCGAGATCCTGATCGAAGTCTCCGACGCGGTCCGCGAGTCGTTGATTTCGTCGATGGACACCGAAGAGCTGGTGGCCGCCGCCGAGACCCTCGACGCTGAGGAAATCGCCGAACTGGCGCCCGACCTCCCGCAGGAGGTGATGGACGACGTGTTCTCGAGCCTTCCGCTCGACGAGCGCGAGCAGTTGCGCGCCGCGATGTCCTTCGAGGACGACATGGTGGGCGCGCTGATGGATTTCGAGGACGTGCAGGTGCGCCCCGACGTCACGCTCGAAGTGGTGCTGCGCTACCTGCGCCGCTTCGACGAACTCCCGTCGCAGACCGACCAGCTCTTCGTCGTCGATCGCGAGGAAAAGCTGCTGGGCGTGCTGCCGGTCAACAAGCTGATCGTGTCACAGCCCGATGCGCTGGTCGCCGACGTGATGCAACCGCCGGTGGTGAAGCTGCAGCAGCACGAGAAGGCGGAAGGCGCGGCTTCCGCCTTCGAACGCTACGACTTGATCTCCGCGCCGGTCGTCGACACCAACGACAAGCTGGTGGGCCGCGTCACCGTCGACGAGATCCTCGACTTCGTCCGCGAGCAGGGCGAGGAAGACATGCTGGCGCAGGCCGGTCTGCGCGAGGAAGAGGATGTCTTTGCGTCGGTATGGAAGTCGTTCCAGAACCGCTGGGCGTGGCTGGCCATCAACCTCGTCACCGCGTTCATTGCCTCGCGCGTGATCGGCGTGTTTGAAGGTTCGATCGAGAAGCTGGTGGCGTTGGCGGCGCTGATGCCGATCGTCGCCGGCATCGGCGGCAATTCCGGCAACCAGACCACGACGATGATCGTGCGCGCCGTCGCGCTGGGCCAGGTCACGCGCGAACATGCGCGCAAGCTGGTGCGCAAAGAGATCCTGGTGGCGTTGATCAACGGGGTGATCTGGGGTGGCGTGATGGGCCTCGTCGCCATGATGCTGTACAAGGATTTCAAGCTGGGCCTCGTGATGGTGCTGGCCATGACGCTGAACCTGGTCCTGGCCGCGCTGATGGGCGTGCTGATTCCGATGACGATGCTGAAACTGGGTCGCGACCCGGCCGTGGGCTCCTCCGTGCTGATCACGGCGGTGACCGATTCGGGCGGCTTCTTCATCTTCCTGGGATTGGCCACGCTGATCCTGATCCGCTGACCGGCGGGGACGACAGGGCCGGCCGAATGGAATATTCTGTAGTGCCCCCATGTTTGCCCCTCGCACGCCATCCTTCTCACTCTTTCAGGAGATTTTCGATGATCCGCATATTTTCACCGCTGTTCGCTGCTGCCCTGCTTGCGGTCACGCTTTCCGCCGGTGCGCAGGAGCCGGCCAAGGCCGCCGCCGACGGCACGCTGGTCGACGCCAAGGGTATGACGCTCTATACCTTTGATCGCGATGCGGGCGGGAAAAGTGCCTGCAACGGCCCTTGCGCCACCAACTGGCCTCCGCTGATGGCCGCAGGTGACGCCAAGGCGATGGGCGATTGGAC
>JANNKR010000223.1:0-4066 GCA_031396395.1 Betaproteobacteria bacterium
TTTGGCGGGTGGTCGCCGCTGCACCGCGCCGCCTACCTGGAACTGGTGACGCTGCTCTCGCCCTACCTGCTGTCGTCGCAGGGCGACCGGGTCAGTCTGGCGCATGCCGTCGAGGGGCGGCATCCGTTCCTCGACCACCGCCTGTTCGAGCTCACGGCGCGGCTGCCGGAGCGCTCGAAGCTGCGCGGACTGCAGGAGAAGGAGATCCTGCGGCGCTGGAGCCGGGGCGTGATTCCCGAGATGGTGGCGCGTCGCGGCAAACAACCGTACCGCGCCCCGGACATCCCGTCGTTCGTCGGTCCCGGTGCGCCGGCGTACGTGCGCGAAATGCTCTCGGACGACCGGGTGCGCGAGGCGGGGTACTTCGACCCCCGAACTGTAGCGGGCTTGCTGCGCCGTTCCGAAAGCGGACAGGCGACCGGCTTCCGGGAGAATCAGGCATTCGTAGCGATTCTTTCGACGCAGTTGTGGCACCAGCGTTTCTTCCCGGCCGCCGATGTGGCGCCGATCCGAGGACCGGCCGATGTGTGGCTGGACCTGCGGCCCCATGCGGCTGCCGCTCAATCAAGGTCTCCCGTAACTCCAACTCGAATCTCCCAATGAACCCCACACCTTCCGAAATTGCCGATCAGGTTCGCGCGTTCCTTCGCGACAACCTGTTGTACATGCGTCCCGACTACCTGCTGCAGGATCACTCCCGGCTGCTCGAGGAACGGGTCATCGATTCGATGGGCGTGATGGAACTGATCGGTTTCCTCGAGCAGCAATTCGGGATCGGGGTGCGGGACGAGGAAGTAACCGAAGTGAACCTGGGTACCGTGGCTGCGATAACGGCCTACGTTGGCCGGAAGCTCGACGATACGAATCGTCCACGATGACATCAGACAACGACGACGTCAAAGCGTCGCTGCTGGACATGGAGGTCCATGATGGCTGGACCGCAGGCTATCGGACCGCTGAGAACGAGGCTTTCTATTCGCTCGCGTTTGATCATGTGGCGCAGGTGCTGGGAGCTCCAAATGGAGAGCCGATCCTGGATGCGGGGTGCGGATCGGGCACCAAGACGGCGCACTTGGCAATGCGGGGTTTCCGGGTCGTCGGTGTCGATATTTCCGAGCGGATTCTGGAGACCGGGCGCGCGAGCCTCGACAACGCTGGCCTGTCCGATCGGGTAACGCTGCAGTTGGCCGATCTCACCTCGATGTCGTTTGATGATGGCGCTTTCCGTGGGGTCTTGTGTTGGGGTGTCCTGATGCACGTGCCGGAAGTGGAAAAGGCGATCGCTGAGCTGGCACGTGTAACCAGGCCGGGAGGCACGATTGTCATCAGCGAAGGAAATCGGTACTCGGTCCAGGCCGTCGGCTTGAGGTGGCTCAAGCGCCTGCTCAACCGCGAGCGCGCGGAAGTCAGAGCACGGCCGTCCGGGGTGGAACTCTGGGAAGAAACATCGGCGGGCAGACTCGTGACGCGTCAATCCGACATCAAGTGGCTGACTGCGGAGTTTGGGCGTCACGGCGCGCAGTTGATCGAGCGACGATCGGGACAGTTCACCGAAGTGTTTACGCTGATTCCCTGGAAGCCGGTTCGAACGGCGATCCATGCCTTCAACAACGGCTGGTTCAGATGGCCTCGATTCGCCGGCCCCGCGTTTGGCAACCTCCTGGTCTTTCGCAAGTCCGGGTAGGTATCCCCCGGCAACGCAGGCGATACCGGATCCGCGAAGCGCCTTTCGTCAGGCCTTACCGACTGTCAGGAAGCCCGGCACCGGCAGCTGGACCATGGCACTCTGCGCGTCGTTGCGCAGTTGGTCGGACGTTCCGGCGAAAATCTCCGACATCGCGACGCCGATCAAACTCGACATCGCGTCGTGACGATCCATTGTCGTCGTCCAAATTGTTCACGACAACGCGTCCATGCAGCATTGAATCGGTCCTTCCGGTGGATCGCTTCGGCGTTATCGGTGTACTGCATTGGCGATCGCTTCCCTGCTACCATTCGACCGTGCAAGGCCGATGCAAGTGCTACGGCTCCCGGCGACGTCGGTGAACTTCCAAACTTCAAGGCTCTGAGGCGCTGTCCTCTGAAATCACGTTGCTCCCAGATTGATCAATGGTGGCTCAAGAAAAATTCGTGGAGGAATCAATGAAGATGAACCGATCCGTAACGTTGCTTGGTATCGCGCTGGCAAGTGCCTTCACCGCATCCGCGGCGACATTGGAACCGACCGAGCGCCCATGGGGCAGCGAGGTATCGGCAACGTTGCGCATCGTGCCCAATGCGCTGCTGTCCATCGATCAGAATCGGAACACGGTGGTTGATCGCATCGTTGGCGAGTGGAGCGATGCCCTGGCGAAAGCAAACGCTGGCATCACGGCGGAGCAACTCCGGGCGACGCTGCTGGCCATGCGTTCCGACTACCTGTTGGCGGCGAGTGTTTCCGGCTCGCTGGATGGGTTGCGCAATGTGATCGAGAGCTCGCTGCATGGCAGTGAGCCCAGCAGCGCCAAACGACCAGCGACCAAGCTGCTGGGCGATGCCAACGCCGACCTGGTCTACACGCCGGTGGTGCCGTGTAGGCTGGCGGACACGCGCCTGGCCGGCGGGCCGATTGCCGCCGGTGGCAGCCGCGATTTCAAGGTGTGGGTGCCGACCGGCGGCTTCACGGCACAGGGCGGCGATGCGGGCAATTGCAACATCCCGGCCAATCCCGCCGCGGTGGTGCTCAACCTCGCCGTGGTCAACATGCAGGGTGACGGCAACCTGATCGCGTATGCGACCGGTGGGACGTTGCCCAACACCAGTGTCCTGAATTACACCGGCGGCGTTTTTGCGCTGTCGAACGGGGCCATCGTTCCGGCCTGCACACCGAACTGTCTCAACCAGGTCACGATCCGAGCCAACACCGCGGGCACGAACCTGGTGATCGACGTCGTGGGCTACTTCCGGGCGCCATCGGGCGGCTATGTCGCGAGCGTCACCGCGGGCAGCGGCGTCACTGTCGGTGGCACCGCGGTGAACCCGACGGTAGGCATCGCAGCGGGCGGCGTGACGGCGGCGATGATGGCGTCGAACAGCTGCACCAGCGGCCAGGTGCTGAAGTGGAACGGCAGCGCGTGGGCCTGCGCGGCGGATGCTGGAGGAGGTGCCGGCACGGTGACCAGCGTCGGCACGGGGGCGGGCCTGAGCGGCGGGCCGATCACCGCCAGCGGTACGGTCAGCCTGGCGGCGACCAACCTGCTGCCGACGGTTGCCTGCGCGACCAACCAGATACCGAAGTGGAACGGCAGCGCCTGGGCATGTGCGGCGGATAACGGCGGATCGGCCACCGCCTTCGTGCAGAGCGGAAACGCTTTCGCGGCGACGGCGGTGCTGGGCACGACCGACAACAACGCGCTGGAAATCGTGGTCAATGGCACCCGGATAATGCGCTACGAGCCGAACGCGATCAGCCCGAACGTGATCGGCGGGCATCCGCTCAACAACGTGTCCGCGGGAGTGCGCGGCGCAACGATCGCCGGCGGCGGCGTGACGCCGGGTGGCGAGCCGGTTTACAACTACGAAGGGCCGAATGTAGTGACCGATATTTACGGGGCCGTCGGTGGGGGCTATAACAATCGTGTAGGCGACTTCGGTGATGTAGTCAGCGCGGCTTTCGCGACCATCGCAGGAGGCTACGCCAACACCGCGAGTGGCTTCGCCAGCGTGGTCGCCGGAGGCGATATCAGCGTTGCGAGCGGCAGCTGGAGCACCGTTGGCGGAGGAATCAACCAACTTGCCAGCGCCCAAGGCAGCACGGTTTCCGGAGGCGGGGCGGGGCACGCGATTGGCTTTTGGTCCACGGTTCCAGGCGGAAGGAACAACACCGCAAGCGGAGACTACAGCTTAGCGGCCGGCTTTGGCGCCAAAACGCAGACTGCTGGCCCGACCCCGATCGTGCATAACGGCACCTTCGTTTGGGCCGACTATAGCGGTGCCTTCCAAACGGGTATCGACTTCAACTCGACAGCCGACAACGAGTTTGCGGTGCGCGCCACCGGTGGCGTACGGTTCGTACTGGGTATCGACG
>JANNKR010000227.1:0-16227 GCA_031396395.1 Betaproteobacteria bacterium
ATGGTCCGGTCGCAGGGCGCGCCCTCGCCGTCGTTGAACATGTTGCCAAGCGCGAATTGCGCCGGTGCGTGTCCGATCTGTGCAGCTTTCTCGTACCACGCCCGGGCGGCCGCAAGGTCGAGTGTGGCTGGATTGGGAATGCGCGACACATCGTGCAGCCGTCCAAGCAGGAACATCGCGTCGACGTTGCCACTTTGGGCGGTGGTGACGAGTTCGTCATGCGCCGCAGTGTCGCCCTGCATGGCCGCGTCGAATCGATCCTCAAGGGTCGGCTGGACTGCCGCTGTCGCGTGGGGGTTCATGCGACGCAAGATAGCGCGCTGCAGGCTCATTAGGTGAGCGACGCTGCTTCCTCGCGCCGGGAGGCGGTGCGATGGATGGCCTCGCCTCCAAGGCCGCACTGGAGGTGTGGCGATGGCGCCGATCGTGAGATCCGGATCGTCGAAGGAACTTGTGCGCCCGGAAGATGCAGGCGCGTGGTCTGCGCCAAAGCGTGGCCCGATACTTGCAATACCTGCCCGATAGAACAACTCCATCGGGATGGGCGCCATGGCCGCAGTCGTACCCAGCACTTCCAGCAATACCCCCGCAGAGCGACTGAACGCGGCCATCGCCGCCATCTGCACCGCCCTTGTGCTCGCAGCAGGATCGCAACCCGCCACCGCCGCCCCGCGCTGCCAACTCGAATACTGGGTCGCCACCAATGGCTCCGACGCCGCGACCGGCGACAAGACCCACCCGTTCCGCACCGTGGCCCGCGCTCGGGACGCCGTAAGGGCCGACGACCGCCGCACGCAATGCGACACCTACGTGACGCTGCGTGGCGGCACCCATCGCCTGAGCCAACCGCTGCAGCTCGATTACCGTGACTCGGGCACGAGCAACCGCGACATCACCTACCGCGCCGCCCGGGGCGAGCGACCGGTGATCGCCGGCAGCGTGCCGGTCACCGGTTGGTCGTTGCACGACGCGAAGCTTGGCATCTACCGCGCCCAGGTCGTGGCGAAGCCCACCCGCCAGCTCTACATCAACGGCCAGCGCATGACCCGCGCGCAGACGGAGAAGTATCCATCCGACTTCGAGCGCACGGACACCGGCTATCGATTCATCGCGCCGGGCCGGACGATGCCGGTGTGGACGAATCCGCGGGACATCGAGGCGGTGACGCTCTCGCAATGGAAGATGATGCGCTGTCCGGTCGAGTCGATCGTCGGCCCGGACATCAGGATGCGCGAACTGTGCTGGCACAACGCCAACGTGTTCCAGACGGCGCCGGTGCCGCCGAAGCCGCCGGAGACCAAGCCGACCACGCCGCCCTCGTTGTGGAATTTCCGGCTGCTGTATCGCCTGGAGAACGCGTACGAATTCCTCGACCAGCCGGGCGAGTGGTACGTCGATGCGGCGATGGGCTGGCTCTATGTCATACCGCCCGCCGGCGTCGACATCACCAAGGCCGCGGTGGAGATGCCGGTGCTGGAGGTGCTGGTCGACGCGCAGGGCACGCTGGACGCGCCGATACGCAACCTGCGCTTCGAAGGCCTGACCTTTGCCTATGCCACATGGATGGGGCCCAGCACCGACAACGGCTACGCAGTGGACCAAAGCGGCTTCCACCTGACAACCTACAAGCACGCGGTGAATTACATCGGCCACGATCCGGACACGACGCGCACGCCGGGCAACGTCCGGTTCAAGTACGCGCGCAACATCGTGCTGCGCGACAACGATTTCCGGAACCTGGGCGGGGTGGCGCTGGATTTCGACACGGGCAGCCAGTTCAACACCATCGTCAACAATCGCTTCGAGGACATCGCGTCGGCGGGCATCCAGCTGGGCGGCAACACCGAGGTGGACCATCATCCGGGATACCCGTCCCAGGTCACGCGCGACAACCTGATCACCAACAACCTGGTGCGGCGCACGGGGCGCGAGTACTTCGACACGGCGGGCATCTACATCGGGATGACCACGCGTACCACGGTCAGCCACAACGACATCAGCGACGTGCCGTGGTCGGGCATTGCCATCGGCTGGGGCTGGGGGTTGCTGGACGAAGGCAGCTTCCCCGGATTGCCGGGCGCAACACAGGGCATGTGGGGGCAGTACACGACGCCGTCGACCAGCCGCGGCAACAGGATCATCCACAATCGCATCCGGAATTTCCTGGGCGAATTGTGGGACGGTGGCGCGATCTACACGCAGGGCGCGCAGGGCACGTCGATGCTGGACGGCCAGCTGATCGCATGGAACGTGGCCTCGGGCAAGCGGCCGGCGGCGGGCGGCAACACGTTCTACACGGACGGTGGCAGCCGCTACGTCATGCTGGTCGAGAATGTCTCCTACGACAACGTGCAGGGCGTGACCGACTTCGGTCCGTGCGGGCTGCCATCGGCGTTGCCGGGGTGCGCGCTGGGCGAGACCTCCCCGTTGGCGGCGGCGGACCGCTGCTCGTCGTTGTCGCTGTGCTGGCTCGTTTTCCCCTATGGCGGCGACAGCGGCGGCTGCGTGGCGCATGGTGACCTGCTGTTCGCGGCCAACTACTGGTTCTACGAGAAATTTGCGACGGTGTGCCCGACGAACCTGACGGTCAACGTCCAGTACGTCGACAACCACTTCATCCTGGGCGTGTTCGAGGTACCCACGCGCATCCTGAAGATGGCGGGACGGCAGGGACGGTTTCGGCCGTAGGCCTGAAGATCAGGCGGCGGCACGCTCCAGGCGCTGGAGCCGGGCACCAAGCTTGTCACGTGCCGCCTCCAGATCGAAGCTTGACTGCAGCGACATCCAGAATTGCTCGGAGGTGCCGAAGTAGTGCGCCAGCCGCAGCGCCGTGTCAGCGGTGATGGCGCGCTTGCCCAGGACAATCTCGTTGATGCGCCGTGGTGGCACACTGACCGCGCGGGCGAGGGCATTCTGGCTGATACCCATCGGTGCAAGAAATTCCTTGAGTAGAACTTCGCCCGGGTGGATGTTGGGTAGTTTGCGCATGGTCGGTTTGATTCAGTGATAGTCGACGATCTGCACCTTGGCGCAATGCCCGTCATTCCATACAAAACAAATGCGCCATTGATCGTTGATGCGAATGCTGTGCTGTCCGAATCGCGCACCTTTCAAGGCTTCCAATCTGTTTGCGGGCGGAATGCGCAAATCGTCCAAGCGCCGTGCCGCGTCAAGCATCCGAAGTTTTCGCCGGGCAATGGCCTGAATCTGTGACGGTAGTCTGCGCGAGATTTCGCCATGCCAGATGCGCTCGGACTCCTTGTCGGCGAAACTTCGGATCACTTGGTCAACTATAACGGAATGCGTTATATAACGTCAAGCGTTATATCACCGCTTGCCCCTGGGCATTTGACCCCCCTTGAGTGTCTCCCGACTGTTTCTAGCAGCCAATTGCACCAACGGCCGACCCAGGCTCACCGCATGAGCGACCGGGATCCGACAATGGTTCCATGACGTGCAGGACGCACGTTGCCCAAGGAGCCAGTCATGCCCGATACCAACAACACCGCTTCCGCGTTCCAACTGCTGCTCACGCCCGAGAAGGCCGCCATCGCCGCCGGGCAAACCACCACGCTGCGCGTGCTGGCCCGCATCCAGGCGCCGCCGCCGCCGGTGGGTGCCGCTCCTCGCCCGCCGTTGCATCTGGCGCTGGTGCTCGACCGCTCGGGCTCGATGAATGGCGTTCCATTGGAGGAAGCCAAGCGCTGCGCGCGCAACATCATCGACAGCCTGGCGCCGGGCGATCGCACGGCCATCTTCGCGTTCGACGACGAGGTCGTGCAGGTGGCCCCGCTCACATCGGCAACCAACAAGCTGGCGTTGTCCACTGCGCTGGCCACGATCGAATGCGGCGGGTCCACCAATCTGCATGGCGGCTGGCGCGCGGGCGCGGACGAGCTCGCCGCCAAGCTCGTCGGCAAGGACGTCCACCGCGTGATCCTGCTGTCGGATGGCTGCGCCAACGCGGGCGAACAGGACCTGGAGCAGATCACGCTGCAATGCAAGACGCTGGCGCATGGCGGCGTGTCCACGTCCACCTACGGCCTGGGCGAGGACTTCAACGAAGCACTGATGCTGGCGATGGCCGCGGCGGGCCGCGGCAATGCGTACTTTGGCCAGACAGCCGCCGACTTGGCCGAGCCCTTCGCAGCGGAGTTCGCGCTGCTGACCAGCCTGTGCGCGCGCGGGCTGGTGCTCAAGGTCAATGCGCCCGCGGGTGTTGGCGTCAAGCTGCGCAATGATTTCGCCGCGGTGGAAGGCGTGGGGCTGTCCTGGTCGTTGCCCGACCTCGCGTTTGCATCGGAGGCGTGGGCGGTGCTGGAGTTCGAGATTGCAAACCCCGCGGCCGCAGCGGGTGCAGAGGTCACGTTGCCGATCACGGTGTCGGTGCAGGCGGCCACGCCGGACAGCGCACCTCTGTTCCTGATGGCGGCGTTGCCGGCGTTGTCGGTCCTGAATGTCGAACAGGTCGGCGCCATGCCAGCCGATGAACTTGTCGCGCGTCGCGTGATGGAGCTGGATGCCGCGGATGCGCTGGATGCGGTGCGCATGGCCATCGAGGCGCGTGACTGGACGCTGGCGCAGCGGTTGGTGGAAACCGCGCAGGGCCGGTTTGCCGGGCACGAATGGGCGGCGGCGATCCTGTCGACGATGCAGCGGTTGATCGCGCAACGCGACGAGCAACTGGCCACCAAGGAAGCCCGCTATGCCAGCCGTTCGATGCACGGGCGCCTGGCCTCGCTCAACGAGGCGAGTTTCGTCGATTTCGATGAGGCGTCGGTCCCCGCCTTCCTGCGCCGCAAGACCGAGCAGGGCAAGGGCCAGCGCGACGCGTGAGCGCGGCTGCCGGGTCGGCGCCTGTTTCGCCGACCCGAAGGTTGCATTCCAGCATCCACCATGGCAGGCTCACGCTTTGAGCCAGTAGTCTGCCAAGCTGTCCCCACCCACCCGTGAGGAGAACGTGATGGCCCCGGATCTCGCCGCAATGCTCACCCGTCACGCCCGCTCCCGCATGCAGCAACGCGGCATCCCGCCGGCGCAGATCGAAAACGTGCTGCATTACGGACGGGAAAAGCACGACCGGCATGGCGGGGTCATCGTCTACCTCGACCGCGACGCCAAGCGGCGCATCGCGCGCGACGGTGCGGCCTCGGGCGCCGAGCTGGACCAGCTGGCCGGGTTGTACGTCGTGGTGGCAGGAGGCCGGGTGGCCACGGTGGGGCATCGGTATCGGCGGATTCGCCATTGACGATTCATCGGGTCGCCTCGATTGACATCTCTGTGAAATCAGCTAGACTGTCTAGCTATTTCGCGTGAAGGGTGGATGTCATGGCCAAATGGCAACTGCAGGATGCAAAGAACCGGCTGTCCGAGGTGGTGCGCAAGGCCACCGCTGAGGGCCCGCAGGTCATCACGTTGCGCGGCGATGACGCCGTGGTAGTGGTCGCCGCGGACGAATACGCCCGGCTTGCCCGCAAATCCGACGAAACGCTTGTCGATTTCTTTCGCAAGTCACCATTAGGCGGCGTTGACCTTGACCTGGTGCGCAGCCGCGATACCGGCCGGCCCGTGGCGTTGTGAGCTGGCTTCTCGACACCTGTGTCGTGTCCGAACTCGTGCGACCCAAGCCGAAGGCTTCGGTCATCCATTGGATGAGCGAACGCGACGAGCGCGAGCTGTTCCTGAGCGTGATAACGATCGGTGAACTGGAAAAGGGCGTCGCCAGGCTGCCTGCATCCGGCAAGCGGGTGGCACTCGAACAATGGGTGCGCCACGACCTTGCGGAACGGTTCCGCGACCGCTTGCTGCCCATCGATGCGAGCGTGGCTGCGCGTTGGGGCGCTATTGCCGGAGCCTCGGAACTTCGCGGCCAGCCACTGCCGGTCATCGACAGCCTGATCGCTGCGACAAGTCTGCAACACGATCTGATCGTCGTCACCCGCAACACCAACGACCTCCAACGCTGCGGTGCGCGCTGCGTCGACCCTTGGGCAGGCAGCTAGCGGTGCGCAGCCCCCGCTTCCATTCCAGACGATGAACCGCCTCGAACGCTTCTACAAGATCGACGCGCTGCTGCACGAGCGCACGGTAGTCCCCCGCGACGCTTTCCTGCAGGAGCTGGAAGTCTCGCTGGCCACGTTCAAGCGCGACCTGGAATACATGCGCGACCGCTTTCACGCGCCGGTGATCTGGGATGCGGACCTGCGCGGCTATCGCTTTGAAGTCAAGCCGAAGTCCGCCAAGCAATTCGAGCTGCCCGGGCGGTGGTTCACGGAAACCGAAGCCCTGGCGCTGGTCACGATGCAGCACCTGCTGTCATCGCTCGACCAGGGTGGGTTGATCGGCCCGCACATCGCGCCGCTGATGGCGCGTCTGGATGCGATCATCGGCGCAGGCGAGGCCTCTGCCGGCGAGGTGCGCAAGCGTATCCGGCTCCTTTCCTTCGGCTCGCGCAAGATGCCGTTGGAACACTTCTCGCTGGTCGGGTCGGCGCTGTTCAAGCGTAGGCGCATGAAGATCGAGTATTACGCGCGCAGCACCAACGAACACTCGGCGCGCGAGGTGTCGCCGCAGCGCCTCGTCCATTACCGCGAGAACTGGTACCTCGACACGTGGTGCCACCTGCGCAACGATCTGCGCAGTTTTTCGGTGGACGGATTGCGCCGCATCGAGTTGCTCGACACGCCGGCAAGGGAAGTCTCCCTGAAGGCGCTGGACGAGTACATGCGCAAGAGCCACGGCATCGTGCGCACCGGAGGCGAGGTCCAGCAGGCCAGGCTGCGCTTTTCGGCAGAGCGGGCGCGCTGGGTGGCGTCCGAGATCTGGCATCCTGACCAGGTGGGCAGCTTCGATGCGAAGGGGCGCTACACGCTCGAGTTGCCGTTTCGCGATGACCGCGAACTGGTGTTGGATATCATGCGGCATGGCGGCGCCGTGGAGGTGCTGTCTCCCGTGACGCTGCGGCGCAAGGTGCGTGCGGAGCATGCCGCGGCGGCGGCGCTCAATGGATGATGCTTCGTTGCGTCGCAGGCATCCGAATACGATCGACAGCGTAACCACGGTCCCGGATGGGGATCGATTGAAGGAGTCGTTGCATGTTTACCCGAGCCAAGGCCACACAAGGACGTCTCGCGCAGGCGATGGAGGGCGCTAGCACGATCGAGATCAAGGCCACGGTGCCGCATCACCAGATCAAGCCGGCATTGAAGCGCTTCGGGCTCAAGTTCGAGCCCGGTGCGAAGCGGTTCATCTATTTTTTCGACACCCCCGCGCTCGACCTGATGCACGCCGGCATCATCGTTCGCGCGCGCCGCACGTTGGGCGATGCTCACGACAGTACGGTCAAGTTCCGGCCGGTGGTGCCGGACAAGGTCAGCAGCAAGTGGAACAAGTACAACGACTTCAAGATCGAAGCCGACGCAAGTGAAAAAGGCCTGGTGAAGTCGGCCTCGTTTTCGATGCCGGTGGAAAGGGGGCTGATCAAGCGTGTCGCGGTGGGCAAGCGGTCGCCGGCGCGGCTCCTGACGCCGCAGCAGGAGGCGTTCCTTAAGGAGATGACGGGGCACAAGGTCGACTTCTCGAAGATTGTCGCGCTGGGTCCAATCACCGCGCATCGCTGGAAGGTGGATTCGCCGGCGTGCCCATGGCCGATCACCGCGGAATTGTGGCAGCGCGAAGATGGCGCGCTGCTGATGGAAGCATCGATCAAGTCACCGGCGGTACAGGCGGCGGCCGCGGTGGGCGGGTTCATGGCTTACCTCGCGGAAGCTGGCGCCGAGCAGGACAACGAACAGCAGACGAAGACGCGTTGGGCGCTCGAATATTACGCCGGCAAACTGGACGACCGCGGCAAGGGCAAGTCCGCCCGGAAAGAGGCGAAGCCCCCCGCGAAGAAGGCGAAGCCCGCAGCGAAGAAGGCCAAGCCCGCCGCGAAGAAATAAGTCCAGGGAACGAGGCCCGAGAAGGCCGCGTCACCCCGGCGGGTTCGGATCTCCGCTGCCCGGCGTGCCAAGGAAGCCGGCAAGCCGGACCATGGCCAGTGTGTCGCGCGCGCAGTAGATGGTCAGTGCCTGCGCCAGCGCCGCGCGGCGCTCGACGGACGTCGCCGGATCCACCATCTCGAAATACACCGGCTCCACCATGTCCCCGCTCTGCACCGACTCGAGATTGCCGTAGTCGAGGTCGGGCGCGATGGTGGGCAGCACGCGCTTGATGGACCACGAGCCCATCATCGCGGGGTGATAGTAGTGCTCGCGCGCGAAGGGCAGCAGGTCGAACAGGCGCGATGCCATCCCGCGCAGCGCGGGCGCCAGGTCGTCGAACTGTTCCGCCATCTGCATGATCACGCCGCGCTCGAACGTCGCGTTGTAGACCATGATGACGCCGTCGTCGCCGATCGCATCCGCCAGGCTTTGCGCAAACGCGCGGCGCGGGTCCGCGCCCGTGGTGTCGAGAAAGGGCGGCAGTTGCGTGAGCGTGCCGTCGGCATCCTGCCGGTGGCACGACCACTGCATCGGGATCTTCTGATAAGGGCGCGTGCCTGCCCACAGCGGCACGGCGGGGCCGACGGACTCGAAGTCGAGGAACCAGCGCGGCCAGGGCAGCGCCGCGATCTTGGTGGGCGCCGCTGCGTCAAGTTCCGCCCGGCCATGGGTCGTGGCGCGCCAGATGCGCCGGTGGTCCTCGCGCGACAGCCGCTCGAGCGGCACGTCGCGCAGGTCGGCAAAGCCTTCGCCCCGGAATGAACGCGCAAGCTTGGAGCCATTGGGCAGCAGCTCGACCGGATATTGCGTTGCATCGGGTGCGCAATGGCCCAGGAACTCGCATTCGAATGGATCCTGGCATTGCCGGCCCACGGCGATATCGGGCACGGGGCCCGCCAGGTCGCGTTGCGCCGCCGCAACCCATATGGGAATCTGGTCCTGCAGCGGCATTACCGCCTCGGTCATGTCGGCGTGCGCGAACAGGCCGCGATAGTCGCCATCCCCCGGATAGACGAAGCGGTTGTCGATGTGGGCCAGCTCGACGCGCTCGACGTCGAGGCCGGCGCCGCGCGCCACCCAGGTCTGGATCGCCGCGTCGGTCACGTGCGAATCCTTGACCCGGGTGGAGGCCTTCACCTCGATCATCCGATAGCGGCCGTCGCGACGGATCAGCACGTCGGCACGCACCAGGACATCGTCGCAGCGCAGCGCCGGCTCGAACAGCGTGAGGTCGCCCGGCGCTGCCAGCGCGTCGGCGGTTTCGCGCAATGCGGACGTCAGGTCGAACACATGTGCGATCAGCCGGCCTTCCGGATACAGCCGTTGCGCAGCCGCGCCAACCAGGTTGCCCTGCGCCATCCGGTTTTCCACCGCTTCGCTGCGTTGCGCCAGTTCACGATGGAATGTCTGCAGCCACAGGCGCTTTGGGCATTGCCGGTAGGCCACGAGTTTCGATTTGGAGAGTCGCATGCGCTGGATTTTCGCCTGAATGGGATGACGCGGATACAGCCAGGGCGCAGGCGTCAGCTATTTCCTACAGGGAGAAGCGGCGTAACCCTGTTCTTTGCCTCGTCATTCCAGTGCAGCATGACGGTGTGCCGTCGGCCTTCCTTCGGGGATGCGCCGACTCAAACGGAAATGGAGTCATCATGTTCAATCTCGATCCCAATACGCTGCTGGCCATTGAAGTCACCGCACTTGCCATCCTTGTCGCCCTCGGCATCTGGCGCATCGTCCGCGACGATTCGACGGCGGACACCCCCGCGACGGGCAAGCGTCCCTACGACATGCGTCGCGACGGACAGCAGCTGGGCGCCTGACCGGCGTTCCTTCGCCCGGCCCAAGCGTGCGGTCAGTGATGCACGTGGGGTTGGCGATGATCGTCGGTGGGCGAGCGCCGCCGCACTTCGGCGTCGACCGCGATGTCCGGTCGTAACGCCCGCTACGGTGGGTGTCACGTGATGGCATTCGGCGCACGGGCGGGAATAGTTCGCCGGAACTGGTGTTAGTGAAGCAACCTCCCGCTGTGGAGGCGGAGGTGTCGCCATGACCACCCGCTGGGTACTCGTCCTGATCGTGGCGCTCTGCGCGCCGGTCGCCGAGGCTGCATTCCACCTGTTCCGCATCGAACAGCTCTATTCCAATGCCGATGGCACCGTCCAGTTCGTGGTGCTGCGCGAATCCTCCGGCGCTGACGGCGAAAACCAGTGGTCCGGCAGGACATTGCGGATGACCGGCCCTGCCGGCACGTCCACGTTGACCTTCCCCAGCAACCTGCCGTCGGCCGACACGGGTTTTCGCCGCGTGCTGGTGGCCACGCCCGGCTTTGCGGCCCTCGGGCTCGTCACGCCGGACTACATCATGCCAGCCGGCTTCCTGCAGGTCACCAGCGGCACGCTCAATTTCGCAGGCGTGCACCAGGTCACCTACGCCACGCTGCCCACCGACGGCGTGAATGCATTGAGCAGTTCGGGCGCGGTGATTCCAAACGTTGCCACCAATTTTGCCGGTGCGTCCGCCAGCGTTGCCGTGACGCCCGCGACCGCCACCGTCGTCGAGTACTTCAACGCCGCGCTCGACCACTACTTCATCACCGACCTGGACAGCGAGATCGCCGTGCTTGATGCGGGCGTCACGATTAAGGGCTGGGCGCGCACGGGACAGACGTTCAAGGTCTTCGTGACCGGTGATGGCGACCGGTCTGCCGTATGCCGCTTCTATATCCCGCCAGTGAAAGGGGATTCGCACTTCTTCGGCCGCGGTACGAAGGAATGCGACGACACGGCTACCAAGAACCCCACCTTCGTCAATGAGGATCCGCAGTTCTTCCACGTGATCCTGCCCACGGCCGGTGTGTGTCCGGCCGGCACCGTGGGCGTATATCGCGTCTTCAGCAACCGGCCCGATGCCAATCACCGCTACATGCTAGATCGCGCCATCCGGGACCAGATGGTCACCACCCGCAACTGGCTGCCCGAAGGCGATGGCCCCGACCTTATCGTGATGTGCGTGCCGCCGGCGTGAGGTAGTCCGCGGGGCAGGGCCAGACGAAAGGCTGAATGCGGCCTTCGTCGGTCCGGATTGAAAATCCTTGGATGTCCACCCACTGCTTGTCGGTGCCGGTTGTGCTCGTTCGGGGCGTGCCATCGCGTTGGCGCAGGAAGCCACATAAAAAACCATATAGAAGAATGGTATTTTGTGTGGTGTCGAGGTAGAGTTGTCAGTAGCGCAATTCACCTTCGAGTGGGATGCTGAGAAGAATCGCGATAACCGGGTCAAGCATGGGATCGACTTCGCGATGGCTCAATTCGCATTTGCCGATTCGCGACGGATCATCGCTGAAGATACGTCCCACAGTGCATCGGAGCCGCGCTACTTCTGTTACGGCACGGTGGAAGGGGGCGTCGTTACTGTGCGATTTTCTTTCCGGAACGGGATCATTCGCATTTTCGGAGCCGGATACTGGCGAAAGGGCAAACGAATCTATGAGCGCGAAAATCAAGTACACCGATGAGGACATCGGCAATCCCAGGGTAATCGCAGATTTTCTTCCAGGCCCTGAAGGTCTCGCGTTCCGCGAAGAGGGCGTCAAGGTCACGCTTGCGTTGACGAAACGCAGCGTCGAATTCTTCAAGCGCGAGGCGAACAAGCACAACACGCAGTACCAGCGGATGATTCGCCGGCTGCTGGATGCCTATGCCGAGCATCATCAATCTTCGTTGCCCGCGCGTTCGCCTAAACGCACGGTGACCGGTTCGCGCCTGCGAGGCTGAAGCCTCGCCTACGGGTACCCCCTACGGGGAGGGGTGCTCGCGCCCCAGCGCCTTCGATATGCGACTGTCGGGGATCAGCCAAATCGCGGCCACCAGCGCATAAATCGCGACGGCGGCGGCGGTGCTGACAAAGGCCAGCACAATGGCGATGACGTACAGCACCATCGAGAAGAGGCCCTTGCGGTCGCGGCCCACGGCCATCGCCAGCGTCGAATCGCGACCATCATGCGCGATCATCAACTGCGCCAGGATGTAGTACGCCGTGCCGCACATGAACAGCAGCGCGCCGTAGAGCGCGACAGGCAGCGTGGCGAAGTGGTTCTCGCCCATCCACCCGGAGGCAAACGGAATCAGCGACAGCCAGAACAACAGGTGCAGGTTGGCCCACAGGATGCGGCCGTCAATCGACTTCGCGGCATGCAGCAGGTGGTGGTGGTTGTTCCAGTAGATGCCGACGTAGACGAAGCTCATCACGTAGCTGCCGAAGACCGGCGCCAACGGCCACAGTGCGGCGAAATCGGTGCCGTGCGGCACCTTCAACTCCAGCACCATGATCGTGATGATGATGGCAAGCACGCCATCGCTGAACGCTTCGAGTCGGTTCTTGCCCATGGGTTGGCATTCTAGTCGCGCGGTGCGGTTTCGGGGAAATGCATCGTGCCGGCCGCAGCGTGTAGCATCGGGGGTGTCCACGTTGAACCTGCGAGGCTTAAGCCTCGCCTACAGTGCGCCCAGGCAGCGCATCTACGGAGCGCCAACAGAACGCCGCAAGTACCCACAGGTAGCCCGCCATGCTCGACCAATCCGCCAAGCCCAGTTCGATCGTCAAGCACCTCGACCAGTACGTGATCGGGCAGACCGACGCCAAGAAGGTCCTTGCCGTTGCGGTGTACGCACACTTTCGCAAGATCGCCAAGTCGCGGGCGGATGGGGTGCCGATCGTCAAGAGCAACCTGCTGCTGATCGGCAACTCCGGCACCGGCAAGACATTGATGTGCGAAACGCTGGCGCGCATCCTCGGCGTACCCTTCGTCACGGCCGAGGCGACGTCGCTGGCGCAGACGCGCTATGTCAACGAGGAGATCGAGGCGATCATGCAGCGGCTGGTCGATCGCGCGGGTGGCAGCGTGGAGGACGCGCGCTACGGCATCGTGTTCATCGACGAGATCGACAAGCTGAAGGCCGAGGATGGCCAGGTGCGCGCCAGTTCGGGCGAGAGCGTGCAGCATGCGTTGTTGAAGATCATGGAAGGCTCGCAGGTGAAACTCTCGTCGGGCCAGTACGTCGACACCACCAACATCCTGTTCATCTGCGGCGGCGCCTTCGTGGGGCTGGAGGACATCATCAAGTCGCAGACGCACGGCTATGGCTTCATCGCCACGTCCAAAGGCGACGACCAGAAGATCCTTGACCGCCTCAACACGCGGGTGAAGCCAACGGACCTCTTCACCTACGGCCTCATCCCGGAGTTCACCGGACGGCTGCCGATCATCGCGCGTTTCCAGGACCTCTCGCGCGACATGCTGGTGCGGATCATGACCGAGCCGCGCGACGCGCTGTATCAGCAGTTCCGCGACATCTTCCGGATCGAGGGCGTGGAGCTCAACGTCGGGCCGCGCGTGTTCGAGCAGATCGCGGAGCTGGCGCTGGAATACAAGACCGGCGCGCGCAGCCTGCGCGGCATCTTCGAGGAGCTGATCACGCCAGTGCTGTATGCCATTCCCGATCATCCCGAGATTCGCCGGGTGACGATCGCGTCGCTGTTCAATGAGCCGGTTTACGAGCGCGACGCGCCGGCACCCGCCGCAGGTTCGCCGGCCTGAAGCCTGCGGCCGCCGTACCGCCGGGCCGCCGTGCGATGCATGGATAATGCCGGTTGCCGCAATCTCGAGGTCATCGCCATGCCCGGTCTTGATTCCACGCACGATCCCAGGCTCAAGTCCTTTCTGGCCAGCGCCAACGACGGCGTGACGGACTTCCCGATCCAGAACCTGCCCTTCGGCATCTTCAGCATGGCGTCGTCGCCCCGGCCGCGCGCGGGTGTGGCGATCGGCGACCACGTCGTCGACCTGGCGGCGCTGGCGCAGGCCGGGCTGCTGCGCACGGCGCCACAGTCAGTCTGGAGCGAGCCTGCGCTCAACGCCTTCATTGCCCTGGGGCGCGATACCTGGCACGCCACGCGCGCGCGGTTGTCCGAGTTGCTGCGGGCCGGACCCGGCCCCCTGGGTGACGATGCGGTGCTGCGCGAGTGGACACTGGTGCCGCAGCATCGCGTGACGATGCATCTGCCGGTGACGGTGCCGGGCTACACGGACTTCTATTCGTCGAAGGAGCACGCGACCAACGTCGGGTCGATGTTCCGCGACCCGAAGAACGCGTTGCTGCCCAACTGGCTCGAAATTCCCATTGGCTACAACGGGCGCGCCAGTTCCGTCGTGGTCAGCGGCACGCCGGTGCGGCGGCCGCTGGGGCAATTGAAGGCGCCGGAGGCGGACAGGCCGGAATTGGCTCCCTGCCGCAAGCTGGACATCGAACTCGAGACCGGCTTCATCATCGGACAGGGCAATGCGTTGGGCGAGCCCATTGCCCCGGCCGACGCCGAAGCGCACATCTTCGGGATGGTGCTGCTGAACGACTGGAGCGCGCGCGACATCCAGCAATGGGAATACGTGCCGCTCGGGCCGTTCAACAGCAAGTCCTTTGCCACATCGATCTCGCCGTGGCTGGTGACGATGGAAGCACTCGAACCGTTTCGCGTCGCCGGGCCCGTGCAGGATCCGCCGCCGCTCGCCTACCTGCAGCACGGCGGCGATCACGCCTTCGACATCCACCTCGAAGTTGCGCTGCGGCCGCATGCCGCAAGCGCCGCCACCACGATTTGCTGCACCAATTTTCGCGGCATGTACTGGAGCATGGCGCAGCAACTGGTGCATCACACCAGCGGCGGATGCAACACGCGCGTGGGTGACCTGATGGGCTCGGGCACGATCAGTGGGCCCACGCCCGAATCGCGCGGCAGCCTGCTCGAGATCACGTGGAACGGCAAGACGCCTCTCGCGGTGGAAGGCGGCACGCGCACGTTCCTGGAGGACGGCGACGAGGTAACGCTGCGCGGCTGGTGCCAGGGCGAGGGCTATCGCGTGGGCTTCGGCCAGGTCACAGGCACGATCAAGCCGGCCCTGCCGATACCGGCGACCTAGTCGCCGGGGTTGAAGCAGGGGCGCGGCGGTGCAGCAAGCGCCGGTTTTGGGGCTCAGGCTTGGCAGCGTCCCGGCACCTGTGCAACAATCGATCCAACTCAATTGCATCAAGGTGTACCCGATGCTGGATCGTGACGGCTATCGCCCGAACGTCGCCATCGTCATCGTCAACGGCAGGAACCAGGTTTTTTGGGGCAAAAGGATCCGCGAACACTCGTGGCAGTTTCCGCAAGGTGGCATCAACTCCGGTGAAACGCCCGAACAGGCGATGTACCGGGAGTTGCACGAGGAAACCGGACTCGAAGGCCAGCACGTCAAGGTTCTTGGACGTACGCGCGAATGGCTTCGCTACGAGGTACCTCAGCACTGGATCAAGCGTGAATGGCGCGGCAGCTACCGTGGCCAGAAGCAGATCTGGTACCTGCTGCGCCTGGTCGGGCGCGACAATGATGTGCGGCTGCGCGCCTCCGAGCATCCGGAGTTCGACGCGTGGCGCTGGCACGACTACTGGATTCCTCTGGAAACGGTGATCGAGTTCAAACGCGAGTCGTATCGGCGCGCGTTGCTCGAGCTTGAGCGCTTCCTGCACGCGAAACCCCAGACCCGGCGGCAGCGGCTTTACGGCATCGCGCATCCGGAAATGCCCGAATCCTACGCTGATCCTGCGGGGACTCCGTCGCTCGACGGTGCTTGACGCCGCGCGTCAGGGCGCGCAATCACCCACGCGCTGGGCTTTGATCGCCATGGCCAGGGGCACGCCGGTGCCATTCTTGCCGACGATGACCAGTTCGACCTTGCCGTCGTAGCGGTCGCCGTTGAACGTGATGTCGGCGCGGCCGCGAGTGCTGACCTGGTTGTCCTTGCATGCCAACTCGTAGGTGGCGCGATCGGCGGTGCGCTGGATGTTGGACAGCGCGCATTCGCCGGCCGGACGGGGCAATGTCTTCTTCGGGTCGTCGATGTCTTTCTGCGTGACACACGCGCGCCCGGCGGGCACCGTCTCGGTCTTGCCATTCAGCGTGACGGTCATTGCCATTTCCCACTGGCCGGGTTGCATCGGTGCGGCATGCAGGGCAAGCGGCAGTGCCAGCAGCCCCGTCAAGGCAAGGCAGCGGCGAAGTACGAGGCGAGCATTCATGTCGGCGGTGGGATCGTGATCAGGCAAGCATTGATGATACCCGGCACCTGAACCCCGCAACGCGGCCACCCGACGCGCGGCCTAGCCCAGCAGCACCAGGTTGTCGCGATGGATCAATTCCGCCTCGTCGACAT
>JANNKR010000234.1:0-6848 GCA_031396395.1 Betaproteobacteria bacterium
GGGCCACGACGAACAGGCCGATCGTGATCGCGGTCAGCGCTGCTGCGACCAGCGCGATGGCGGTGCGGGGGCGGTTCGGTTCATAGCTGATCATGGAAGACTCCTCTGTCGTGCACTGGGTGCTGCTTGCTGCTGTGGACGTTGGATGCATCGGGGCGGGGTTCCGGATTCGGCGCAGCAGGCGATGGGACTGTTGGTGCTTCGACTGCGCATGGCTCGCATCCTAGGTGCCGGCTGTTACGAGCGAAAGTAGCAAGCGACGAATCCACCGATTTCGAGGGTGAGCGCTTCGTGAATCCGATGAAACGCGCCACGGGATTCCGGAGGACAGTGAAATTCTGCATCTGACCGGACGTTCGGGTCGCGCGAATCATGCCGGCCGGGTGTGTGGAAAAATCACCCGCTGCTGGTGGGTCAGGGCGCAGGCCGTGCGCGATTCAGTCGAGGAATTGGACGGAAACATCTAATTCATGATTGGACATTTCCACGATTTTCGGTAGAATCCGGCGTCTTTTGTTTGAAACCTTGGCCCTGCCACAAGCGGGGCCAACGTTATTTGGCGCATGAGCGCCGGGCCATGAGGGGGCACCCTCGTGCCGCACCGCGGGTGACCGGATATTCCCAGCGATCGCTGGCGTCCGTCCCCCCTTGCTGCATCCGGAAGCAGTGGTAGTCCGCCTCGACTCCGCAGGCGGGGTACCCTGTGTCCCGGGCGTGCCACCGCGATGGTTCCGTGCCCAGGCGACTCGTAGCGCCCACTGTCCGACCGAACACATCCGTCTGGAGATCACATGTTGAAGAAAATCCGTCTGGTCGCGCTTGCCGCGGTCTTGCTGGTGGTCGTGGCTCACACGGTCGCACCGCTGGTGCCGACTGCGCTCGCCCAGACCCCTGTCGCGGCACCGGCCGCTCCCGCGGCCCCGGCTGTCGAAGCGCCAGTGGCTCCCAAGGCCCCTGCGGTCGCCAAGGCCTCCGCCGAGGTCATCGACAACCCCTACGGGCTCGAGGCGCTGTGGAAGGGCGGTGACATCGTCGCCAAGATCACGCTGGCCATTCTCGTCATCATGTCGATAGGCAGCTGGTACATCATCGTCACCAAGATCTACGAGCAGCACAAGATGGGCAAGGCCGCCCGATCGGCCCAGAAAACATTCTGGAAGGCCCCCACGGTCAAGCAGGGCCTCGACACGCTGAAGTCCGGCAGCCCGTACCGGTGGATCGCCGAAACCGGCCTTGAAGCCACCAACAAGCACGACGGAATGCTGGGCAACGTCGACTTCAACGAATGGGTCACCATGTCGATCCAGCGCTCGGTCGACAGCGTCAACAGCCGCATGCAGGATGGCCTCGCCTTCCTCGCCACGGTTGGCTCGACCGCGCCGTTCGTGGGTCTGTTCGGCACGGTATGGGGTATCTACCACGCGCTGACGGCCATCGGCATTGCCGGCCAGGCGTCGATCGACAAGGTTGCCGGTCCAGTAGGCGAAGCGCTGATCATGACGGCCATCGGCCTTGCGGTCGCGGTACCCGCGGTGCTGGGCTACAACTGGCTCATCCGCCGCAACAAGGCACAGATGGATCTTGTGCGCGGTTTCGGCGCGGACCTGCACGCGGTGCTGCTGTCCGTGCCCAAGCCGCAGGCGCGGGGCTGACGCCATGTCGATGAACGTCGGCACGGCCGATGGCGAAGAGGACGAGATCGTCTCCACCATCAACACCACGCCGCTCGTCGACGTGATGCTGGTGCTGCTGATCATCTTCCTGATCACCATTCCGGTGGTCACGACGTCGATCCCCGTGACGCTGCCGAAGGAGCGCAACGAGGTCCGCGAGACGAAGCCCGAAAACATCGTCATTTCCGTCGATGCCCAGGGCCGTATCTTCTGGAACGATCTGCGCATCCCCACTACGAACACGCTGATCGACCGGCTGAAGAAGATTTCGGTGCTGACGCCGCAGCCCGAGGTGCAGATCCGCGGCGATGGCGGGGCCCGCTACGAATCCGTGGGCAAGATCATTTACGCGGCCCAGCGTGCGGGCATCGCCAAGGTCGGGTTCATCACCGAACCGCCGGCGCGCAACTGATACGCAACGACGCACCAGGAATCAGGAGCAAGCGATGAGCATGAACATGGGCAAGAGCGGTGGTTCCGATGAGCCGGAAGTCATCCTCGACGTCAACACCACGCCGCTGATCGACGTGATGCTGGTGCTGCTGGTGATGCTGATCATCACGATCCCGATCCAGCTCCATTCGGTCAACCTCAACATGCCCACCGGCAACCCGCCGCCGCCGCTGGTCAAGCCCGAGGTGGTCAAGCTGGACGTCGATCCCACGGGCCAGGTGTTCTGGAACGCGGAACTGATGGCGGATCGCAACATGCTCGAGGAGCGCTTGCGCTATGCCGCCAGCCAGGCCGTGCAGCCGGAGTTGCATCTGCGCCCGGACAAGGCCGCCAAGTACGAGATCGTCGCCGGCGTCATGGCGTCGGCGCAGCGGCTTGGCCTGACCAAGATCGGCATCGTCGGCAGCGAGCAGTTCATCAACGATTAGTGTTGACCCACAATCGGCCGCGGGCCCGGGCTTGATGCCGGGCACGCGACCAGCGGAGCGGATGCGATATGGATTACGCGCAGCAACAGCGGGACCCGACCAAGCACGTGATCGGGATCGGGTTCGTCTTGCTGGTGCACGCCCTGGTCATCTGGGCGCTGCTCAGCGGACTTGGCAACACGGTCATCCAGATCATCAAGAAGCCGCTTACGGCCACGATCATCGAGGAGGTGAAACTGCCCCCGCCGCCCCCGCCGCCGCCGCCGAAGAAGATCATCGAACCGCCCAAGGCCCAGCAGGTACCGGTTGAGACCTTCGTGCCGCCGCCTGATGTGCCGGTCCAAACGACGACCGCGCCCGTGATCTCGTCTACGACGTCCACTGCGCCCACCGAGCCCTTCGTCATCGCCGCACCGACGCCGGCGCCGGTTGTGGTGGCACCGCCGGCAAGGCCGGCCGTCCGAAGGGGCATCGTGCGGTTGAGTGGAGACGATCCCACGTATCCGAAGGACGCGATTCGCGCCGGCCATTCGAAGGGTCGCGTCGTCGCGCGTCTGCAGATCGACGAAAAAGGCAGCGTCACGGATATCCAGATCGTCTCCTCCGAGCCGCCGCGCGTGTTCGACAAGGTCGTGCGCGCCGCGCTGGAAGGCTGGAAGTTCAAGGCCGAGGGCGAACGTTATGTCGGCGAAGTCGAGATCAACTTCTCTTTGAAGGACGAGTGATCCGGAACGCGCGGATCATGCGCGAACAGCGGCCGGGCGGGACGCGCGCCCGGCTTGACCGGTCCGCCGAACTGTTCGCGGCGAGCCGATAGGTGGGCCAATCCGATGCCGTCGACCGCATGCGTGCGGAGTTTGCCCGCGCGTTCCGGCTGCACGAGCAAGGCAAGCTGCGCGAAGCGTTTCTGCGCTACGACGCAATTCTCAAGGCCGTACCGGACCATGCCCCCGCGCTGCATTACTCGGGCGTCGTGCTCTACCAATCCGGCAATCTCGTTGCCGCCATCGAGCGCATCCGCGCGTCCATTGCGATCGATCCGGACATTGGCGAGGCATGGTCCAACCTCGCCATTGCGCTGAAGGCACTCGGCAACGATGCCGCAGCGCTCAACGGCTTTCGCGAGGCCGCGCGGCGCTCACCTGGCGACGCCAAGATCCTGGCCAACCTCGCGGGATCGCTGCTCACGGCAGGTCAGCACACCGAGGCCGAGGCGACGGCGAGGCAGCTGCTGGCGCTCGAAGCGAATCACGCCACGGCCTGGAGCATCCTTTCGCTTGCCCTGCAGCCGCAGGGACGGATGCTGGAAGCGCTTGACGCGGCCACCCGGGCCACGGGGCTGGCGCCGGAGCAGGATCATCACGCGGTACTGAAGGCGCAGATCGAGCTCGGCATCGGCGCCCCCGAGAAGGCGAGGCAGACATTGGACAAGGCGCTGGCCCGGCATCCGATGTCGGCGGCGCTGCGCTTCGAACTGGCGGGGCTGCTTGAATTCCGGCTGGCCGAACCTGACGCTGCCGCTGCGGCGTATGAACAGGTGCTGCGCATCGAGCCGCAGCACGGCGCGGCGTTGTCGCAACTCACATTCCTTCGGGCAAGGCTTGCCGACTGGCGCGACCGTGACGCGCTGGTCAAGCGCTATCGGGCGGGCGTGGCTGCGGACCTGCCGGCGCTGTCACCCTTTGCCCTCCTGTCGCTGCCCTCCACGCGCGCGGAGCAACGGCAATGCGCGCAGACATGGATCAAGTCGCTGGTGGGACCGCAGGCGGCGGCGCAGCGCCGGGTGCTTGCTCCCGGACGCCTGCGCATCGGTTATCTGTCGGCAGACTTTCACAGCCACGCCACGGCGTTTCTCGCCGCGGGCCTGTTCGAGCAGCATGATCGCAATCGTTTCGAGGTGATCGCGTATTCCACCGGCCGCGACGATCATTCCCCGATGCGCGCGCGGCTGGTGCGCGCGTTCGACCGCTTCGTGGACGTATCCAATCGCGACCCCCGCGCGGTCGCGGAATTGATCCGGCAGGACACGATCGACATCCTGATCGATCTCAAGGGGCACACGGAAGGGGCGACGCCGCTGGTGCTGGCGCAGCGGCCGGCGCCGATCCTCGTGCACTACCTGGGGTACCCGGGGACCCTCGGTTCGGGACTGGTGGACTACCTGATCGGCGACAGTATCGTCACCCCACCCGCGCATGCCGGGGACTATGCGGAGACGCTGGCGGTGATCCCGGGAAGCTACCAGGTCAACGATCGCGAGCGGCCGATCAGCGCGACGCCTTCGCGCGATGCGCTCGGGCTTCCGGCGGCGGGATTCGTGTACTGCAGCTTCAACCAGACCTACAAGAACAATCCCCAGGTCTTCGACGCGTGGATGGCCATACTGAAAGCGGTGCCCGATGCGGTGCTGTGGCTGCTGGTGCGCGCCGAGGGCGATCCGGCCATCGCCAACCTGCGCCGCGAGGCGCAGGCACGGGGGGTTGCGCCGGAGCGGCTGATCTTCGCGCGGCATCGGCCCAATCCCGACTATCTCGCGCTGTATCGCCATGCTGATCTCTTCCTCGACACCTGGCCGTACAACGCCCATACGACTGCCAGCGATGCCTTGTGGGCAGGGTGCCCGGTGCTCACCGTGCTGGGAACGACCTTTGCGGGACGGGTCGGCGCCAGCCTGCTTACAGCGGTCGGATTGCCGGAACTGGTGACGCCCGACGCGAATGCCTACGTGGCCGCTGCGATCCGGCTGGCGCGCGATCCCGACCAAGTCCGGAGGCTGAAGGAACATCTGGCCGGGCCTGGGCAATCGAGCGCGCTCTTTGATACCACCGCGACCACCCGCGCGCTCGAGGCGGCGTACGAGGGGATGGCGGCCCAGTATCGCCAGGGCGTGCGACGGTCGTTTCGGTTGGAGCCGGTGGCGGGCAGCCGAGACTGACGGGCTCGGCACGGACCGGGCTTGCGCCTTGCCTGCCACACACTTGACCGCAGGCTGGGCTTGCCCCGCCCAATGCTACGTGCTGGAGCAAGCGGCGCCTGCGGCACCTTGCGCGCGCGGTTTGTGCCCGTGTGTGGGATCATGGCGGCACGGCAGTCCGCCGTGCGCCCGGAACGGGCCGCCATCAAAAAAATCAGCAGCAGGAGGAGATCGTCGTGAACAATCTTTGGTTCAAGAGCTATCCGGCCGGCATACCCGCCGCGATCAATGCGGATCACTACGCGTCCATCACGGACATGCTGGCCCAGGTCGTTACGAAATTCGCGGATCGGCCGGCCTTTCACAACCTCGGCCGCACGATGACTTACGCCGAGCTCGACCGGCTGTCGCGTGACTTCGCCGCGTTTCTGCAGGGCCTGCCCGGCATGGTCAAGGGTGATCGGGTCGCGGTCATGGCGCCGAACATCCTGCAGTATCCGGTGGCGGTGTTCGGCATCCTTCGCGCCGGCATGACGGTGGTCAACGTCAATCCGCTGTACACGCCGCGCGAACTCGAACACCAGTTGCGCGACTCCGGCGCCAAGGCAATCGTCGTGCTGGAGAATTTCGCGAACACGCTGCAGCAGGTGCTCACCAATACGCCGGTCAAGCACGTGATCACCTCGCAAGTCGGCGACATGCTGCCCACACCAAAACGCTTGCTCGTCAACCTGGTGCTGAAGAAGGTCAAGAAGATGGTGCCGCCGTGGCGCATTGATGGCGCCGTCCATTTTCGCACGGCGCTGCGGCGCGGCGCCGCGGCATCGCTGACGCCGGTTGCCGTGGCACGCGAGGACATCGCCTTCCTGCAGTACACGGGCGGCACCACCGGTGTCTCGAAGGGCGCGATGCTCACCCATCGCAACATCCTTGCCAATCTCGAGCAGGTGGGCGTGTGGATTTCCGGCAGTTTCAAGGAGGGCACGGAAATCGCCATCGCGCCGCTGCCGATGTATCACATCTTCTGCCTCACCTGCACGCTGGCGTTCATGAAGTGGGGCAGCCTCACCGTGCTCATCACCAACCCGCGCGACATGCCCGGCTTCGTGAAGGAGCTGGGGCAGTGGAAGTTCACTGTCCTCACGGGCGTCAATACGCTGTTCAACGGTCTCCTCAATACCCCCGGCTTCAACCAGCTCGATTTCTCGGCGCTGAAGCTGGTGGTGGGTGGCGGCGCGGCCGTGCAGCGAACCGTCGCCGAGCGCTGGCAGCAGGCCACGGGACGCGCCATCACCGAGGCCTATGGCTTGACCGAGACGTCGCCGGGCGTCTGTTGCGTTCCGCTTGGTGCGCCGTGGAATGGCTCCATCGGATTGCCGG
>JANNKR010000264.1:0-1671 GCA_031396395.1 Betaproteobacteria bacterium
ATTGCAATTGCGCACCTATTACTTCAACCAGGAAAGTCTTACCGGGGTGCCGAGCGAAGCGTGGGCGATCGGTGGCTGGGCGGGCCTGCGCAGTCCATGGTGGGGTGACTTGTTCCAGGTGGGGGTGGTTGGGTATACCTCACAGCGGCTCTACGGCCCGGAGGACAAGGGCGGGACCAAGATCCTCCAGACGGATCAGCAAGCGATCACGGTGCTGGGCGAGGCCTTCGGCGCGGTGCGCGTCCTGGGCCAGACCGTCACCGCCTACCGTCAGATCATCAACCGTCCGTTCATCGACCGGCAGGACAGCCGGATGGTGCCCAATACCTTCGAGGCCTACACGTTGACGGGCAAGGCGGATACGGTTTCCTACACCGGCGGCTACATCACGAAGATGAAGGTCCGCCAGTCCGAGAGCTTTGTCTGGATGTCGAATACGGCGGGAGGCGCGGGCAACCAGGAAGGCGTGATCTACGCCGGCGGGACCTGGGACTTCGCGAAGAATGGGTTCCTCCGGATGGACGAGCAGTATGCGGTCGACGTCTTCAATACCTTTTATGTGGAAGGCAAGTACCCGATCGTGATCGACGACAAGACTGCGCTGACGCTGGGCGCGCAGTACTTTCCGCAAACGTCGGTCGGCGATGAACAGATCGGTGCGTTCTCCACCTGGGGCGTCGGGTTGCAGGCGGCCCTGACCTATGGGCCGGTGGGCGGGCAGTTGTACTACACGCAGACCGGCAAAGGCTTCGATACGCAAAACCCCTTTGGCGACCACGCGTCCTACCTAAACCTGATGCAGGTCGCGTTCAACACCGCGGGCGAGCGCGCTTGGGCCATCGGTGGCAATGTCAACTTCGCTTCCCTTGGCGCGCCCGGACTCACTGCTGCGGCCATCTATGCCGAAGGCAGCGACCGGATCAACGCACAAACTGGCGCGCCCAATCCCAACCGCAACGAGACCGATGTCCGCATCGACTACGCAGTCGGAAAGGGTACGTTCGTGGAAGGGTTGGTGGCGACCCTCCGGTACTCGTGGCTGAACCAGGACGGCTCGCCGCAGACGCAGACGCAGTTTCGGGCCATCCTTAATTACGCCGTTCGTTTCTGAGCCGCTGCCGCCGGTGTTGCGGCATGCAGAAAACGTGCCGTTTCGTTGATCTCGCACAAGCGGCGGAGCCGGCAGTGTCTAAAATTGTCAAGCGGGTGTCTTGAAGTGTTCGGCCCACAGGCATTGTCGCGCGAATAATGGAGGCAGTGCCGACGGCTGCTGCGGTGGGTACTTCATCGGATTTGAAGATAGGTGCATCCATGGACGTCACGAAGCAAATTGCAAGAAGCATCGAAATTTCCTCCAAGGTCGGGCGCCTGCACCAAAAGCGCACGAAGCTCGCACAGGATCACTTCACCGAACGGCTGTCCAAGGCCTACGCCGAATGCGCGGCGGGGCTCACCGCGAAGCCGGCTACGCCCGCGGAAGCCTGGACGCAGTGGTACCAGTACGCCACCGACTTCGCCCAGCGCTCGATCCTGTTCATGGACACGTTGCGCGAGCGCGGCAACGAATTCGTCGAGCATAATCAGCAGGGACTGACGCCGGTCCTGCATTTCGACTACGAAACCATTGTCGACGGGCGCGAACTTGCGCGGCCGGTCAACTATGCATTGGTG
>JANNKR010000286.1:0-1924 GCA_031396395.1 Betaproteobacteria bacterium
CTCACTGCGTTGTGCGAGCACTTCGTTTGTCTTGGATCTCCCCGGCAGCTTCGCCATCCCCCGGTTACCCAGAAAACAGCCCACCACCAGGCCCCAGACCACGAGTACCCACACCTATCGGTTGCAAATTGTTAAAGAGCGGCTTGGCTTCAAAACCGCGCATTTTCTCAGAGAATGCGCTCCCCGTTGTCTTGCGCTTGCTTTTTGGGGGTTTCGAAGCAGCAGAGAGGTGAAATTATAATGACAATTGCGCGGCATTGCAACACCCGCGCGTAGCTTCACCTGCCGAACCCTGCGACTTCGGCGGACTGCAACGAACGATCGCCGAGACACTACGCATGTATCCTCCGGGATGGCGTCTGACACGCCGGACCACCGTCACGTCCACTACCGATGATTTGCAGCCGCCCGCCTCCACGGATATCCTCGTGTCCCCGCAATTCGTGCATCGACGCCCCGGATTCTGGTCGCGGCCTGGCGAGTTCGACCCCGATCGCTTCCTGTAGTCCGGCGCGGTGCGCGACCGATTTGCCGGTCTGCATGCGGTTGCGCGAACACGCCCGTTGAAGACCACCACGACCGATTCCCCATGAACGCCTTGCCAACCCTTGCCGCCGCGCTCGATGCCCTTGCCGCCAGTCCCCGCGCCATCCACTACGTGGCGGGCGAGAACAGCGAAACGCGGGTTCCCTACGCCTCTTTGCGTGGTCGCGCCCTGGGGATCCTGCACTACCTGCAGGCCACCGGCGCGCGCCAGGGCGATGAGGTCGTGATCCTGGTCGATGGTCCGGCACCATTCGTCGACACCTTCTGGGCTTGCGTTCTGGGCGGCATGGTTGCCGTCCCGCTCGCCCCCGGCAACGCGGACGAGCACAAGGCCAAGCTCTTTCGCGTGCTTGGCAAGCTGCGTACGCCGGCGCTGGCCACCGAGCGGCGCATCTTCGACCGCTTGCGCGCGTTTGCAATCGACACCGGAATTGCCGGCGTGCTCGACCGGATCGAAAGAAGGACGATCTTCCTGGATGAGATCGCCGACGTCGCGCAACCCGGGCAACCGCATCCGGTGGCCGCCGGCGACGTCGCGATGATCCAGTTTTCATCCGGGTCCACCAGCGAGCCCAAAGGCGTGCTGCTGACGCATGCCAATCTCTGCACGAACATCGCCGCGATCGCGGCCGGGGTGCAGACTCGCGTGGGGGATTCGAGCCTGTCCTGGATGCCGTTGACCCACGACATGGGCCTGATCGGCTTCCACCTGACCCCGCTGTGCGAGGACGTCGACCACTGGCTGATGCCAACCGCGCTTTTCGTGCGTCGGCCGGGCCTGTGGATGGCCAAGGCGGCCGAGCATCGGGTATCCGTAACCTCGTCGCCCAACTTCGGCTACCAGCACTACCTCAAATCGCATGACCCCGTGAAGACTGCCGCGCTCGATCTGTCGGCGCTGCGCATCATCTTCAATGGCGCGGAACCGATTGCCGCCGACCTGTGTCGCGCGTTCACCACGGCGTTGGCTCCCGCACGCCTCGATGCCAACGTGATGTTTCCGGTTTACGGCCTGGCGGAGGCGAGCCTCGCAGTCACCTTTCCGCAGGTCGGCGCGCCGCTGTCGACGGTACATTTTGACCGGGGCGCGCTGGGGCCGGGGGATCGCGTGCGCGTGCTGGATGGCGCAGCAACCGATGCCGTCGAACTCGTCCGGCTGGGCACCCCTGTCGACGGTTGCGATGTGCAGATCGCCGACAGCGTCGGCCGTACCGTTCCTGCCGGCACGGTCGGGCGGATCCTCATTCGCGGCGCCAACGTCAGTATTGGCTACTACGACGATCCCGCGTTGACGGCATCCTCGCGCACAGCAGATGGCTATTTCGACACCGGCGACCTCGGAACACTGCACGACGGCCAACTCGTGGTCACGGGCCGC
>JANNKR010000093.1:0-8593 GCA_031396395.1 Betaproteobacteria bacterium
GCTTTGCCCCAACGGCGCGCTGCAACCGCCAGCGGCGCGCAGGACAACGGCAACGATGCGCAAGCCAACGGCAACGATGCACAAGGCAAGGACACCGATGCCTAGCGTCGACTGGTATTTCGACTTCATCTCGCCGTTTGCGTATCTGCAAAGCGAACAGCTGGCCTTGCTCGGCCCGTCGGCGCGCGTGCGTTACCGGCCCGTGCTGTTTGCCGGACTGCTCGAGGCTCATGGCCAGAAGGGGCCGGCGGAGATCGCGCGCAAGCGCATCTTCACGTATCGCTTTCTGGTCTGGCAGGCGCGACGGCTGGGCATCGCGTTCAAGATGCCGCCGGAGCATCCGTTCAATCCGCTGCCGCTGCTGCGCCTCGCCATCGCCTGCGACAGCGCACCGGAGGCGATCCACCGGATCTTCCGGTTCGTCTGGCGGGATGGCCGATTGCCCGACCTGCCGATCGAGTGGGCGGAGCTGGTGGGCGCGCTCGGCGTGCCGGACGCGGACCGGCGCATCGCCGCGCCCGAAATCAAGGACGAGCTCCGCCGCAATACGGACGAGGCGATCGCGCGGGGTGTTTTCGGCGTGCCCACGCTGGCGATCGGCGACGAATTGTTCTGGGGCGCGGACGCTACCGCCATGGCGGCGGATTACCTTGCCGCAGGCGCGCAGTGGACCGACCCGGAGTATGCCCGCGTCGCCGCATTGCCCGAAGGCGCGGTGCGGGTCGTCAAGCGCGCGAAGGCGGTCAAGCGCCGCCCTGCACGGTAGACGCGGCCGTCAGATGCGGCCGCCGTCCGGGAAACCCAGTGCGGCGCGGATCCCAGCTGCGGTTGCCAAGGCTTCGTCCAGTGAAGCGCCAAGACAGGTGACGTGGCCCATCTTGCGCCCCCGCCGCGGCTGCGCCTTGCCGTAGAGGTGCAGCTTGGCCTGCGGGTGGCGCAGCACCGCGGTCCAATCGGGTTCCCGCGGCAACGTGGCAGCCGCATCGGCGAACCACCGATCCCCCAGCAGATTCACCATCACCGCCGGCGTGTGCTGCCGCGTGTCGCCCATCGGCAGCGCCGCGAGCACGCGTGCCTGCTGCTCGAACTGCGACGTGATGCACGCGTCGATCGTGTAGTGGCCGCTGTTGTGCGGCCGCGGTGCGATTTCATTGACCAGCAGGTGCCCGGCGGTGTCGACGAACATCTCGACGCACAGCACGCCGCGATAGTCGAGCAGCGCGGCCACGCGCAGCGCGACGGCGCGGGCTTCGTCGGCCAGTGCCGCGGGAATGCGCGCCGGAACGATCGACACGTCGAGGATGCCGTCGCGGTGCAGGTTTTCCGCGACGGGCCATGTCAGCGCGTTTCCGTGGTCGTCTCGCGCCACGATCACCGACACTTCGCAGGCCAGCGGAATGAGGGCCTCCAGCACGCACGGCTGGCCGCGCATCGATGCCATTGCGTTGCGTGCCTCGTCCACCGTGCGCACGCGCACCTGGCCCTTGCCGTCATAGCCTAAGCGCGCGCTCTTGACGATGCCGGGCAGCAGGCCCGCCTTGAGCGCCACCAGATCACCGTCGTTGCGCAGCACCGCGAACGGGGCCACGGGCAACGCGTGTCCGGACAGGAACATTTTTTCACTGATGCGATCCTGCGCGATGGCGACGCTGGCGGCGGTGGGCGTCACCCGCGCCGTGCGCGCGAGGAAGTCGAGCGCGGCCGCCGGCACGTTCTCGAATTCGGTCGTCGCGCCCGCGGCAAGCGCGGCAAGCTGCGCCAGGCCCTCCCCGTCGAGGTAATCGGCTGCAAGGTGGCGGTCGGCGACACTGCCGGCCGGGCTCTCAAAGCCCGGATCGAGCACCACGACGCGGTAGCCCAGGCTCTGGGCCGCCATGCAGAACATGCGTCCCAATTGCCCGCCGCCCAGCAGGCCAAGCCACGCGCCAGGCGCGATCGCTGCCATCAGCGGCGTACGTTCAGGTCGACGGCGGCACGCGCATCGCACGCGCGGTCGCGGTCTGCTTCAGCCTGAACGCCGCGAGCTTCTTGGCGACCACCGGGTCGGTGGCGGCGATGATGGCAACGGCGAAAAGACCCGCGTTGGCGGCCCCGGCCTCGCCGATGGCAAACACGGCAACGGGAATGCCCTTGGGCATCTGGACGATCGACAGCAGCGAGTCCTCGCCGCGCAGATACTTGGACGGCACGGGCACGCCCAGCACCGGCACCGTGGTCTTGGAGGCCAGCATCCCGGGCAGGTGCGCCGCGCCGCCGGCGCCTGCGATGATCACGCGCAATCCTCGCGGGAACGCGTCCTCTGCGTATTCGAACATCTCGTCGGGCATCCGGTGCGCCGACACCACGCGCGGCTCGTTGGGAATGCCGAAGGCGTCGAGCTGGACAACGGCATGACGCATGATTTCCCAGTCGCTTTCGCTGCCCATGACCACGCCCACCAGCGGTGCTGCCTTGCGCTGCGCCATCCCACATCCCCCGAAGCGTGCGACATTTTGATTTTGAACTGAAATAGTAGCATCGGGCCCGTGTTCCCGTACCCTGTTCAGGTGGCGCCGGCGGAACATTCCTGCCATGGCGCTTGTCTTCCAGCAGTCCCTCGCCCAGAATCGAATCGATGTTCAACCCGATGCACTTCTTTCCACGCGCCACGGCCGGCGCGATCGCGCTGCTGCTGGTAACCGGCGCCACAGTCGCGCAGGCGCAGAGCGATGCCGATTTCCTCGCTGCCAAGGCGGCCTTCGACAAGGGCGATCGCGTACGGCTCGGGGCGCTCGCGCCCAGGCTCGGGGGCCACGTGCTGGCGCCCTATGCCGAGTATTGGCAGCTGAAGGTTGCGCTGGAAGACGCACCACCCGTGGCCATTCGCGCGTATCTCGAGCGCTACCCCAACACGCCGCTGGCGGACCGGCTGCGCGCCGACTGGCTGAAGATGCTGGCCCGCCGAAGCCTGTGGGACCGGTTTGCGCTTGACTACGCCGCGCCGCCGAATGCCGACGACGTCGAACTCGCCTGTGCGGTCATCCTGTTCCGTTGGCACCGCGATGGTGACGCCGCGCTCGCGGCCGCGAGGCCGTTGTGGCTGACTGAAAAGGCCACGCCCGACACCTGCGAACCGGCGTTTGCCGCGTTGATCGCGCGGGGCGACATTGGAACAGGCGAGCGCAAGGCGCGTTTCCGTCTCGCCACCGAAGCGGGCAACCTGCGCGTGGCGCAGTCCGTAGGCGGTGCAATGCCGGGTGCCGACCGGGTGACGGAGCGCGAGTTCGGGTCGATCCACAGCGATCCGCTGGGCGCTCTGAACCGTGGCGGGTTCGCCCTCGGCACCGGGGGCGGACGGGAACTCGCGCTGTTCGCGCTGGAACGGGCCGCCCGCGCCGATGCCGAGGCCGCGCGTCCTGGCTGGGTCAAGTTGCGCGATCGGCTGCCGGTTGCCGATCGCCAGTATGGCAACGCGCGGCTTGCGTTCCATGCGGCCCGGCAACTCAACCCGTCGGCCAACGCGTGGTTCCGCGAGGCGAACGGCGCGCCGATGAGCGCAGATGCCGCCGCCTGGCGCGTGCGGGCCGCGCTGCGCGCTGTAGCCTGGGATGACGTGCTGGCCGCCATCGACGCCATGCCGGAGGCACAGCGGCAGGAAGCCGCGTGGCGCTACTGGCGGGCGCGGGCCCTGGCGGCCAAGGGCCGCCCCGACGATGCCAACGCGTTGCTGGCGGGGCTGGCGCCGGAAGTCAATTTCTACGGGTTGCTCGCCGCCGAGGCGCTTGGCAAGCCGTTTGTCCTGCCGACCAGCGCGCCGACCTCGGCATCGGCAGCGGCCTTCGCTTCATTTGGTGCCCGTCCCGAAGTGAAGCGGGTGTCGAAGCTCGTCGAACTCGACATGCGGCCGGAATCGCTGCGCGAATGGCAATACATCGTGCGCGGACTGGATGATGACGCGTTGTTGCTCGCCGCCGAGCACGCGCGCCGCGTGAGCCTCTACGACCGCGCCATCAACACGGCCGAGCGTACGGCGGCGCGCCACGACTATGGCATGCGGTATCTCGCGCCGTTTCGCGCCGATTTCGATGCTGCGGCCAAAGCCAATGATGTCGACGTTGCGCTGCTCTATGGCATCGCCCGCCAGGAGTCGCGCTTCATTCCGGAGATCGTGTCGTCGGCCGGCGCCATCGGCCTCATGCAGTTGATGCCCGGCACCGCGAAGTGGGTGGCCAAGCAGACGGGCCGCAACGATTTTCGCGGAACGCAGGTGGTGCAGACCGACTTGAATACGCAGTTCGGCGCCTACTACTTCAAGTACTGGCTGGAGCGCCTCGACCGCATGCCGGCGTTGGCGGCGGCTGCCTACAATGCGGGTCCCGGTCGCGCGCAGCAGTGGCGCCCGGCGGCGCCGCTCGAAGGCGCGATCTGGGTCGAGACCATTCCATTCAACGAGACGCGCGACTACGTGAAGAAAGTGCTGGCCAACGCGATGGTTTACGGGCAATCGTTTCAGACCAGCCAGGAGCCGCTCACCGCCAGGCTGGGTGTGGTGACGCCGCGTGGCGGCGGCGTCCCGGGGCCCACGGCTGCGGTCGCCGCCCAATGAGCATGCCGCGCATTGTTGTGGTCGGGGGCAGCGGTTTTGTCGGGCGGCATGTGGTGGCGCGCCTCGCAGCTGCCGGTTTTCCTGTGGTGGTTCCGACCCGTCGCCGCGAATCAGCCAAGCATCTGATCCTGCTGCCGACCGTGGATGTCGTCGAAGCCGACGTGCATGACCCGCGCGCGCTGGCGGCGCTGGTGGCAGGGTCGGACGTGGTGATCAATCTGGTGGGCATCCTGAACGAGAGTGCGGGTGCAACGTTTGCCCGCGCGCACGTCGAGCTTGTGCGCAATGTCATCGCTGCGTGTACAGGCGCCGGCGTCACGCGACTGTTGCACATGAGCGCGCTGGGCGCCGATCCCGCGGGCCCTTCGCTCTACCAGCGGTCCAAGGGGGAAGCCGAGCAGCTCGTGATGGCTTCGGCGTTGCGCTGGACGATTTTCAGGCCGTCGGTCATCTTCGGCCCCGGGGACTCGTTCCTGTCATTGTTTGCGCGCCTCAACCGCCTGCTGCCCGTGATCGCGCTGGCCGCGCCGGATGCCCGCTTTGCCCCTGTCTTCATCGGCGACGTGGCGCATTGCTTCGTGACCTCCCTCGGCAACGATGCCACGCAGATGGCGCGCTATGATCTTTGTGGCCCCAAGGTCTACACGCTGCGTGAAATCGTTCGCCTGGTGGGCGACGTGACGGGGTCCGTGCGGCCGATCATTCCGCTCAATGCCGGGCTGTCCACGCTCCAGGCATTCTTGCTCGAACATGCGCCAGGCAAGCTGATGAGCCGCGACAACCTGCGCTCGATGAGTGTGGACAACGTCTGCGGATGCCCGTTTCCGGCCGTGTTCGGGATCACGCCCGCTTCGCTTGAGGCCATCGCGCCTGGATACCTTGCGCCCGCGTCCATGCGCAGCCCCTTCGACACGTACCGCGCCCACGGCGGCCGCTGACGCCGCGCGCGGCAGGTGTCCCGCCCATTTCCGGCATCACGATGGCCCGCATGCGTCCGCAACCGTTCCGCGTGTTCCGCGTCGGTGGCTCGGTGCGCGACGAGCTGCTCGGCCGTCCCGGCGCGGACCGGGATTTTGTCGTCGTCGGGGCGACCCCGGAACTGCTGGTTGCGTCCGGCTACCGGCCGGTGGGCCACGATTTTCCGGTATTCCTGCACCCGGAAACGCATGAAGAGTATGCGCTTGCTCGCACGGAACGAAAGCATGGACGGGGCTATCGCGGCTTCGAGTTCTTTGCCTCACCCGACGTCACCCTGGCCGAGGATCTGGCGCGCAGGGACCTGACGATCAATGCCATGGCACGCGGGGACGATGGCGTTCTGGTCGATCCCTTCGGGGGCGCCGCCGACGTGGCCGCGGGCGTACTGCGGCATGTGTCCGCCGCCTTTGCCGAGGATCCGCTGCGCGTATTGCGCGTGGCACGCTTCGCCGCCCGTTTCAATTTCAGGGTCGCGCCGGAAACCGAAGCGCTGATGCGCGCGATCGTGGCCTCGGGCGAATTGTCCACACTCTCGCCCGAACGGATCTGGCAGGAACTGGCGAAAGGGCTCGGCGAGTCCCATCCGTCGCGTCTGCTGAGCGCGCTTCGAGCGTGTGGCGCCCTGGCCGTACTGCTGCCAGAGGTTGACGCTTTGTTTGGCGTTGCGCAGCCGCCTCGGCACCATCCGGAGGTGGATACCGGCGTGCACATCGCGATGGCGCTCGACTGGGGTGCCGCGCGCGGCTTCGGTTTGGCCACTCGATACGCGATCCTGACCCACGACCTTGGCAAGGCGATCACGCCGCCGGCGGAAACGCCGCGCCACCATGGGCACGAGCGGGCCAGCGCACGATTGGCCGAAAAACTCTCAGTCCGGCTGCGGGTGCCGGTGGATTGCGCCGATGCGGCGCGACTCACCGCGCGCTGGCATAGCGTCGTGCACCGCGCCGCCGAGCTGCGCCCGGCCACATTGCTGCAGTTGTTCGGCGCCACCGATGCGCTGCGCCGCCCCGAGCGCATCGCCAGCGTCCTCGAAGCCGCGGCGGCCGATGCGTGCTCGCGGCCGGGCGCGCCGCAGGATTACCCACAGGCCGCGATGCTGCGCGAAGCGTTGGCCGTGGTTCTGGCGGTCGATGCCGGCGCGATTGCGCACATCGTCGGCGTCAAGGGTACCGGTCGGGATCCGGGCGACGCCATCGCGAAGGCGGTGCGTTCGGGGCGCCTTGCAGCGCTGCGGGCGTGGCGTCGCGCACGCTGACGGGCCGATTTCGCCCGTGGTCGCGCAACCGCGCAAGCCGGTAATGACCGCGCCGCTTCAGATCCGGTAGGCCACGGCTTTCATCAACCCTGCGGTCGCGTGCATCAGGTCACGTACCGGCCTGGGCAAAGGCAGCGCACCCGCTGCGTCGGCCATGTCCGCATGCCGTGCCTCGTCGTCGCGCATGGTGCCGACGATGGCGCGGCTCTTCTCGTCCTGCGGGGGCAGTCGATCGAGGTGGGAGGTCAGGTGCGCCTCCACCTGCCGTTCGGTCTCGGCGACGAAGCCCAGGTTGACACGATCGCCGGCCAGCCCGGCCAGCGTACCGATGGCAAAAGATCCGGCATACCAGATCGGGTTGAACAGCGAGGGCGCGGCCGCAAGCTCATCCAGACGCGATTGGGTCCAGGCCAGATGGTCTTCCTCCTCGCGCGCCGCCGCCGCAAACCGCGCGCCGATTTCGGGATCCCGCGCGACCAGTGCCTGCGCCGAGTAGAGCGCCTGCGCGCAGACCTCGCCGGTGTGGTTGACGCGCATCAGGCCGGCCGCATGCCTTCGCTCGTCGGGGGCAAGTTCCGGCTCCGGCAAAGCGGCGCCGGGCACCTGCCGGGAAGCCTGTGCCGTGCCGCTCAGCGTGCGCAGCGCACGGTCAAGGGTGAGAATCAGCGAATCGATCATGGCAGCATCGTAGCAGTTTCGGCGTGCCGCGTTGCCCCCCATGTTCGACGAGCGGCGACCAGGAAAAAAAACGGGCACCCGAAGGTGCCCGCTGTATCCGCTGTCGCCGGGAGAGCCCCGGTTGTTGCGACTTCTCTGTTTAGAAGAAGTGAACCGCGCCCACGACGAAGCCACTGGCATTGGCGCCATTGACCACCGAGAACGAATTGATGTTGAAGTTATAGTTGGCGTTGTCGTCGTTGCGCGTTTGCACGAAGCCGACATAGCTCAACGTGCGCTTGGACAGCGCATACGTGTAGCTGATCGACCAGTTCGACGCGCCGGTACCGCTGCCGCCGGCCAATTGTCCGATCCGGTTGGCGTTGACGCATGCCGCACCGGCAACAATCGTCCTGCAGCTGGCCGAACCGTCGCCGGCATCGCCATACTGCGCGTACAGTTCACCCGGTCCGATGGGTGCAGTGGCGCTGATTGCCCAGAAGTTGCGGGTCAGGCTGCCGCCTCCGCCGAGGTTGGTGGGGCCGTAGGTCGCGTCGTAGTCCAGACGCTCGTACACGCCACCGATCTTGACGATGCCGAAATTCCAGTTGGCAGCGACGGAAAACGCCCAGTCGTTAAGACCAGGACCGCGGAGCTTTTCATGCATTTCGTACGCGATGCCAGCCTGGAACGGGCCGTTGGCATAGAAACCGCCCGTCGAAAGCACGTAAGCGTGCCGCTGCGAAGCGGCTGTGAGCTGGGTTTGATCAGCGATGTTTCCCACACCACCCTGACCGAGTCCGGCATCAACCGTGGAAATCTGCACCGAACCCAGGAACCCGGCGATGCGCGGCGAATCGTAGCGAATCGAATTGCCAAGCCGGTTGTCGAAGCCACCGTTTTGGAGGTTCTGCGAACCCTGTGCCCACACCGATGCGGTGGACAGGATCGACGTGGTCAGCGTGGGAACGTTGCCGAAGATCGGGTGAATGTCGTCGTACGGAGCCAGGAAGTTACCGATCTTGACGGTACCCCACGAGCCCTGCAGGCCGACAAACGTTTCACGCGTACCGAGCAGACCGCCGCCCGTATCCGCGCTGACGTTGGATTCGATC
>JANNKR010000311.1:0-7210 GCA_031396395.1 Betaproteobacteria bacterium
CAGCGCCGGTGTTTCCTTGACCATCCGGATGGCATCCTCCGGACAGGCCTCGACGCACAGCCCGCAGAAGATGCAGCGCGAATAATCGATTTCGAAGCGCGCCGGATACCTGGGATGCGCGGGGTCGCCCGGGTCGAACGCCGCGTCGATCTCGATCACCTGCGCGGGACATACGGTTGCGCACATGTTGCAGGCAATGCACTGCGGGCGGCCATCCGGACGCTGCGTCAGGATATGCTTGCCGCGGTTGCCCGCCGCATAGTCGGAGCGCGTCTCTTCCGGGTAATAGGTCGTCAACGCGCCCTTGCGCCCGGTCATCCACTTGCCCATGTTGCGCAGGAACACGCCGCCGGTGATCCCGAGCCCGCGCAGGATCTCGAACAGGTACGCGCGCTCCCACCACGTCATGGTGGGCTCGTTCCAGTACACCTTGCGCACGTGCGGCTTGCGGGTCACTGGCGTACCTTCGTGCTTGGGACGGCCCGGCGCGCGTCTGACGAACCTTCGTGCTGCGCACGCCGGTATTCGCGCTTGGGACGGCCCGGCGCGCTCATGGCGTGAGCGCCCACACGGCGACGGCGGTGACCGTCAGGTTGGCAATGGCCAGCGGCAGCATGAACTTCCAGGCGAAGGTCAGCACCTGGTCGTAGCGAAAACGCGGCAGCGACCAGCGGATCAGGATCTGGAAACTCGACAGCAGCAACACCTTGCCGAGGAAAACCAGCAGCTGCGTCACGACCACCAGCCCGTGCGCCATCGGCACGGCATGACCGCCGGGGAACGTGAATCCAGCATCCGACATGTAGGGCAGGTTATAGCCGCCCAGGAACAGCGTCGTGAATAGCGCCGACACGATGGCGATCTCGATGAACTCCGCGAACATGAAGAGGCCCATCTTCATCGCGCTGTACTCGGTGTAGAAGCCGGCGATGAGTTCGGACTCGGCCTCCGGCAGGTCGAACGGAATGCGCTTGTTCTCGGCAATCGCCGCCGCCATGAACAGGATGGCGGCAAAGGGCTGGTAGAACACCCCCCACGCCGGCAGGAAGCCCAGCACGACGCCCGACTGCCGCTGCACCATCACATTGAGGTCGAGGGTGCCGTAGATCAGGATCAGGCCAAGGACCGTCAGACCCATCACCAGCTCGTAGGAGATCATCTGCGAACCGGCGCGCGACGCGCCCAGCATCGAAAACTTGTTCGACGACGACCAGCCGGCCAGCATGGCGCCGATGATCGACATGCCGCCGAACGCGAAGACGATCAGCAGGCCGGCGTCGAGCCGCGCGATCTGCATCGGATAGGTTTGGCCGTCGAACCACGCCGCCGCGGCGGGCATTGCCTGCAGCAGGTTGCCCGGGTCGAGCGTGCCGCCGAACGGAATGACCGCGAACACGAGCAGCACCGGCGTGAACACGACCCAGGGCGCAACCGCATAGGCGTACCAGTCGTAGGATCGCGGCCGCCAATCCTCCTTCAACAACATCTTGAGACCGTCGGCAATGCCATGGAAGAGTCCCCACCACACCAGCTTGATCTGCGTGAACGGAATGCGCACGTAAGCGCGATTGGCGCCGATGCGGTCGGACATGACGGCGGCCTGCTTGCGCTCCACCCACGTCAAAACGGTGCCGAACGTCAGCAACACGCCGAGCGCGTAGCCGATGTAGACGAAATGGATGACCAGGTCCTGGATCATGGCGCGACCGTCGCCTCCACGGCCAGCGCCGCAAAGAGGTTCTGCGCGTCCGCGACCGTGGGCTTCTTCGCAAAGCAGCGCTCGAATCCGCTCACCACGCCGGCAAAGTTGGTGTAGTGGCCGGCGCGCTCGGTCTGGATGCTGACCGGAATGAAGACGTCGGCGTGGCCGTTCTCAGGCTGCAGGTAGGCGTTGAGAAAGATGATCTTCGCCTTGGCGGGCAGGCGCCCGAAGTTGCAGCCCTCGCCCCATACCAGCACCAGATCCGTGTCGGCCGGGACCGCCGGCTCGCCCGCGCTCGATTCGCCGAACAGCGCGCGTGCGCTGGCGGTATTCGGATTCTTGTCGGGGCGGATGAGGAGATCGTCATGCAGCCGCTCGCCGGCTAGAGGCTCATGGTCGCGCTTCACGAACGTGGTGAAGCGCCCGGCCAGGGCCTCCTTGAACGCAGCCAGCTCCTCGTTGGAACCCCAGCTCGACACCAGGGCCACCGCGTGCTTCGCGGCATCGATCAGCGTCCGCGCGGCAGCAATGGCCACGGGCAGGTCGACCGGCTTGCCCTTCTGCATTGCGTGGTCGGCGCGAGGACGCTCGAACACCTGGGCGAGGTCGCGCCCCTTGTTGCAGATCCATGGCCCGTTGACGGCCGGATTCTCGAGCGGCGTCACGCGCGCGATGCTGGTGTTCTGCTGTGGATCCAACGCGCGCAGGCGCCACTCCGCCTTGCGGTGCCAGATGTTGACCGTGCAGCCGCGCTCGCAACCCGGGCACACGGAGGGCGTGGGCTGCAGGTACCAGACGCGCGCCTTGTGCAGGAACGGCTTCGACAGCAGCGCCCCGACCGGGCAGATGTCGATGACGTTGTCCGAATACGGGTCGGCATCGAGGGGCGCATCCTCGGCCGCGCGGACCAGGGACACGTCGCCGCGATTCTTGATCCCGAGCGCATTCGACTTCGATATCTCGCGGGTGAAACGCACGCAGCGCGAGCAGAGGATGCAGCGCTCGTTGTCGAGCATGATCCGTGCCGACAGATCATGGTACTTCGTCGCCCTGACCTTCGGCTCCCGCGAAACGGAAGGCGACCCGTTGTAGGCAAAGTGGTAATCCTGCAGCGTGCACTCGCCGGCCTTGTCGCAGATGCCGCAGTCGACGGGATGGTTCAGCGTGATGAACTGCATCGTCGCCTTGCGATGCTCCCGCACCAGCTCGGAGTCGGTCAGGACGTGCAGGCCCTCCGTCACCGGCATGTTGCAGGCGATCTCGACCCAGCTGCGGCCCTCGACCTGCACGGTGCAGATGCGGCAGTTGCCGGCGATCGACAGCTGGGGATGCCAGCAGAAGTAGGGAATGAAAAACCCGTTGGCCAGCGCCGCCTGCATCACGGTCTGGTTGGCTTGCGCCTGCACCGGCTGCCCGTTGATGAAGATCTCAGGCATGCACGGCTCCCTCGAGGTTGCCGGCAAGCAGCGAGCGCTTGTCCCGGATCCAGTGCTCGAACTCGCCACGATACTTGTTCAGGATGCCGATGGTGGCGTAACCGGCCGCGTCGCCCATGCCGCAGATCGTCATGCCGTCCTGCAACCGCGAGATCCGGTACAGGCTGTCGATGTCCTCCGGCCGGCCCTCCCCGGCAACGATGCGATCGATGATCCGATGCATCCACCCCATGCCCTCGCGGCACGGCGTGCACTGGCCGCAGGATTCGTGGTGGTAGAAGCGCAGCATCACCTGCAGCAGCCGCACCATGCACGTGCCCTCGGCGACCGCGATCATTCCGCCCGAGCCCAGCGACGAGCCTGCCGCCGCAAACGATTGGTGATCGAAGGTAAGGGGTTCGACTTCCGCCGCCGTAAGAACCTTCGTCGAGATGCCGCCGGGCACGAGGCACTTGAGCTTCATCCCGGGCAGCATTCCGCCACAATCCTCGTGCAGGAACCTGGCCATCGGATAGCCGTACTCGACTTCGTACACGCCCGGCTTCGCGATGTGACCCGAGATGGAGACCAGCTGGGTGCCCGGACACTTGGCGGTGCCGACCTTTTTGTAGGCGTCAGCACCGTGCGCGATGATCCCGGTGATATTGGCCAGGGTCTCCACGTTGTTGACCACTGTCGGGCGCTTGAAGAGTCCCTGTACCGTGAGCCGGGGCGGCCGGTTGCGCGGGTATCCGCGCTTGCCCTCGATCGACGACAGCAGTCCGGACGCCTCGCCGCACACATAGGACCCCGCGCCGCGATAGATGACGACGTCGCAGGCGAACTCGGTACCCATGATGCGCTCGCCGAAATGGCCGGCCGCATAGGCCTCCTCGACCGCGGCAGCCAGGCGCCGATACGGCAGGTCGAACTCGCCGCGGATGTAGACGAACGCGTTGCGGACCTGCAGCGCGTAGGACGCCAGCAGCATCGACTCGAGCAGCAGGTGCGGTGCATGCTCCAGGATCCACCGATCCTTGAACGTGCCAGGCTCGCCCTCGTCGGCGTTGGCGCACAGGTAATGCGGCTGGTGGTCGTTGAGATGCACGACACCCCACTTGCGGCCGGCGGGAAACGCGGCGCCGCCGTGACCCAGCAGGCCGGAGGCGGTGACTTCCCTGGTCACGTCCTCGGGTTTCATCGTCGTCAGCGCGCGGCGCAACGTCGCATAGCCGTCGCGGGCGACATAGTCCGCGAGCGTATGCGAGGTGGCCGTGACGGGAAACGTCATCAACAGTTGCTTGCCGGGCATCTAGCCTTGCCTCCGCGGCGTCCGGCGATGGTCGTGGCGCGGCATCAGGACCCCTTCAGCTCGTCGAGCAGCCGGTCGAGCTTCTCGATACTCATGTTTTCGTGATAAGTGTCGTTGACCATCAACACGGGCGCCGTGCCGCACGAGCCCAGGCACTCGGCCGTCGACAGCGTGAAGACGCCATCGGGCGTGGTCTGCCCTGGCGTGACGCCCAGCCGCTGCGACAGGTGATCGATCAAGCGCTCGGCGCTGCGCATCGAGCAGGTGACATTGCGGCAGGCCTGCAGGTGCCAGCGCCCGATGGCTGCGCGCCGGAACTGGGTGTAATAGGACAGCACTTCCTCGATCTGGATGCGGGGAACGCCCAGATACTCGACCAGTCCATCAATGTCGGCGTCGGCCACGAAGCCGCGGTCTTCCTGGATGCGGCGCACGCAGGGCAGCACGAGCGAGGACTCGAAACCGGCGGGGAAGCGGGCCTTGAGCTTCTCGAATTCCGGGATGAGATGCTTCATGGGTGCTTCGCCACCCAAAGATCGGCGCATGCTCGGACGGTCATCGGTCGCACTCCCCGCCGATCATGTTGATCGAGCCGAAGGTGGGGACGATGTCGGCCAGCTGATAGCCATCGAGCATGCGGTGCACGCCGCCCATGTGGACGAAGCTCGGCGCCCGCACGTGTACCTTGGCGGGAATGCCGCCGCCCGTGCTGACGATGTAGAACCCCAGTTCGCCGTTGGGCGATTCGTGCGCGGCGTAGGCATCGCCCGCCGGCACCTGCGGGCCATCCATCACCAGCTTGAAATGGTTGATCAGTGATTCGATTTCGGTGTACACGAGATGCTTTTCCGGCAGCGTGAAACGGTGGTCGTCCACACTGATCGGTCCGGCCGGAAGCGTATCGATCAGTTGCCGGATCATGTGCACCGACTCGTCCATTTCACGCATGCGGATGTAGTACCGGTCGTAGTTGTCGCCGTTGATGCCCACCGGCACCTCGAAGTCGAGGTCGGCGTAGGCCAGATAGGGCGTGTCGCGGCGCAGGTCGCGGGGCGCCCCGGTGGAGCGCAGGATGACGCCGGTGTACCCCCAGTTGATCGCGTCGGCGGTGGAGATCACGCCGACATTGCGCATGCGGTCGATGAAGATGCGGTTGCGATCCATGAGGCCATGCACCCGGCCGACGAAGTCCTCGTACTGGTCGAGAATCGCTTCGAGCCGCGTCAGCCATCCGTCAGGCAGGTCGCGCGCCAGGCCGCCGATGCGACCGTAGGTGTAGGTCACGCGCGCGCCGGTCAGGTCGGCGATGTGCTCGTACATGAAATCGCGAACCATCACGAGGTAAAGGAACGCGGTCATGGCGCCGAGTTCCATCAGCCCTGCGGCGACGCATGTCAGGTGGTCGACGATCCGCGAGTACTCCGACAGCAGCGTGCGCAAGTGGCGGCACCGCGGCGTGATCCGGATCTCCGCCAGCGTCTCGACCGCTTCGCAGTACGCGAAGTCGTTGATCAACGCCGACACGTAATTGAGGCGGTCGACGTAGGGGATGAGGTTGTGCCAGGTGTGGGACTCGCACTCCTTTTCGAAGCCGCGGTGCAGATAGCCGCAATGCACGTCGGTGCGTACCACCCGTTCGCCGTCGAGCTCGGCGATGATCTGGACCGTCCCGTGGGTGGCCGGGTGCGACGGGCCGATATTGACGATGACGTGGTCGTCGTGGCCGGTCGCGTCGAACGCCGGACGCACCGGGTTCGGCAGCACGACGTCGGGCGGCTTGGAGTCAAGGGGGGCCATGTTCGCTATCGCTTGCTTCCGCTCATTTTCGATAAGGAACCAGCGGCTGTTCCCGGAGCTTGGGATAGTCCTTGCGCAGCGGATGCCCGACGAAGCCCTCGTAAAGCAGGATCGGCCGCATGTCCGCATTGCCACGAAAGCCGATGCCGTACATGTCGTGGCACTCGCGCTCCATGAAGCCGGCTGAGCCGTAGAGCGGAACGAGCGAATCCACCGTCGGATCGGACTCCGGCACGGCAGTCTTCAGACGGACGCGTACGAAGTGACTGGTGGAGTAGAAATGGTAGACGACTTCGAAGCGTGGCTGCCGGGGCAGCCAGTCGATCGCCGTGATGTCGAGCAGGAGGTCGAACTTGAAGTCGTCCTTGAGGACCCTCACGACATCGAGCAGCCGCGCCGGCGGCAGGCGCACCACGGACATGCCATGCACCCACGCCACCTCGCAGTCGCGTGGCGGCAACTGGTGCTGCAGGCGGTCATAAGTCGCGTCCATCAGAAGTCCCGGGTCAGTATCGGGTGCCGGGACCGGGCGATCTTGTCCTGCAGCTGCATGATGCCGTCGATCACCATTTCCGGACGCGGCGGACAGCCCGGAACGTAGACGTCCACCGGGATGATCTTGTCGATACCCTGCACGGCGGCGTAGTTCTGGTAGAACCCGCCGCTGGTGGCGCAGACACCGAAGGCCATCACCCACTTGGGCTCGCACATCTGCTCATAAACCCGGTACAGGACGGGCGCCTGCTTGTGCGTCACCGTGCCCACGACCATCAGCAGATCCGCCTGGCGCGGCGAGAAGCGCGGCAACGCGGCGCCGAACCGGTCGGTGTCGTAGGGCGACGAACTCACCGCCATGAACTCCATCGCGCAGCACGCCGTGACGAACGGATAGGGAAACAGCGAGAACTTGCGAGCCCAGCCCACCAGCTCATCTTTTTTGGTCGTCAGATATTCGAAGGCGGCGGACTTGCCGCCGGCGGCATG
>JANNKR010000319.1:0-7046 GCA_031396395.1 Betaproteobacteria bacterium
GGCGGGGTCGGCAAAGCCGCGCGTGGTCACCAGCGCACCCTCGCCCGGGATCCAGATACCCACTATGACGCCCGGCGCCTTGGTTTCGGTGAAGGCTTGGTCCACGGCGCGTTCGATGGCGGCGTGCTTGGCGGCGGGGAATGGTTTGCTGCCGGCACTCCTGACGTCGGCGGCGATGGCGACACTTGTGGCGAGGAGGCTCGTCGCGAAAGCGCAGGCCAGCAGTTTCTTGGAGAAATATTCCACTCGCTATCCTTTGAGTCCGCAAATCACAGTGATCGACGTGTATATCAGGTGACTACCGATACCCACTACTTCCAGTTGACACTGAGCTTGCGATTTGACGCGGCACAATCCCGCAAATAGAGATTGATCAGACTTTGATAGGGAATACCCACCTGCTCGGAAACAGCCTTGAAATAGGTGATGGAGTCTTCGTCGAGGCGGATGGTGATCTGCTTCTTCAATTTCGACGCGTAGGGATTTTTCCTGGATTTCGCGAAATCGTATTCTTTGCGCATGGGGCACCTCTATGGATAGGATTTCGATTCACGAGCAGTCGCCTTGCGTGCAGAGATGATGCGGATCACGTTGCCCACGCTCCGATAGCAATGACAGACCAGTAGCACGCGAAGTGCGCTGCTCAGTCCAAGCAGGATGAAACGCGCCTCATCCTCCGAGTGATCGGGATCATCAATCAACCGCGCACGTTCGTCGAAGAACACGGACCGCGCTTCGTCGAAGGAAACGCCGTGCTTCTTCGCATTGGCTGTGGCTTTCCGTTCATCCCACTCAAAGCGGACAGGGTTCACCGGTCAATTATAACTACAATGTAACTACACTTCAAGTTGATCACATTGTCTACGCGGAACCGCGCAGCTCCCCGCCCCATTCGCGCGATAATGCCCCGATGCCCACCCTCCCCGCCCTCATCGAGGACCTGGTCGCCGCCAACCGCATCCTTGCGGGCCTCAACGTGCTGGATGGCTTCGGCCACGTCAGCGTGCGGCACCCGGACGACGCCAACCGCTACCTGCTCTCACGCTCGCTGGCACCGGAACTGGTGACGCCTCCCGACATCATGACCTTCGATCTCGCCTCCAACGCGCAGGATGGCGACACGCGCACGCCGTACCTGGAGCGCTTCATCCACGGCGAGATCTACGCGCGCCGGCCGGATGTGATGGCGGTAGTGCACAGTCACGCTGCGGCAGTGGTGCCCTTTGCGGCATCGTCGGTGCGGCTGCGGCCGATCTATCACATGAGCAGTTTCCTGCGTACCGGCGCGTCGGTGTTCGAGATCCGCGAGCGCTTCAGGATGACGGATATGCTGATCCGCAACAACGAACAAGGCGCGGCATTGGCGGACACGCTGGCCAGCGATGCGGTGGTGCTGATGCGCGGCCACGGCTTCTGCGCGGTGGGCGAGAGTGTTGCGGTCGCGGTGTACCGCGCCTACTACACGCAGTCGAACGCGGCGCTGCAGCAACAGGCCATCGCGCTGGGCGGCACGGTGACGTATCTGGAAGGGGAGGAGGCGGAGCGCTCGGACGCCACCAATCGCTCGGTTATTGCGCGGCCTTGGAATCTTTGGCGGTCCAAATACTATCCGCACGCTACGAACTGATTGGGCCAGTGTTCGCGGGCGATCCTTGCGCGGCTGAAGCCGCGCCTACATGGCTTGACACCAACGAGGGTCCCGCGCGCGGCTGAAGCCGCGCCTACATGGACTGACCCTAGCAACTGGTGTCATGGCGTGCGGTAGACCTCGCTTCGATGACCCACCTTGACGACATCAACGGTGGAACGCGAGTCATCGATGGCATAGACCACGCGATACTCGCCTTGGCGAACCCGGAACAGGTTGGAGGGGCCGGCAAGTTTTTCGCACCCGGACGGGCGCGGGTCGCCGGCAAGCGATTGAATCCTGGTGACGACGCGTTGACGATCGCGCTTGGTGCCGATCGCCTCGATTTCCTTTGCGGCCGACGGCTTGACCAGCAGCCTATATCCGGCCACGTTTTCTCAGGTCGCGGACAAGCAATTCGAAGGAGATGCTGGGTTCGCGCTTGCGCTTGTCGAAGGCGGTGAGATCCTCGGCGTCCTCGGCCAGCGCAATCTTTACGGCATCGTTGACCATGTCGGAAATCGACCGGTCGGTGGCAGCGGCCTTGAGGCGGAGTGCCTGGTGCACTGATGCGTCGAAATAGACGGTGGCGCGTTTGGGATCTTCCATTACGTCATTTTAGCGTTTTGACGCCATAACGTCAAAGTGCCATCATTGGTGAGCCGGTTTGTGTTCGTGCCGGGGGCCTGCGCGGCTGAAGCCGCGCCTACGGGTATCGTGGACACGCACGGCGCCAAACTGGGGCATAGTCACGCTCATCACGCCAACGAGGTCCACCGCCATGAACCTGCCGACCCAAGCCCTTGCCATCGCCGCGATCGCCATGACGACGCTGGCCGCATCGCTACCCACATTCGCGCAAGCCGACGCCTACCCCACCCGTCCGCTCAAGCTGGTCGTCCCTTTCCCGCCCGGCGGCGGCGCGGATCTCACGGCGCGCACGCTGGCGCAGAAGATGGGCGACTCGATGGGGCAGTCCATCGTGGTGGAGAACAAGCCCGGGGCCAATGGCGCGCTGGGCCAATGGCGCGCTGGGGGCGGACATGGTGGCGAAGGCCCCGCCCGATGGCTACACGATCCTGCTCGCGGACCGCGGGGCGTTCAGTGTCAATCCCGCGCTGTACGCAAAGCTGCCGTACGATCCGCTGAAGGATTTCAGTTACATCGGCATCGCCACGGATGGGCCGTATGTGCTGGTGGTCAATCCGTCGATCAACGTGAAGTCGCTGGCGGAACTGACCGCACTGTCGAAGGCGAAGCCGGGCACGCTCAACTACGCGAGCTTTGGTATCGGCAGCATGCCGCAGCTGAATCTGGAGGCGCTCAACCGTAAGATGGGCATGGATCTCGTGCACGTGCCGTACAAGGGCGCGGGCCCGGCGGCGCAGGCAGCGGTGGCGGGCGACGTGCAGGTGACGATCGCATCGGTGCCCGCGGTGCAGGGCTTCATCAAGGACGGGCGGCTGCGGGCGCTGGCGGTGGGGTCGGACAAGCGTTTTGCGCTGTTGCCGGATGTGCCCACGCTGCTGGAAGCCGGTGGTGGTGCGGACACGCTGATCCCCACCTACTTCGCACTGGCGGCGCCGGCGGGGACGCCGGCGGCGATCGTCGCGAAGTTGAATGCGGAAATGAAGAAGGCGCTGGCCGATCCGGTGGTGGCGGAACGCTTCATCGCGGCGGGATTGGTGCCTACGGGCGGCACGTCGGAGGCGATGACCAATACCGTGAAGCAGGATGTGCCGCGATTTAATGCGTTGGTGAAATCGATCGGCATCAAGCCGGAGTGACGGGGCGGGTTGATTGGTGGGCTTGCGAGGCTGAAGCCTCGCCTACAGGAAGTACGGCGATCCTGCGGTTACCCGATCACATTGGTCAGCGACGCGGCGGAAAACAGCACGCCGAAGATCTGGCAATACACGACCACGCTACCGTAATCGGCCAGCGCCGTCCCGGCAGGCAGTTCATAGTCCTGCGTGCCGGTGTTGGCCTTCAGCCGCGCGATGGACAGGAAGCCCTTCTTGACGTCCTTCATGTTCTCCGGCGCGGCGTGGCGCGCCAGGTAGATGAATAGATCCGGTCCGGCGGTCACGCGGAAATTGTCGAGGCGCAGCAGCAGCGAGCCGTCCGCGCGGCGATACACCATGGCGTCGCCGCTGCCGCGGTGCAGGATGTCGCTGTCGCGGAAGCGTCCCTGTGACACCAGCGTCATGCCGGCCATCAGCTGGGCTTCGGCAACGGCGCCGGGCAATACCATCGCGGCGATTGCACCGGCCACCACGGACAACCATTGCCGCCGTGAGATGAGGACTGACCTCACAACGCGTACTCGGGCGCCAGCGACGTGCGCAGCATGGCCTTGGCGCGATGCCGCATCACGCCGAGAAAGTTGGCGGTGATGCCCAATTCCTTGCATACGTCATCCGAGTGCATGCCGGAGAGTTCGGACATGACGAAGGCACTGGCGGTGCGGACAGGCATGCGTCCCAGTTCACGCTCGAAGGTCTCCCAGAAGCGCGTGCGCTCGAACGCAGTGGCGGGGTCGATGTGGTTCGACGTGCGCGCCTCCTGTGCCACGTCGTGGCTGGCGGGGTCGTCGCCGGCCTCTTCCATGGCGTCGAGGCTGGCGGGTGTGCGGCCGCGCTCGCGATACACGTCCATGATCTTGTGCTTGAGGATGCCGACGAGCCAGGTGCGCAGCGCGCTGCGGCCGGCAAACTCGGCGTTGCCGGACAGGACGGCAACCATGGTGTCCTGCACGACATCCTGCGCGGCGTCGCGATCGCCCAGGCGACGCGTGGCGTAGGCAAGGAGGTAGCTGTTGTGGCTGGCAAGTTCCGTGGCATTGATCGTCGAGCAGTTCATGGTGGTCTCCGGTTCAAAGGTGGCCGTGAGGCAGTGAACGGAGTTTGCGCAGCGGAAGGCCGCACCGATATTCGGACCGTTACGGGGTTGGCATCGTGGGCACTACGTACCCGGCAACGCGCTCTAAGTACAAACCCGTAGTGTCCCGGGCGCCGGTTACTGCTAGGGTGTCGCCCATGACGCGCAGCAATGTCCTGTGGAATGCGGGGGTCGCCCTTGCCTTCGTCGCCGCCTCCGAGGGCGTCGCGGCATGGCTGCGGCTGTCGCACATCCCGCCGATCATCTGGTTCGCTTCGGGCGTGGGCCTGGCGGCCATCCTGCTGCGGGAAACGGCGGTGCTGCCCGGCATCCTGATCGGCGCCTTCGCCTGCTCGCTGCTGGCGGGCTCGTCGCCGGAACTGGCGCTGCTGATGATGATCGCCACGGCGGCACAGTTGCTCTTTGCGTGGTGGCTTCTGGTGCGGGTGCTGCGGATGGATGTCGCGCTCGTCCATGTGCGCGACGTGCTGCTGTTCATCGCGGTGGGGTGCACGGTGGTTCCGGTCACCAACGCCGCCGCGTCGTTCATCTACATGCACCTGCGCGACATGACCGGCGACCCCGGCGAACTGCTGCGCGCGCAGGTGACCGCGATGGGCGAAGGTGTGGGCATCCTGCTGGTGGGTCCGGTGCTGCTTGCGATCGCAGCGGCGTGGGGTCGTCGGCGCAGCACGGCGCGGCACGTCGAGGCATTGGTGATGCAGGTGAGCAGCGCGATCGTCGCGCTGGTGGTCTTCGGCGGGATGATGGCGCCGTCGATGAACGCGGAATCGCTGCCCTATGCGATCTTTCCGTTCACCTACTGGGCCGCGTTCCGGCTCGGCATGCGCGACACGGCGGTGGCGCTGCTGGTCGCGGGCACGATCGCCGTGGCGTGCCACTCGCTGGGCGTCGGCCCGTTCGTGATGACGCGCGGCACGCCCGCCGACCCCTTCGCCCACTACGCCAGCCTGTACCTGTTCCTGATCGTGCTGTCGACGACGTCGTTGCTGGCTGCGGTAACGCAGCAGCAGCGGGAGGCGGCGGAAGCCGGGGTGCGCGAAAGCGAGCTGCGCTATAGGACACTGATCGAGCGGATGAACGAAGGGGTCAACATCACGGATGCCGACGCGCGGATGACGTTCGTATCGGACCGCTTCTGCGCGATGGTGGGGTATTCGCGCGAGGAACTGCTGGGCCAGACCGGGGCGATGCTGACGGTGCCCGAGCAACATGGCGCATGGGAAGAGTCGCACCGGCAGCGGCGCGCAGGGCTGTCGGAATCGCACTCGCTGGCGATGCGGCGCAAGGACGGCAGCCTGCTGCACGTGTGGATCTCGCCGCGGCCGCAGTTCGGGCCGGATGGCGCGTACATGGGCAGCCTCAACGTGGTGCTGGACATCACCGACCGGCGGTTGGCGGAGGATCGTGCGCGCGCACAACTGGACCAGCTGGCGCACGTTGCGCGCGTGGCTTCGATGGGCGAGATGGCCAGCGCGATCGCGCACGAGGTCAACCAGCCGCTGACCGCCATTGCCAACTATGCGTCAGCCAGCCTGCGGCTGATGCAGGACCAGCGGATGTCGCCCGACGAGGCGATGGCGGTGATGAAGCAGCTGGCGGACGAGGCCGAGCGGGCAGGCGAAGTGGTCCGCAAGATGCGCGGGTTCGTGCGCGGCGAGGTGGGCCGTCCGATGCGCATCGTGGTGGCCGATCTCTTTGCCGACGTGCTGCGGCTGACGGGTCCGGAGGCGCGCGCGCATCAGGTGATGCTCGATGTCGACGCGGAAGGCAGCGCACTGGTGGTCATGGCCGACGTCGTGCAGATGCAGCAGGTGTTGCTCAACCTGGTACGCAATGCCATCGAAGCCATAGCCGGCGCCAACGCGGTGATGCGGCGCGTGGTGCTGACCGCCATGCCGGCCGACGGTGGCATGGTGGAGATGCGCGTCACCGATTCCGGCCCGGGGCTTGCGGCCGCCGACCTCGACCGCGTGTTCACGCCGTTTCACACCACCAAGCCCGATGGTGTCGGCATCGGCCTCGCGCTGTCGCGCTCGATTGTCGAGGCGTACGGCGGCCGGGTATGGGCCAGCACCACGCCCACCGGCGCCGTCTTTCACCTCACCATGCCCGCCGCGTGATGGAGTTCGCGATGCCCGCCTCCGCAACCCTCGCCGCGTGAAGGAGTCCGCGATGCCTGCCTCCGCAACCCTCGCCGCGTGAAGGAGTCCGCGATGCCCTCGCCAGAACCTCTCGTGTACGTGATCGACGACGAAGCGCCGATCCGCGATTCGCTGGCGATGCTGCTGCGGTCCGTGGGCCTCGCGTCGTCGCTGTTTCCCGATGCGCCGAGTTTCCTGGCCGCGGCGCCGTGGCGCGAGCATGCGTGCGTGATCGCGGATGTGCGGATGCCGGGGATGAGCGGGCTCGAATTGCAGGAGACGCTGCGCAGTCGCGGCGCGGCGCTGCCGGTGATCATCGTCACGGGCCATGGCGACATCGGCATGGCGGTGCGGGCGATGAAGAACGGCGCGGC
>JANNKR010000351.1:0-14454 GCA_031396395.1 Betaproteobacteria bacterium
CGAATCCGCGATGAAGCTCGGCTTTTCGTCGGTGATGATGGACGGATCGCTGAAGGAAGACGGCAAGAGCATCGCCGACTACGACTACAACGTCAGCGTGACGCGCAAGGTGGTGGACATGGCGCACCGGATCGGCGTCACAGTCGAAGGCGAGCTGGGCTGCCTCGGTTCGCTTGAGACGATGATGGGCGACAAGGAGGACGGGCACGGCGCCGACGGCAAGATGACGCGCGACATGCTGCTGACCGATCCGGACGAGGCTGCGGACTTCGTCAAGTCCACGCAGCTCGATGCGCTGGCCATCGCCATCGGCACGTCGCACGGCGCGTACAAGTTCTCGCGCAAGCCCACCGGCGACATCCTGGCCATCGACCGCATCAAGGCGATCCATGCGCGCATCCCCAACACGCACCTCGTGATGCACGGCAGCTCGTCCGTGCCGCAGAATCTGCTGGCGGAGATCCGCGCGTTCGGCGGCGACATGAAGGAAACCTACGGCGTGCCGGTGGAGGAAATCCAGGAAGGCATCCGGCACGGCGTGCGCAAGATCAACATCGACACCGACATCCGGCTTGCCATGACCGGCGCCATCCGCCGGTACCTGGCGGAGAACCCGTCGAAGTTCGACCCGCGCGACTACCTGAAGCCGGCGATGCTCGCGGCAAAGCAGATCTGCAAGGAGCGCTACGAGCAGTTCGGCTGTGCCGGCATGGCGTCGAAGATCAAACCGGTGGCCATGCCCGTGATCGCGGCGCGTTACATGGCCGGCGAGTTGCAGCAGATCGTGAACTGAGCTTTTTGCAAAGACAGCCAAGCGCACCCGTAGGCGAGGCTTCAGCCTCGCGCACCGTTCGGCTTCGCCAATGTGCGGTGATGTGCGAGGCTGAAGCCTCGCCTACGGATTGTGCAATTGCGCTGGCGCTACAACGTCCCGCACACCGGCAGCGACAGCGTCTGCAGGACCTCGCCGTTGCGCGTGTCCTGGGCCACCGCGACCAGCGTGGCATCGCGGCCGCGCTCGGCCGGCAGCGCGATCTTCACGGCCGTGTCGAGCCGCCCCTGCGCGTCGAGCACAAAGGGTCCCGCCAGCGCGCGCACGACGTGGTCGTGGGTCAGGCGCACGCCACGGTTCTCGCCCGCCTTGACGTCGGACACGAGCCTGCTTTCGGTGTAGGCCAGCCAGACCTCGGTCCGTTTGTACAGGGCCGGATCGGACACCTGCACGTCGACGCGAGAAGTGACAGCATCCGCCGTCGCACCGTCGATGAACAGTTTCAACGCGGCGCGTGGCGGCCGAGCGCGAGCGGCGGCAACTTTCTCCGTGGCGGCGGCGCCTGCCCAGTTGCGCGTGTCGCGGCCCTGGACCAGCACCTGCGGCGTATACACAAACGTTTCGCCGCCGGCCCGCATCGCCGCATACTGCCGTTGCGTGAACTGCGCCGTGGCAAACCGATCCTTCCAGCCCAGCCGATCCCAGTAGTCGACATGGAAGGCCAGCACTGAAGCATCCCTGGCCGGGACCGGGAAGCGCGACGTGAGCCACCGGTCGGCGGGCGGGCAGCTGTCGCAGCCTTCGGACGTGAAGAGTTCCACCAGCGGCAACAGCTTCGGTCCGCTTGCGGCTTCGCACACGGCGGCCGCCGCCACAGGCGCTGCGGCGCCGAGCACGGCGGCGCACACCACCAGTGGAAGCCAGGATCGAGGAGCAGGTTGCATGGAGATTGGGTCGCCCGGATCACGACTGGCATTACACCGGCATCGTGCTAGCATTTGTCAATCAGCGCATGCTGCGGTCAACGGGCATGGTTGCGCCAACACCCAAACCCTGAAACCGGAGGTCCAAATGGGCATCATGAGCATCATCTCAATGATCGTCGTCGGCTTCATTGTCGGCCTGCTGGCCCGGTTCTTCTACCCCGGCGCGGTGTCGATGGGATTCTGGATGACGTCCCTGCTTGGCATCGGCGGCTCGCTGGTGGGCGGCGTCATCGCCAGCCTGATATGGCGCACTCCCGACGGCAAGTTCCAGACGGCCGGGTGGATCCTGTCCATCCTCGGCAGCATGGCGTTGATCTGGGTGTACCTCAACTTCGGGCGCTGATTCCGGCGACCGGCGGCCCGGGTGCACGCTACGCCAGCAGGTTCGCCCCCAGCTCCTGCGCGGCGGCGCGAAGCTCGGGCAGGCAGCGGCGCTCGAGATCGGCCACCGTGACCCGCGAGGCCTGCGTGCCAATGTTCATTGCAGCCACCACGCGCCCGGCAAGGTCGCGTACCGGCACGGCAATCGAGCGCAATCCCAGTTCCAGTTCCTGGTCGACCATCGCGTAGTCGGCGGCCGCAACGCGCTTCAACTCGGCACGGATCTGAACTGGCGCAATCAGTGTCCGATTGGTATGCGCGACGAGCTTCACGCGCTCGAAATAGCGATTCAATTCGTCAACGGGCAGGTGCGCCAGCAGCACGCGCCCCATCGATGTGCAGTAGGCCGGCAGGCGCGTGCCGATACCGAGGTCCACCGACATGATCCGGCGCATCGTCGACGACCGCGCGAGGTAGAGGATCTCGTCGCCTTCCAGCAGCGCGATCGACGAGGACTCGTGCAGCGCGTCGCTCACCCGATCCAGCAGCGGCTGTGCCGCCGACGCCAGCGTCGTGGACGACAGGTAGGCATGCGACAGGCCGAGGATCCTGGGTTTGAGCGAGAAATTTCTGCCGTCATCGGCGCCGACGTAACCCAACTTGGCGAGCGTATAGAGACAGCGTCGCACTGCCGCGCGTGGGATGCCGGTGCGATGGCTCAACTGCGAGATCGTGAGACTGCGCTTTTGCTGGGTAAACCCGCGGACCACCGCCAGCCCGCGTGCCAGCGAGGTCATGAAATTGGGGTCGCCGCTCATCGCCTCGATTTCGTCGGCGGCGGACAAGCCGGTCGGAATGCCGGGCGCGGCCGGAGCGTCGTCGACTGCAGGTGGATTGCGCGAGGGGGCTCGGGCAACACGTCCGGCGGGTCGGGCTGCGGTGGTTGGTGCGCGCTTGGTCATCGGAGCAGAATGCGTCGTTTGGACGAACCTACGATACATGGTGTGCGTTAAACGCACAACATTTCGATTATCGCCCTTGACCCCCATATTGGACAGGAATAGTCTTTATCCGTTGATCGCACATAAGAGCGTTAATCGCACAAGCTAGCCATTTGCCACCGTGCCCCGCGCCAGCCGCCCCTTCGAAGGCGAGCAGTTCGGACCAGCGCCGCGGCAGCCGGCAAGTCGGAAGTCGCGAGGCGCCCCGTTCGAAGTACCCAAGGAGGAGTCACCATGAAGTACAGCATCCGTTCGCTGGCCGCCGCAATCGCGCTGGCCCTGCCCTTCGCCGTCGCCGCCCAGGCGCCGGTCAAGATCTACAACATCGTCGAACTGTCCGGTGGCGGCGCCACCGCAGGCACCAACTTCGACAACGGCGCCAAGCTCGCCTTCAAGGAAATCAATGCTGCGGGCGGCATCCTCGGCCGCAAGATCGACGTGATCTCGGTCGACACGCAAACCAATCCGGGGGTCGCCAAGGCACTGTCGCAAAAAGCCGTCGATGACGGCGCCTACATCGTGATGGGCCCCGTGTTCTCGGGTTCGATCATCGTCAGCATGGCGGAAACCAAGAAGGCCGAGATTCCCAACTTCACCGGCGGCGAAGCGGCGAACATCACCCAGCAGGGCAATCCGTTCATTTTCCGCACGTCGTTCACGCAATCCACGGCCATGCCCAAAGTTGCGCGCTACCTGAAGGACAACGTCAAGGCCAAGTCGGTCGCGCTGATGTGGATCAACAACGATTTCGGCAAGGGCGGGCGGGATTCGATGACCAAAGCACTCGAAGCCCAGGGCATCAAGGTCGTGGCCGACATCTCCACCGATCCGGGCCAGGTCGACTTCTCCGGCCCGGTGCTGAAGGCGAAGCAAGCCAATGCCGACGCGCTCTTCGTGTACCTGAACGAGGAAGAGTCGGCGCGCGCGCTGCGTGAACTGAAGAAGCAGGGCTACGACAAGCCGATCATCGGCGAGACGACGCTCACTGGCCAGAAGGTGATCGAACTGGCCGGCGATGCCGCCAACGGCGCCATCGCGCACGTCGGACTCACCGCCGACGCACCCCAGCCGGCGATCAAGGCCTTCGACGAGAAGTTCACGAAGGAATACAAGTACAAGAGCGACCACAACGGTATGAAGGGCTACAGCGCCGCCTATGTGATCAAGGCGATCACCGAGAAAAACAAGAAATTCGACTCGAAGGAATTTGCCAAGGCGATGCATGGCGCCAGGATCTCGGTCAAGGACTACCCCGGCGTCCTGCTGGACGTGACCTTCGACAACAACGGCGACCTCGATCGCGAGAGCTTTCTCGTCAAGGTCGTCAACGGCAAGCAGGTCGTGACCGAAACGCTGCCGCCCGCCGGCAAGTAAGCTCCTCCAGCCCCACCTGCTGTCCCGCGCGACTCACCCCCGGCGCCGTCGCCTTGAGCGACGTCGCCGGCGGGTCCACTCCCGCGCATCACCGGAGGTAGTGTCGCCATGGGCGATCTGATCCAGCTCCTTGTTTCCGGCATGGCCACCGGCGCGATCTATGCATTGGCGGCGCTGGGCTTCACGCTGCTGTGGCAAGCCGCCGGCGTGATCAACTTCGCGCAGGGCGAGTTCGTGATGCTGCCGGCATTCGGCATGCTGTTCTTCCTGGCCAACGGCGCGCCGCTGTGGCTGGCCTTCATCCTCACCTGCATCATCGCGATGGTGATCCTGGGCTACGGCTTCAAGCGCCTGATTGTCGACCCGCTGATCAAGCATGGCGTGATCCCGCTGGTCATCGCCACCCTCGGCCTCTCGATCGCCACCAAATCGATCGTGCGCGCCGGCTACAGCGCCGAAGCGCATCCGTTTGCCAGTCCTTTCCCGACCGGCCAGTTTGCACTGGCCGGCATCAACATTTCCTATGCCGACGTCGGCACGTTGCTGATCGCCGGCGCGATCGTCGTCGGCCTGCAGATGTTCCTCAACAAGACCGTCACCGGCCGCGCGATGCAAGCCGTCGCGCAGAACACCGAAGCGGCCAAGGTGCTTGGCATCAACGTCAAGCGGATGGTGTTGTACGTGTTCCTGATCAACGCCGTGCTGGCGGTCGTGGCCGCGCTGCTGGTCACGCCAACGTACCTCGCCAAGTTCGACATGGGCGACTCGATCGGGCAGAAGGCGTTCTTCGCCGCGATCATCGGCGGCTTCAACCAGACCCGCGGCGCATTGCTGGGCGGCGTACTGATCGGCATCCTGGAGAACCTCGTCGGCTTCTACATATCGCCGGCCTACAAGGAAGGCGTCGCGTTGATCCTGTTTCTCGGCGTGATCCTGTTCCGGCCCGAGGGCCTGCTCGGCAAGTCAGAGGAGCGCAAAGTATGAGCGCCGCCACCCGTTCCGTCCTGCTCGTTGCAAGTCTCGTCGCGCTCGGTGTCGTCGCCGCGCTCGCCAAGCGCAGCGACGTTTATCTGCTGACGCTGGCCAGCGTCTACCTGATGGCCACCTTCGGCCTCAACCTCACCGTCGGATACGCGGGCCAGATGTCGCTTGGCCAGGCGGCCTTCTTCGGCATCGGCGCCTACATCGCCGCGATCGCGTTGAAGGCCGGCGTGCCATTCCTGCTGGTGGTGGTGATCGCGGCAGTGGCATGCTTCATCGTCGGCCTGGCGCTCGGCTTTCCGGCGTTGCGGGTCCAGCATCACTACCTCGCCTTTGCCACGCTCGGGTTCAACGTGCTGGTCTTCCTGATCATGCGCAACGAGGAGAAAATCACCGGTGGCACCTTCGGTATCTCGGCGATCCCGCGACCCACCATCCTCGGCATGTCCTTCGAGGGCCACCTCGCGTTCTTCTATTTCACGCTGGTGTCGCTGGTCATCCTCGCGGGCTTGCTGTGGTTCCTGCTGCGCTCGCCGTGGGGGCGCGCCTTTGCGGCATTGCGCGACAACCCGATCCGCGCCGAGAGCCTGGGCGTGAACATCACGGCCTACACGCTGCTGGCCTTTGCCATTGGCGCGGCCTGTGCCGGCGTGGGTGGCGTCTACTACGCGGCACTGGTGGAATTCATCGAGCCCGGCCCGTTCCACTTCTCCACGTCGCTGATGATGCTGCTGGCGGTGATCGTCGGCGGCTCCGGCCGCTTCTTCGGCCCGGTGATCGGCACGGTCATCATCATCCTGCTGCCTGAGCTGCTGCGCGCCAGCAACATGGAGGCGCTGAAGTTCATGCAGAAGTGGTACCTCGTGTTCTTCGGCATCGCCGTCGTGCTTCTGATGGTCTGGCTGCCGGGCGGAATCCTGTCGATCGCCGACCGGTTCAAGTCCAGAGGGGCCGCCAAGTGAGCCCCTTCCTCGAAGTGAAAGAACTGAAGAAGGCTTACGGCGCCATCAAGGCCGTGGATGGCGTAAGCCTGTCCGTGGGCCCGGGCGAGATCGTCGGCGTCATCGGTCCCAACGGCTCCGGCAAGACCACGCTCTTCAACAGCATCCTCGGCCAGATCAAGCCCACGGCGGGCCAGGTCGAGTTCTGCGGCGAGGACATCACCGGAATGTCGCCGCTGCAGCTGTCGCGGCTGGGCGTGGGCCGTACCTTTCAGACACTGCAGGTATTCGGCAAATTGTCGGTACGGGACAACCTGATCGTTGCCGCGCAGGAGTTCCAGGGCACGCTGGCGAGCCGCCTGCGCGCCAAGCCCGACGCGGGCCTCGGCCACCGGGCCGACGAAATGATCGAGCTCTTTCGCCTGCAGCACGTTGCCGGCCTCTACGCCGGGACGCTGTCCTATGGCCAGCAGAAGCTGATCGACATCGCGATGGCGTTCATGCCCGCGCCGCGCCTCGTCCTGCTGGACGAGCCCTGCGCCGGCGTCAACCCCAGCCTGGTCGACCAGCTGCACGACCTGCTGGTGGAGCTCAACAAGGCGCAGGGTGGAAGTTTCGTCGTGATCGAGCACAACATGGACTTCATCATGAAGCTGTGTCCCCGCGTGATCTGCATGGTCGAGGGCAAGGTGCTGGCGGAAGGACCGCCGGAGGACGTGCAGGCGAACCGGCAGGTACTCGAAGCCTATCTTGGCAACTAAGCTTGGCAACTGATGACGATGCGCATGCATTTCACCTGTAGGCGAGGCTTCAGCCTCGCGCGAGCAGCGGCGGCGCCCGCGATGGAGACCCGACCATGAACGAAAAGATCATCGAGTTCGATCGCGTCGTCGCCGGCTATTCGCCGAGCCTCACGATCCTCAACGAAACGACGCTGGATGCGCGCAAGGGCGAGATCACGCTGCTGATCGGGCCCAACGGCGCGGGCAAGTCCACCGTGCTGAAGACGCTGTTCGGCCTGCTGACGCCGCGCTCCGGTGAGGTGCGCTTCGAGGGCAAGGTGATCAACGGCAAGGCGCAGCGCGAATTGCTGGCCGACGGCATCGCATTCGTGCCGCAGGGCCGCAACCTGTTCGGCTCCCTGTCCGTGCGCCACAACCTCGAACTGGGCGGCATCACGCTGCCGCGGGGCGAACTGCCGGGCCGCATCGAGGAAGTGCTGCAGCGATTCCCCCGCATCCGCGAGCGGCTCGACAACCAGGCGTCCACGATGTCGGGCGGCGAGCAGAAGCAGCTCGAAGTGGGCCGCGCGCTGCTGCTGCGTCCGCGCGTGCTGCTGATCGACGAGCCGTCGATCGGCCTGTCGCCCAAGCTGGTGCAGGAAGTGATGGCGCTGCTGCGCGGCCTCGCCGATACCGGCGTCACCGTGCTGATGGTGGAACAGAACGTGCGCACGGCACTCAAGTATTCGAATCGGGCCCTGGTGCTCGAGATGGGGCGCCTGGCACTGGATCGGCCGGCGTCCGAGTTGCTGCACGACCCCGACCTCAACCGCCTGTTCCTCGGCGGCCACGTCAAGACGCCCGCTGCCGCGGACGCGGCCTGAGCGGACATCGCCGCGTGAAACCTTTGCGCATCGCGGTAGCTGGCGCCGGCCAGATCGGACGCACGCACATCGCGCTGATCGATGCCAGCCCCGAATGCACGCTGGCCGCGATCGTCGATCCCGCGCCCGCAGCGAGCGAGCTGGCCCGGGCCCGCGGCGTACCCCATCACGCGTCGCTGGCACGCCTGCTGGCCGGCACCCGTCCGGACGCGGTGATCATCAGCACGCCCAATCACCTGCACGTCGCCAATGCGCTCGAATGCATCGCTGCCGGCGTGCCGGCGCTGATCGAGAAGCCGGTCGCGCACACGATGGAGGATGGGCAGCGGCTGGCGCAGGCTGCCGCTCGCGCCAGTGTTCCGCTGCTGGTCGGTCACCATCGCAACCACAGCCCGCTGCTGCGCCGCGCCCGCGAGATCGTGCAATCCGGCGTGCTGGGGCCGTTGGTGGCGGTGATAGGCAGCGCGCTTTACTACAAGCCGGACGGCTACTTCGACGAGGCGCCATGGCGGCGCGAAGCGGGTGGGGGCCCGGTGCTGATCAACATGATCCATGAAGTCGGCAACCTGCGTTCGCTGTGCGGCGAGATCGTCGCGGTGCAGGCATTGGCCTCGTCGGCGACGCGTCATCATGCCGTGGAAGACACGGTGGCGATCGGGCTGCGGTTTGCCAACGGCGCGCTGGGCACCTTCATGGTGTCGGACACGGCGGCGTCGGCGCGAAGCTGGGAGCAGACGGCGCAGGAGAACCAGGCCTACGCCACCTATCCCGACGAAGATTGCTACACACTCGCCGGCACCCGCGGGTCGCTGGCCATTCCCACGATGCGGATCAAGCGTTACGCTCGCGACGAGGATCGCTCGTGGTGGAAGCCGATGCGCAGCGAGATTGCCGATGTCACGCGCGACGACCCTTTGGCAAGGCAACTGGCGCACTTTTGCGCCGTGGTCCGCGGCGAGGCGGCGCCGCTTGTCACCGTTCGCGAAGGCCTGCAGAACCTGCGCGTCGTGGACGCCATCGGCACCGCGATGCGCACCGGTCGCACCGTCGACGTCGCACCCGCCATCGCAGAGGTTGCCACCGCATGAAAACCATCACCACCAAGGTCGGCATCGTCGGCGCCGGTCCGGCCGGGCTGCTGCTGTCGCACCTGCTGCATCGCGCGGGCATCGATTCCGTCGTGCTTGAGAACCGCACCCGCGAATACGTGGAACAGCGCGTGCGCGCCGGCGTGCTCGAGCAGGGCAGCGTCGACCTGCTGACCGAAGCGGGCCTGGGCGAGCGGCTGCATCGCGAGGGCCTGAAGCATCACGGGATCGAACTTCGCTTTGGCGGCCGCGGCCACCGGATCGACATGACCCGCCTCACCGGTGGCCGCTCCATCGTCGTGTATGGCCAGCAGGAAGTGGTGAAGGACCTGATCGCGGCGCGGCTGGCCGCCAATGGCGCCCTGCTCTTCGGCGTGTCCGACCTGTCCGTGCACGGTCTCGATTCGGCGGCACCCACCATCCGTTGCCGGCACGATGACGAGGACCTCGAGGTCCGCTGCGACATCGTCGCGGGCTGCGATGGTTTCCACGGCGTGTGTCGAGGCGCGATTCCTGCCGGCGTGCTGTCGGTGTTCGAGCGGGCGTATCCGTTTGCATGGCTGGGCATCCTCGCCAAGGCCCCACCCACGCACGAGGAGCTGATCTACGCCTATCACGAGCGCGGTTTCGCGCTCTACAGCATGCGCTCGCCGGAGATCACGCGGCTCTACCTGCAGGTGCCCCCGGATGAAGACCTCGCGTTGTGGCCGGATACCCGCATCTGGAGCGAACTGCGCACGCGGCTCGAGACCGACGACGGCTGGAAGCTCGCCGAGGGCCCGGTGCTGGAAAAGGGCATCACCGGCATGCGCAGCTTCGTCACGGAACCGATGCAGTACGGGCGGCTGTTCCTGGCCGGCGACTCGGCCCACATCGTCCCGCCCACCGGCGCCAAGGGCATGAACCTCGCCGTGTCCGATGTGCGGGTGCTGGCCCATGCACTGACCCGCTACTTCGGCGACGGCCGCGACGACCTCCTTGCCGCCTACTCCAGGACCTGCCTGCAGCGGGTCTGGCGGGCGGAGCATTTCTCCTGGTGGATGACATCGATGCTCCACACGTTTCCTGGCGATGACGGCTTCGGCCAGCGGCTGCAGCGCTCGCAGCTGGAATACGTCGTCAACTCTCCGGCCGCCGCGACCAGCCTCGCCGAGAATTACGTCGGCCTCCCGTTCGCCGACCACTGACCTGGACTGCCAACCATGATCGACAAGATCGTTCCCTCTCTCGCGGCCGCGGTCGCGGATATCCGCGACGGGGCCACCGTGATGATCGGCGGCTTCGGTACCGCCGGCATGCCCTCGGAGCTGATCGACGCGCTGATCGCGCAGGGCGCGCGCGACCTCACGATCGTCAACAACAACGCGGGCAACGCCGACACCGGCCTTGCGGCCCTGCTCAAGGCGCGGCGCGTGCGCAAGATCATCTGCTCGTTTCCGCGCCAGACCGATTCGCACGTGTTCGACGCGCTCTACCTCGCTGGTGATATCGAGCTCGAACTGGTGCCGCAGGGCAACCTGGCCGAGCGCATCCGCGCCGCCGGCGCCGGCATCGGCGCGTTCTTCACCCCCACCGGCTATGGCACGTTGCTGGCGCAGGGCAAGGAAACACGCCTGATCGACGGCCGCCACTACGTGCTCGAGTATCCGATCCATGCCGACTTTGCGCTGATCAAGGCGGACCGGGGCGATCGCTGGGGCAACCTCGTCTACCGCAAGACCGCCCGCAACTTCGGGCCGATCATGGCGTCAGCCGCCAGGTGTGCGATCGCACAGGTGCGCGAGGTGGTGCCGCTTGGCGCGCTCGACCCCGAGGCGATCGTCACGCCGGGCATTTTCGTGCAGCGCGTGGTGCCGATCACCAGCGCCTCGACACTCGACGTGCCGCAGGCCGCGGCATGAGGAGAATGTGATGCAACGCTTCACCCGTGACCAGGTCGCAGCGCGCATCGCGCGCGACATCCCCGAAGGCGCCTACGTCAATCTCGGCATCGGCGCGCCCACGTTGGTGGCCAATCACCTGCCGCGCGACCGCGAGATCTTCCTGCATAGCGAGAACGGGCTGCTGGGCATGGGCCCCGCGCCGGAAAAGGGCCACGAAGATCCCGACCTCATCAATGCCGGCAAGCAGCCGGTGACGCTGCTCACCGGCGGCGCCTACTTCCACCACGCGGATTCGTTTGCAATGATGCGTGGCGGCCACCTCGACTTTTGCGTGCTCGGCGCCTTCCAGGTGTCGGTGGCGGGCGACCTCGCCAACTGGCATACGGGCGGCAAGGAGGCGATCCCCGCCGTAGGCGGCGCAATGGACCTCGCCATCGGCGCCAAGAACGTATTCGTGATGATGGACCACCAGACGAAGTCCGGCGAAAGCAAGATCGTCGCCGCATGCAGCTATCCTGTCACCGGTCTCGCCTGCGTCAACCGGATCTACACGGACCTCGCGGTGATCGACGTCACGCCGGCAGGTCTGGTCGCGATCGACATCGTGCCGGGCCTCGATTTTGCCGAATTGGCGCGCCTGACCGGCGTACCGCTGACCAACGGGACCGCCGCCGCGATCCCTGCCTGACAAGGAACCACGATGGCCGAAGCCTTCATCTGTGACGCGATCCGCACGCCCATCGGCCGCTACGGCGGCGCGCTGGCAACGTTGCGCCCCGACGACCTGGGTGCCATCCCGATCCGCGCCTTGATGGACCGCAATCCGGGGGTCGACTGGGCCGCGGTCGACGACGTCGTCTACGGATGCGCCAACCAGGCCGGCGAGGACAACCGCAACGTGGCGCGCATGGCGCTGCTGCTGGCCGGTATCCCGCAGGACGTGCCGGGCAGCACGGTCAATCGCCTGTGCGGCTCGAGCCTTGACGCCATCACCATCGCCGCGCGTGCCATCAAGAGCGGCGAGACGTCGCTGATGATCGCCGGCGGGGTCGAGAGCATGACCCGCGCGCCGTTCGTCATGGCGAAAGCCGACAGCGCCTTTTCGCGCGCCGCAAGGATCGAGGACACCACGATCGGCTGGCGCTTCGTCAACCCGCTGATGAAGGCGAAGTACGGCATCGATTCGATGCCGGAGACGGCGGAAAACGTCGCGCAGCAGTTCGGCATCAACCGCGCCGACCAGGATGCATTCGCGCAACGCAGCCAGGAACGCGCGGCGGAGGCGATCGCGGCGGGCCGGCTGGCGCAGGAAATCGTCGCGGTGACGCTGCCCGCGCGCAAAGGCGACCCGGTGGTCTTCGCCCAGGACGAGCATCCGCGCGCGTCGACGCTGGAGGCGCTGGGCAAGCTCAAAGGCATCGTGCGGCCGGATGGCACGGTCACGGCGGGCAATGCGTCCGGCGTCAACGACGGCGCGTGCGCGGTGCTGATCGCATCGGAAGACGCCATCCGGCGCTTCGGCCTCACGCCGCGCGCGCGCATCGTCGCCGGCGCCGCGGCGGGTGTGGCGCCGCGGATCATGGGCTTCGGTCCGGCCCCGGCGTCGCGCAAGGTGCTGGCACTGGCGGGTCTCACGATCGGCCAGATGGACGTCATCGAATTGAACGAGGCCTTTGCCGCGCAGGCGCTGGCGGTCACGCGCGATCTCGGACTTCCCGACGACGCCGCCAACGTCAACCCCAACGGTGGCGCGATTGCGCTCGGACATCCGCTGGGTGCCAGCGGCGCGCGCCTCGTCACCACCGCGATGTACCAGTTGCAGCGCAGCGGCGGCCGGCATGCACTGGCCACGATGTGCATCGGTGTCGGCCAGGGCATCGCCCTGATCATTGAACGCGTCTGACTGCAACTTTCGCCACGAGAGTCCACCATGAATGCAAAGTCCGCCTCCATGCCCACCGCGCCGCTTGCCGGCTACCGCAGGAACGATCGTGGCACCCAGCCCGACTACCTGTATCCGCCTTACGCGTCGACGGTCAAGCGCTCACCGTCGCATCCGCTGGTGCTGCTGCCCGCGTCACTCTCCGAAGTGACCGGACCGGTGTTCGGCTTCGATGTGTTGAAGGCCTACGACAACGACCTCACGAAGCAGCATGCCGGCGAGCCCATCGGGGAACGCATCGTGGTTTCCGGCCGCGTGCTCGATGCCAACGGCCGCCCGGTCGCGAATACGCTGGTCGAAGTGTGGCAGGCCAACGCTGCCGGACGGTACCCGCACAAGCGCGATCAGCACAACGCGCCCACCGATCCCAATTTCACCGGCGCGGGACGTACGCAAACCGATGCCGAGGGCCGCTATCGCTTCGTCACGATCCGCCCGGGTGAATACCCATGGCGCAACCACTACAACGCCTGGCGTCCCGCGCACATCCATTTTTCGCTGTTCGGTCCCGCGTTCAGCACGCGGCTGGTCACGCAGATGTACTTCCCCGGCGATCCGCTGCTGGAATACGATCCGATGGTCACCAGCATCCCGGATGAGCGTGCGCGGCGCGCGCTGGTCTCTCTGTTCGATTGGGAATCGACGATTCCCGAACAGGCGCTGGGCTACCGCTTCGACATCGTGCTGCGCGGCCGTGACGAGACGCCGATGGAAAACTACCTGCCCACCGCCCGGAGCTAGCGCCATGAGCCTGCACACCACAGCTTCGCAAACCGTCGGCCCCTATCTCCACATCGGGCTCACCTGGCTCGTCACCTCGAACCTGGCCGGCCCCGGCATTGCCGGCGAGAAGGTCACCATCGAGGGCCGCATCACCGACGCCGACGGCGCGCCGGTCAATGATGCGCTGGTCGAGATCTGGCAGGCCAACGCGTCCGGTCGCTACGCGCACCCGGAAGACACGCGCGACCTGCCGCTCGAGGCCGGCTTCCGCGGCTTTGGCCGCGTGCCCACCGACGACGACGGCCGCTTCCGCTTCACCACGATCAAGCCCGGGCGCGTGCCCGGAGAAGGCGGCGTGCTGCAGGCGCCGCACGTCAACGTCACGCTGTTCATGCGCGGGATGCTGAAGCACCTCTGTTCGCGCATCTACTTTCCCGATGATCCCGCCAACGGCGCCGATCCGGTGCTGGCGCGCGTGCCTGCGGACCGTCGCGGGACGCTGATCGCGCAACGCAGCGGCGCCGACGCAGCCGCGCTCACGTGGAACGTTCACCTGCAAGGCGCCGGCGAGACGGTATTCTTCGACGTCTGACCCGATCCGACTGCGAGCCCGCCATGCCCTTCGCCGACCTCCCTGGCGTCCGCCTGCATTACCGCTTCGACGGCGACGCCGGCGCGCCGGTGCTGGTGTTGTCCAATTCGCTCGGGACCGATCTCGAGATGTGGGCGCCGCAGCTCGACAAGCTGGCCCGGCAATGCCGCGTGCTGCGCCGACGCCGGTCCACCCATCGGCCGGTTTTGAAAGAAGCGCTCGCCCTCCTCCCGAAGCCCTGACC
>JANNKR010000375.1:0-3534 GCA_031396395.1 Betaproteobacteria bacterium
CCGTTCGCGCTTGAACTCCTCGCGCGCCGCGAAGGTGAGGCGGGGCGCCCCTTGGCGGCGCTCGCACTGCTGCTCGACGCGGCGCGGGGGCTCCCGCGCCACGCGCTGCCCGCGAACATTGCCTACGGCATCTGGTCGGCACTCAACAGTGCGTTCGTCGAGGCGGTCTCCGGACAGGATGCAACCACCGCGGAAGCGCGACGCGAAGCGTATCGCGCATGGCAGGCGGCGCGCCAATCGGGGTCAAACGACGCGCCACGCAGCGTCGCGGTCGTGGTCGTATTGACCGCGGTGACCACGCCCGACGCAGCTCGCGTGACGCTCGACGCGCTCGTTGCCCAGTCCATGCAGCCCGCCGAAGTCGTCGTCGTTACTGTCGGCACGTCGCCGGCCACACCGCTGGTCCGTGCCCGGCTCGACCTCCTGCCTTTCGCCGCCCGTTTCGTACCCGAGTCGGCCGCGACCCTGGCTGGGGCGCTGGACGCCGGCGTCGCCGCCACCGCGGCGCCATGGATCGTGGCGGTCGAGCCGCCGCATGCGTTTGCCCCGCGCCACCTCGAGGCGCTGGTCGCCGGCGTGGCCGGATGCGGCGCGCTCTGGGGCTTCAGCGAATGCGCCCTCGAGCCTTTCGGTGACGTGGCGCCGGCAACGATGGCGACACGCGCGGCCGCCAACGATGCGACACGCACGTCGATCGCCAAGGTCGAGACGCCGGGATTCGCACTCCTGGATCAGGCGTTTGCGCCAGTCGGCTCCGGCGCGGTGCTCTTTGCCCGGTCGCTGCACGCGACGCTTGGCGGGTTCCGCCCGCTCGCCCGGCACGAGTTCTGGGACTTCTGCGTGCGGGCGATGTGGGAGAGCGAGCCGGCGCACGTCCTGGGGAAGACGTACCGCCACGCAGTGGGTGTCCCCGAGCCGGCATCGTCGACCGTCGAGCGCGAGTCGGCGCAGGTGAAGATCTACCGCGACTACTACGCCCGCGCGTGCCGCGAGGACGCGATGCCGCCCAATCCGTTTGCGCCGTCGCTCGCGCGTTGGGGACTGCAGTTCGTGCGGCGCATGTTCCAGGTCGGTCACGTCCTGATGGCCGATCTCGACACGCTCGACTACCTGCGGCTACGCATCAACGCGATCGTGGAGGCGGCGCCGCCGCCGGTGCTCTCGCCCGGCATCAACCTGATCGGCTTCGCCTATGGCGAGTTCGGGCTGGGTGAAAGTATGCGGGCGCTGGCGCGCGCCTGCACCGCCGGCGCCATTCCGTTCATCGTCAAGGATGTCGACCAGCAACTGGCCACACGGCAGGCCGATCGCAGCGTCGCTCACCACCTTAGCGAGGACCTGCGGCACCGGCTCTCGCTGATGTGCGTCAACCCCGACATGCTGAAGCCCGTCCGCGCGCTGCTGGAACGCACCCGGGCCGCCGGGGGCCGCAGCGTCGGCTATTGGTACTGGGAACTGGAGACCACGCCGCGCAACTGGGAGCCGGCATACGCGGTGGTCGACGAGATCTGGTGCGCGACCGAGTTCGTTGCCGCGGCGATCCGCCGGGCAACGTCGAAGTCGGTGATCAAGATTCCGCCGCCGATGGAGGTGGTGCTGGCGCGCCCGCACGATCGCTCGGAGTTCGGACTGCCGAAGGACCGCTTCCTGTTCCTGTTCACGTTCGACTACAACTCGTTCGTCATGCGCAAGAATCCGGAAGCGGCCATCGCCGCGTTCAAGGCGGCATTTCCACGCGGCCGCGACGATGTCGGCCTGGTCGTGAAATCGGTGAACGGCACCAATCGTCCCGAACGGATGGCGGCGATCATGGCGTTGATCGGTGACGATCCGCGCATCGTCCACCTCGACCGCTTCCTGTCGCGCGACGAGGCGTACGGGCTGATCGACGCCACCGATGCGTACGTGTCGATGCATCGCGCCGAGGGTCTGGGACTGGGCCTGGCCGAGGCCATGGCACTGGGCAAGCCGGTGATCGGCACCGGCTATTCGGGCAACCTCGAGTTCATGGACGAGGGCAACAGCCTGCTCGTCGACTACCGCCTGGTGGCGGTGCAGCCGGGCGAGTACCTGGTCGATGACGCGCGCTTCGTGTGGGCCGATCCCGACATCGATTCGGCGGCACGCCACATGCGCACGCTGGTCGACCATCCCGGCATTCGCGGCCAACTGGCGGCCGCCGGGCAGCAGCGGATCCGCACCCGCTTCACGCGCGAGCGCACCGCACAGCTGCTGCGCCAGCGCCTGGTCGAACTCGGGATACTGGATGAGCGGGCGACCGCGCCAGCCGCTGCCGTCGCACCGGTAGCGTCAGGGTCCGCAGGCGCCACCGTCTTCGTGTCCTATGCGCAAAACGGCGAAGACGCGCTGCTCGCGCATGTGCTGGCCGGCGTCGAGCGCGGCCGCTATGTCGACATCGGTGCGAACGATCCGGAATCGCATTCGGTGACGCGCGCTTTCTACGAGCGCGGCTGGTCGGGTGTCAACGTCGAACCGGTCGGCGAGTGGCATGCGCGCCTCGTCGATGCGCGTCCCCGCGACGTCAACCTGCAGATCGCGGTGGCGCAGGAAAAGGGCATGGTGACGCTGCACGCATTCGCCGGCAGCGGACTCTCGACCATCGACCCGGACGTCGCACTGCGCCATGAACGCGCGGGAAGGCCGTCCACGGCGGTGACCGTGGCGGCGCTGCCGCTGGCCGAGGTCTTTGCAACGCATGCCGCCGGTGATGTGCACTTCCTGAAGATCGACGTCGAGGGTGCGGAGGCCAGCGTGCTGGCCGGCGCCGACTTCTCGCGCCATCGTCCGTGGATCGTGCTGGTCGAGGCCACGATTCCGCTGACCGGCATCGCGTCCCATGCCGCATGGGAACCGGGCCTGCTTGCCGCCGGCTACCGCTTTGCGCATGACGACGGACTCAACCGCTACTACGTCAGCGACGAGCATGCGGAATTGGCAGCGCGGTTCGCGAACGATGCCAACCGGCCGCCGATGCTCCTTGCCGCGGAACTGGCGGCGCGCTCACCCGAGCTGGCCCCCGAGCAGCGCTTCGATCCGCGCGCCGTGCCCTTTCTCGACGTCGATGCACCGGAACCGACGCTAGCCGACCCGGCCTCGCAGCTGTGCACGGCGAGCCAGTTCGCGGAGAGCGCCTATCGCCACTGGTGCCGGGTCCTGCGCGAGCCGCCGACGCTGGGCCGCAAGCAGTGGGAGTTCATCTGGCTGCTGCAGTGTCTCGAGCGCGCCGGCAAGCTTGGCCCGGGACGCCGGGGCCTGGGTTTCGGCTGCGGGCGCGAGCCGCTGGCGGCGGCGATGGCAGCGCGTGGCTGCACGGTCGTGGCAACCGACCTCGACCACGACACCGCCACCGGCCACGGCTGGATCGAGACCGGCCAGCACGCGCGCCAGCTCGACGACCTGAACGATCGCGGCCTCTGTGCGCCCGAGGCGTTTCGCGAGCGCGTCGCCTTTCGCGCGCAGAACATGAACGCGATATCGGACGACCTCACCGACTTCGACTTCGTCTGGTCCAGC
>JANNKR010000386.1:0-10492 GCA_031396395.1 Betaproteobacteria bacterium
AAGCGACGACTCCCACAGCCGACAACGCAACCATCGATAGTGAACGTTTCATCATTTGTCTCCTCAGAAGCTTCCCGTTAATTGAGCGGTCAAGCCGGTTGGGAAGGTTGGCCGGCAGCCGTTGGAAATTTCAGAATGGGCCTCTCGCGCTCTCAGCCCTTGCGCATGATCAGGCCCAACAACAACATCGAGATCACGAAGCTGATCCAGATCGACGGTTCGCCCGCCAGGCCGAACCAGGCGATCATTTTTTCGCTCAAGGCGACGAACGCCAGGTTCACGTACGCCGCTGACAGCAAGCCGATGAAGAGCCGGTCGCCACGCGTGGTGGCGATCGGCAGGAAGCCCTTGCGCATGACCGTGGGGGACTTGATTTCCCACACCGTCATGCCCAGGAGCATCAGCACGATGCAGGTGAAAAACACCGCAACCGGCAGCGTCCATGCCATCCAAGCGAACATTCCAATCTCCTTTGCCCGCTCGCAGGGCATCGCACCCTCTTGCTTCGGCGAGTGTTACGTCGGTCGATTCCATCAATTGCGTCCTCGCCCTTTGCTGCACGGCCTACACGCGGCCCATCGCGAAACCCTTCGCGATGTAGTGCCGTACGAACCAGATCACGATCGCGCCGGGGACGATGGTCAGCACCCCGGCGGCGGCCAGCACGCCCCAGTCCATGCCCGAGGCCGACACGGTGCGCGTCATGACCGCGACGATGGGCTTGGCGTTGACGCTGGTCAGCGTGCGCGCCATCAGCAGCTCGACCCAACTGAACATGAAGCAAAAGAACGCCGCCACGCCCACGCCGGCCTTGATGAGCGGGATGAATATGGTGAGAAAAAAACGCGGGAACGAGTAGCCGTCGATGTAGGCCGTCTCGTCGATCTCGCGCGGGATACCGCTCATGAAGCCTTCGAGAATCCACACCGCCAGCGGCACGTTGAACAGCAGGTGCGCCAACGCCACGGCGATGTGCGTGTCCATCAGCCCGAGCGTGGTGTAGAGCTGGAAGAACGGCAACAGGAACACCGCGGGCGGTGTCATGCGGTTGGTCAACAGCCAGAAGAACACATGCTTGTCGCCCAGGAAACTGTAGCGCGAGAACGCGTAGGCCGCCGGCAACGCCACCAGCAGCGATACCACCGTGTTGATGCCCACGTAGATCAACGAGTTGATGTAGCCCGAGTACCAGCTCACGTCGGTAAAGATGGTGCGGTAGTGGGCCAGCGTGAAGGTCCGCGGCCACAGGCTGAAGGTGGACAGGATCTCGGTGTTGGTCTTGAACGACATGTTGACCATCCAGTACACCGGCAGGATGGCGAACACCAGGTAGGCAAGAAGGAAAACCGTCCGCTTCCGAAGCCGCTTTTCATCCATGTCCGGGCTCCTTCACGTCCTGGGTCCCCACTCGCTGCATCCAGTTGTAAAGTATGAAGCACAGCAACAATATGATGAGGAAATAGATCAGCGAGAATGCCGCCGCCGGCCCCAGGTCGAATTGGCCGACCGCCTTTTGCGTCAGGTACTGACTCAGAAACGTGGTGGCGTTGCCGGGCCCGCCGCCGGTCAGCACGAAGGGCTCGGTATAGATCATGAAGCTGTCCATGAACCGCAACAGCACCGCGATCATCAACACCCCCCTGAGCTTGGGCAGCTGGATGTAGCGGAATACTGCGAACTTGGATGCGCCATCGATGCTCGCCGCCTGATAGTACGCGTCCGGGATCGCGCGGAGGCCGGCAAAACACAGGAGCGCGACCAGAGGGGTCCAGTGCCATACGTCCATCAGCAGCACGGTCAGCCAGGCGTGCGTGGCATTGCCGGTATAGCTGTACTCGAACCCCAGCGCCTTGAGCGCGGCGCCCATCAGGCCGATATCGGTGCGGCCAAAGATCTGCCAGATCGTACCGACCACGTTCCACGGGATCAGCAGCGAGATCGCCACCAGCACCAGCACTGCAGACGATTGCCAGCCCTTGACCGGCATGGACAGCGCGAGCGCGATTCCAAGCGGGATCTCGACTGCCAGCACCGCGAGCGAAAACGTGATCTGGCGCAGCAGCGCACCCTGCAGGTCGTCGTCGCGCATCACCGACTTGAACCACTCGGTGCCGACAAAGATGCGCCGCTCGGGCGAAATGATGTCCTGCACCGAGTAGTTCACGACCGTCATCAGCGGCAGGATGGCCGAAAACGCCACGCACAGCACGACGGGCAGGATCAGCAACCATGCCTTGTGGTTGACGGGCTTCATGGGTTCGGCCCGGCGATCAATGTTTCGTTCCTGTAAAAGCAGGTGTGCGTGCCGACGATGTTGAGCCAGACCGCATCGCCCGCCTTGGGGATGTTCTGCTCCGGACCCAGGCGGGCGCGGATCACCGATTCGTCCGCGCCGCGGCCGACGCGCGCAGTGACGAGCCAATAGGTACCGATGTCCTGCGCCTGCGTCACCGTGGCGGGCAATGCCCCGGGCGTGTCCGACTCGGCGAGCGCCACATATTCCGGACGCACGCCAAGCATCAATGCATCGCCGCCGGCGAGACTCGCATTGGCCGCCATCACGCGCAGTCCCGCCACGCTCACCCCTGAGGCGTCCACGCGAGCCGGCAGGAAATTCATGCCGGGCGAGCCGATGAAGTAGCCGACGAAGGTGTGCTGGGGACGCTCGAACACGTCGGACGCGCTGCCGATCTGCACCGCGCGGCCGCGCGTCATGACCACGACCTGGTCGGCAAAGGTGAGAGCTTCCACCTGATCGTGCGTGACATAAATCAAGGTGAGCTTCAGCTCGTGGTGGATCTGCTTCAGTTTGCGCCGCAGTTGCCACTTGAGGTGCGGATCGATTACGGTGAGCGGCTCGTCGAACAACACTGCCGACACGTCTTCGCGCACCAGGCCGCGGCCGAGCGAGATCTTCTGCTTGGCGTCGGCGGTCAGTCCGGCGGCGCGGACGCCCAGCTGGCCGCTCAATTCCAGCATCTCCGCAATCTTGCCGACGCGCTGCGCGATTTTTTCGGCGGCCACGCCGCGGTTGCGCAACGGGAAGGCGAGGTTCTGCGCTACCGTCATCGTGTCGTAGATAACTGGAAACTGGAACACCTGGGCGATGTTGCGTTGCTGCGGCGTGAGGCCGGTGACCTCGGTGCCGTTGAACTTCACCCCGCCCTGCGAAGGTTTCACGAGGCCCGAGACGATGTTAAGCAACGTAGTCTTGCCGCAACCCGAAGGCCCGAGCAGCGCGTAGGCACCGCCGTCCTCGAAGGTCATCTTCAACGGCAGCAGCGCGTAGTCCTCATCGCGCCGCGGATCGGGCTTGTAGGCGTGCGCGAGGTCGAGTTCGATGCGGGCCATGTCAGTGCCGGCTGGCGAGGATGGCCGCCGGCGCGACAAGCAGGTCGCCGGCCCCGTCGAACACATACGCCTGTGCCGGGTTGAGGTACAGCGTGACGGCTTCTCCTAGCGAGAACACGTGCACGCCGGTGAGCTGGGCGACGAGCTCGCCGATCGGCGTGTGCACGTGGACGTAGGTGTCGGAGCCGGAAATTTCCGCGAGCTCCACCTTCCCCGGCAAGGCTGTGTCGCCCTCGCGCGCGTGCACCCGCAGCGCACCGGCTCGAACCCCGAGCGTGAGCGCGTCCGACCGAGTTGCAGGCAGCGTCATCGGCAAAGCCACGCCGCCGGGCAGCAGCATGCCGTTCGCGTCGGCGCTGCCGGCCACAAGGTTCATCGGTGGATCGCTGAAAGCGCGCGCGACGCGGATGGATCGGGGCCGGTGGAACACCTCGGCGGTCGGCCCGTACTGCAGCAGTTCGCCCGCGTCCAGCAACGCCGTGTACCCGCCGAGCAGCAACGCTTCGGTCGGCTCGGTGGTGGCGTAGACCACGGTGGACTGGCCGCTTGCGAACAACTGCGAGAGCTCGTCGCGGAGTTCCTCGCGCAGCTTGTAGTCCAGATTGACGAGCGGCTCGTCGAGCAGCATCAGCGGTGCGTTCTTGGCAAGCGCGCGCGCCAGCGCCACTCGCTGCTGCTGGCCGCCCGACAGCTCGGCGGGCAGGCGGCGCAGGAACGGCTCGATGTGCAGTTTGGCGGCGAGCTCGTTGACACGCGCGTCGATGTCGCCTTTGGTCAACGCGTGCTGGCGCAACCTGAGTGGCGAAGCGATGTTGTCGGCCACCGTCATCGACGGGTAGTTGATGAACTGCTGGTACACCATGGCCACACTGCGATCGCGAACCGGCGTGCCGGTCACGTCGTTCCCGTCGACCATGACCCGCCCCTTTGCCGGCGCGTCCAGCCCTGCCATGACGCGCATCAGCGTAGTCTTCCCGGCCTGTGTGGCACCGAGCAGCACGGTCACGGCGCGTGGCACCAGCGTCAGGTCGAGCGGGTACAAAAAGACCTGTGCGCCCGCACGCTGCTCGATGCCTATGAGCGTCAGATCCACGCGGCGCCCGTGTTCGTCGAGGCAGCGGACCGGATGGGAATTGGAAACATGGGGGAAAGAGTATTGGTGGTTCGGCCGTGCGGGTCAACCGTCGCTTTACCGCGAGCGACGGCACTACGCCGTACCGACGGCGCCGGCCGAAGCACACCGTCCTGTAACGCACCGTGCAGACGCACTTCGCGACTTGGCTCGCGCTGGCCCGCGACGGCGACGGTGATCAGGATGGACTGACAAGCATACCAAGGACACGGCGACCGGGGCCGCCGCGCCGAGGGAACCGGCATACCCGCGTGCTAGCGCCGCCGGAAACCTGCCCGCCCGGAAGCATGCGCTGGATGTAGGTGACGCCCATCATGGCGCCGGTACGGATACGGGGGGCAGATAATCCTGGGGACCTGCCCGATAACCTCCTTGCGGAGGAACTGGACGATTGGATGCAACCGGGCCCTCAGGGGCGTCGGGGCCGCTGCAGAAAGGGGTGGCGGGGCAGTCGGCCGGCGCCGGCTAACTGCCCACCCCTGCAGCCCCGCTATCCCGCGGCCAACACCGCCCGTCCCGCCAGCACCGGAATCAGATGTGCTCGATACGCCGCCGATCCGTGCAGGTCGCTGTTCAATCCCGACGCATCCATCTTCACCGCGCGCGCGGCTTCGTTGGTGAAGGCTTTGCCCAGCGCATCTTCCAGCGCCTTGGCGCGGAACACGCTGGACGCCGCACCGGTCACCGCCACGCGCACGCCGCCGCCAGTCTGCGCGACAAACACGCCGACCAGCGCGAACCGCGACGCCGGCTGCACGAACTTGACGTACGCCGCCTTCTTCGGGATGGGAAAGCTCACCGCCGTGATCAGTTCACCGTCCTCCAGCGCGGTTTCATACATGCCCTTGAAGAACGCGTCGGCTGCGATCTGGCGCTTGTTGGTGTGCACGGTGGCGTTCAGTGCCAGCACGGCTGCCGGATAGCACGCCGCCGGGTCGTTGTTGCCCAGCGCGCCGCCCAGCGTGCCCATGTTGCGCACCTGGCGATCGCCGATGCCTTCCGCGAGCGCGGCCAGCGCAGGAATCGCATCCGCGACCACCTTGGATGCCGCGACCTCGGCGTGACGGGTCATCGCGCCGATGACGATGGCGTCGCCTTCCTTGCGGATGCCTTTCAATTCCGCGATACCGGAAAGATCCACCAGCGCGCCGGGCTGGGCCAGCCGCAGTTTCATCGCGGCAATCAGGCTCTGGCCGCCGGCCAAAGGCTTGCCGCCGGATTGCGCGAGCAACGCGGCGGCATTGGCAACGGACGTGGCCTTGTGCATTTCGAAGCTGTACATGGTCGTTTCTCCTTCAGGCCTTGGCCGACTGGATGGCCCGCCACACCCGGTGCGGCGAGGCGGGCATGTCGATGCGGGTGACGCCGACGGCGGACAGCGCGTCGTGCACGGCGTTCATGATCGCCGCAGGCGCGCCGATGGCGCCGGCTTCGCCGCAACCCTTCGCCCCCAGCGGATTGTGCGTGCACGGCGTGACGCGCGTGCCCACCTTGAACGACGGCAGGTCGTCGGCGCGCGGCATCGCGTAGTCCATGTAGCTGCCGGTCAGCAGTTGCCCGCTTTCCGGATCGTAGACACAATGCTCGAGCAGCGCCTGGCCGATACCCTGCGCGACGCCACCGTGCACCTGGCCCTCGACGATCATCGGATTGATGATGTTGCCGAAGTCGTCCACCGCCGTGAAAGCGGCCACCGTCACCACGCCGGTGTCGGGATCGATTTCCACTTCGGCGATGTGCGTGCCGGCCGGATAGGTGAAGTTGGTGGGGTCGTAGAACGCGGTCTCGTCGAGCCCCGGCTCCAGCTTGTCCAGCGGGTAGTTATGCGGGACGTACGCCGCCAGCGACACTTCGGCAAAGGCCTTGCTGCGGTCGGTGCCCGCCACCGTGAACTTGCCGTCCTTGAACTCGATGTCGCCTTCGGCGGCTTCCAGCAGATGCGCCGCGATCTTCTTGCCCTTGGCGATCACCTTGTCCAGCGCCTTGACGATGGCCGTGCCGCCGACCGACAGCGAACGTGAGCCGTAGGTGCCCATGCCGAAAGGCACGCGCCCCGTGTCGCCGTGCACGACGTCGACATTGGCGATGTCGATGCCCAGACGCCCGGCCACGATCTGCGCGAACGTGGTTTCGTGGCCCTGTCCGTGGCTGTGCGACCCGGTGAACACCGTGACGCTGCCGGTGGGATTGACGCGCACCTCGCCGGCCTCGAAGAGGCCTGCGCGCGCACCCAGCGCACCTGCAACGTTGGACGGCGCCAGGCCGCACGCCTCGATGTACGACGCGTAGCCGATGCCGCGCAGCTTGCCGCGCTTGACCGAATCGGCCTTGCGCGTCGCGTAGCCCTTCACGTCCGCCAGCTCATTGGCACCATCCAGCGTGGCATCGTAGTTGCCGATGTCGTAGGTGAGCGCGACCGGCGTGGCATACGGGAACGTGCGGATGAAGTTGCGGCGGCGGCGGATCTCGTCCTGCGGGATCTTCATGTCCACGCCCGCCTGGTGCACGAGGCGCTCGACGACGAAGGTGGCCTCGGGCCGGCCCGCACCACGATACGCATCCACCGGCGCAGTATTGGTGAACGACGCCGTCACCTCGACGTAGATGGCGGGTGTGGTGTATTGCCCGGCCAGCAGTGTGGCGTACAGAATCGTCGGGATGCACGACGCGAACGTGGACAGGTAGGCGCCCATGTTGGCGTTGGTGACCACGCGCATCGCCAGGAACTTGCCGTCCGTGTCCATCGCCAGTTCGGCGTGCGTGACGTGGTCGCGCCCATGGGCATCGGAGACAAAGGCCTCGCTGCGGTCGGCGGCCCACTTGATCGGCCGGTTGACCCGCTTCGACGCCCACACCATCGCGGTTTCCTCGCCGTAGAGATAGATCTTGGAGCCGAAACCGCCACCTACGTCCGGCGCGATCACCCGCACCTTGGTTTCGGGCAACCCCAGCACGAAGGCCGTCATCAGCAACCGCTCGACGTGCGGATTCTGGTTCGACACATACAGCGTGTAGGCGTCGGCGGAACGATCATAGGACGCCAGCGCGCAACGCGGCTCGATGGCGTTGGGCACCAGCCGGTTATTGATGATGTCGAGCTTCGAGACGTGCGCGGCCTTGGCGAACGCCACGTCGACGGCCGCCTTGTCGCCCAGTGCCCACGTGTAGCACTTGTTGCCCGGCGCCTGCTCGTGGATCTGCGGCGCGCCGGCCTTCAGCGCGTCGACGCAATTGACGACCGCCGGCAGCACCTCGTAATCGACGTCGATCAGCTCGGCGGCATCCCTGGCCTGGTTTTGCGTCTCGGCAATCACCAGCGCGACCTGGTCGCCGACGTAGCGCACCTTGCCCTGCGCCAGCACCGGATGCGGCGGCTCGTTCATCGGCTTGCCGTCGGTGCCGGTGATGAGCCAGCCGCACGGCAGGCCGTTGACGCCGGTGAGGTCGGCGCCGGTGAAGATTGCAACGACCCCCGGCGCGGCCTTGGCCTTGGCCAGATCGATGCCGCGGATCCTGGCGTGCGCGTGCGGCGAGCGCAGGAACACGCCGGCGGTCTGCCGCGCCATGTTGATGTCGTCGGTGTACTGCCCGGCACCGGTGATGAAGCGCAGGTCTTCCTTGCGGCGGACGGATTGGCCGATGACGCCTGGTTCGGTGGCACCCATGTCGTCTCCTATTTGGCCATTGCCGCGGCGCCATGCTGCACGGCGCGCACGATGTTGTGATAGCCGGTGCAGCGGCAGATGTTGCCTTCCAGCTGCTCGCGGATCGTTGCTTCGGTCGCACCCGGATGCCGCGCGACGAGGTCGATCGCGCTCATCACCATGCCGGTAGTACAGAAACCGCACTGCAGCCCGTGGCACTCCTTGAACGCTGCCTGCATCGGATGCAGCGTGCCGTCCTCCGCCGCCAGGCCTTCGATGGTCACCACGGCCGTACCGTTGGCCTGCACCGCCAGCATGTTGCACGCCTTGATCGCGTGGCCATCCACATGGACCGTGCACGCGCCGCACTGCGCGGTATCGCATCCGACGTGGGTACCGGTAAGCGCCAGGTTGGTGCGCAGGAAATCGACCAGCAGCGTGCGCTCATCAACCTGCGCGCTCACCACCTTGCCATTGACCTTCATCGACAGGGAAACGGACACGGACAGCCTCCTTCGGGTGGAATGGTGCGAAACAGTGCCCCTGTTGTGGTTGCCGGGGCGCTCAGGGATCGCAAGCATACTGCGCGGCCTTGATGACAGCAATGCAACGGGGCTGGTCGCAGTGCAGCAATCCGCGCCGGTCGGGGTCGCAGAGGATGGAGTACAGTTCGGTGCACCGTTCCTTGCCTTCCTGACGTACCTCGTGGCCTGCCCGACGACACTCCATCTCCATCAGCGCGTCTCGCGCCGCGTCGCGGGATGACCGGATCCGTTGCGCGCGTGCTGCTCGTCGGCGGTGGCCACAGCCACGTCGAGGTGCTCCGCCGCTTTGCGCGCAAACCCGACCCCGACATCGAACTCACGCTGGTATCGCCGGGCGCTACGACGCCCTATTCCGGCATGTTGCCGGGGACGGTCGCCGGGCATTACACCAACGAGCAGGCATCGATCGCCCTGGGGCCACTGGCCGACTGGGCCGGCGCGCGTTTCGTCCGCGGCGAAGTGGTCGCGCTCGATCTGCACACGCGCACAGTGAAGTTCGCTGCCGGCGGATTTCACGCATTTGACCTGGTGTCGCTCGATGTGGGATCCAGTCCGGCCATGACGGTGCCGGGCGCAAAGGAGCACACGCTGGGCGTGAAGCCAGTCGAGCCATTTCTGGCGGCATGGGAGTCAATGCGCGCCGATGCAGCCAACGGCCGCGTCAACACCATCGCTGTCGTCGGCGGCGGCGCCGGCGGCGTGGAAGTGCTGCTGGCCATGCAGCATCGCCTGCAACAGGATCTCGGCCCGGCCGCACCGCGGTTCGCGCTGATCACCGACCAGCCTCACGTGCTTGCGCAGCACGCGGCTGGCGTCCGCGCGCGCATGGGCCGCATTCTGGTCGAGCGCGGCGTCGTGCTGCACCTTGATAGCGCTGCGATCGCCGTCGAGCGCGGCACCGTCATCGTCAAGCATGGCCGGCGCATCGCATCGGACCGCATCGTATGGGCCACCGGCGCCGCGCCGGCGGCGTGGCTGGCGGCCTCCGGGCTGCAATGTAACGAGGCAGGATTCGTGGCCGTCGACGCGGATTTGAGGTCGCCCACCCATCCATTCGTGTTTGCCGCCGGTGACTGCGCATCGCAAATCGATGCGCCGCGACCCAAATCCGGCGTATTTGCGGTGCGCCAGGGCCCGCCCCTGGCGGCCAACCTGCGGCGTGCCGTGCATGCGCTGCCGTTGACGCCTTACCGGCCGCAGCGCGACGCCCTTGCGCTGATTTCAACCGGTAATCGCCACGCCATCGCGTCGCGTGGACCCTTGGTGGTAGAAGGCGATTGGGTGTGGCGCTGGAAGGACCGAATCGATCGTGGCTTCATGGCCAGGTACAACCCGCCGGCGAACCCCGCGGACCCTACGGCTTAGAATGGCTGGCATGAAACCGTTTTCCATGCCTGCGAACCGGGATCCCGCCCACCGGGTTTCCACCTGCACGCCGCGCCTGTTCACGCTGTTGCTGGCAGCCGCATGCTTCTGCATTGCGGCACCCCCGGCCGCGGCGGCCGACGTCCCACCGATTACGCTGACCCCACAGAAAGTGTCGGCGCACGGCTGGTTCTTCCAGGGCGACGCCGGCATGGCCAGCGCGCAGAACAAGGGCTTCATGTCCAACGCCGGCTTCGTGGTCACGGCGGACGGCGTGGTCGTCTACGACACGCTGGGCACGCCCGCGCTGGGCGACGCGATGCGCGTCGCCATCCGCAAGGTGACCAGTCAACCGATCCGCCGCATCGTGATCAGCCACTACCACGCCGATCACTTCTACGGCCTGCAGGCACTGCAGGCCGACGGCGTGCCGATCTACGCGCAACGCAATGCCG
>JANNKR010000009.1:0-3623 GCA_031396395.1 Betaproteobacteria bacterium
CATTGTCGTAGCTGCCGCCGGTGGCGAAGCAGTGCGCCTGGTTGACGATCACGCGGCACACCGGCAGCGTTTCACCCAGCGGCACGGCACGTTCCGGCATGCCTGTCTGCAGGCCCACCGAATGCCCGGCGCCGTCGAAGCACAGGATGCGTTCGGTCAGCGCCACGGCCGCGGCAAAGTCGGCGACACGATAGACAGCGAGCACGGGCGACAACTTTTCGCCGGAAAACGGATGGCGCGACCCCACGCCCGACTCCGCGACCATCAGGAAGCGTGCCGACTGCAACGCGGGGCGTGACAGTCCGGCGATACGCGCGATGTCCGCCGCTGGCCTGGCGATGACCGCGGGCGCAAGCTTGCCGTCCGGGAACATGGCGCGCTGCAGCTGTGCGGATTCTTCCGGCGTCAGCAGCGCGCCGCCCTGCGCGGTCAGCGCCTCGATCAGTTCGTCATGGACGTCCGCGTGCACGACGAGACTGTTTTCCGACGAACAGCTCGTCGCATTGTCGAAAGTTTTGGAGCGCGCGATGCGATCGGCGGCCGCGGCGATATCGGCGGTCTCGTCGACGATCACCACCACATTGCCGGCACCTACACCCAGCGCCGGCCGGCCGCTGCTGTATGCGGCATGCACGTTGTTACGCGAACCGGTGGCCAGCACGACGTCGGCCTGCCGCATCAGTTCGCGCGTCATCCCGCGCGACACGGGCGGGGGCAGCTGCTGCACGAGATCGCGCGGCGCGCCGACGCGGTCCAGTTCCGCATGGACGAATTCGAGCAGCAGCGTCAGCGTCGATTGGCCCTTGGGCGACGGCGCCAGGATGATCGCGTTGCGACCCTTCAGCGCATTGATGATGTTGTTGGCGGGCGTTGCGCCGGGGTTGGTCGACGGCGTGATCGCGGCGACCACGCCCATCGGCCGCGCAATCTCGACCAGCCCGTTGTCGGGATCGCGCCTGATGACGCCGACGGAGCGCGCGCCCTGCAGATCGCGCAGCAGCCCCATCGTCTTGCGCCGGTTCTTGGCAATCTTGTCGGGGACATTGCCAAGTCCGGTGGCGCTCACCGCAAGTTCGGCCAGCGCGCGATTGCGCTCGGGCGCGACGATCGCCCACGCCGCGGCGGTGACGGCATCGTCGACCTGTGCCTGCGTCCACTGCTCGTACTCGCGTTGCGCCGCGCGGGCGCGATCCACCAGCGCCGCGACGGCGGCGGCATCGCTCGTCGCTTCGGCGGCCGCGGCGGCTTCGCGCGCAGTCACCACGAGCGCCTCATTCGGGCTTGATGTTGGCGTTGCGAATCACGAATTCCCACTTCGCCAGCTCGTCGCGCACCCTGCGGTCGAATTCCGCAGGCGTTGCCGTCGCTGCCTCCGCCCCCTGCAGCAGCAGCTTCTCCCGCACCTGCGGGTTCTGCAGCACCTGCGCGAACGCGGCCTGCAGCTTCGCCACCGCCGCAGGTGGCGTTTTCGCCGGCGCGAACGCGCCGTACCACGAGTCGACCACATACTCGGGAACGCCCGACTCCAGGATCGTCGGCACATCCGGCGCGGCCACGCTGCGCTTTTCGCTGGTCACGGCAATGGCCTTGAGGCGCCCGGACTTCACGTGCTGCCACGCCGCCGGCATCGACACGAACAGCAGTTGCACCTGGCCGCCGATTGTGTCGGTCACGGCGGGGCCTCCGCCCTTGTACGGCACGTGCACGATGTCCACACCCGTCTTCAGCTTGAACAGTTCGCCCGCGATGTGGCCGGGCGAGCCTGTGCCCACCGACGCATAGTTGAGCTTCCCCGGCTGTGCCTTGGCCAGCGCGATCAGCTCCTGCACGTTATTGGCGGGCACGCTCGGATGCACGACGAGGATCTGCGGGATCATCGCCGAGAGACTGATGGGGATGAAATCCTTCTCGACGTCGAAGGGCAGCTTCGTATAGAGCCTGGGGTTGATCGTGTGCGACGACAGCGTGAACAGGATGTTGTAGCCGTCCGCGGGCGCCTTCGCAGCAATGTCGGTGCCCACGTTGCCCGCGGCGCCGCCCTTGTTGTCGATGACGATCGGCTGGCCCAGCGCAGTGGCCAGCGGCTCGTTCAGGATGCGCCCGACGACATCCGTGCCACCCCCCGGCGGATACGGAATGATCATCCGGATCGGCTTGTTCGGATAGTCCTGCGCGCCGGCGGCCATGGCCAGCATGCCCACCAGAATGCCGAGCATCCAGGACCCTGCATGTCGCTTTACCATCGCGTGCTCCTCAGTGGTGAAACGTGCCTGCCTGTGCGGACGCGCGATGCGGCAGCGCGTCCGTGACGTTCGCTAACGCGCGACTGTCGACTGGTACTTGGCCAAGTGACGCACCGGCAACGACAACGCATCGCGCCGGAACGGATCGCCCAGTTCGGCCGTGACCATCATCTCAAGCACCGTAGTCTTGCCTTCCTTCTGCGCCGCGCACGCAGCCTTAAGCGCGGCGCCGACATCGCCGATCTTGTCGATGCGATGACCTTCGGCGCCCATCGCGCGCGCCACGGCGGCCCACGAGGGCTGCTTGTCGAGGTTCACGCCGATGAAACGGTTCTCGTAGAAGTCGACGTGGTTCTTCTTCTCCGCGCCCCACTGCCCATTGTTGAAGACGATGGCGGTGACGGGAATGTTCTCGCGCACGCAGGTCTGCAGCTCGCCGAAGCTCATGCCCCACGCGCCGTCGCCGACATAGGCAATGGCCGGACGGTCCGGCGCGGCGACCTTGGCGCCGATGATCATCGGAAATGCATAGCCACAGTTGCCGAAGCTCATCGCGGCGAACATCGAGCGCGGACGGTCGAAACGCAGGTAACTGTTGGACACGGAGCAGATGTTGCCGATGTCGGTGGACACCATCGCGCCTGCCGGCATCGCGCGCTCGAGTTCGCGCAGCATCTGCCGCGGATGCATGTGGGACGAATTCTTCGCGATCTCGAGCGACCACTTATCCTTCTCATGGGCCCAGCCGTCGAGCTCGCCTTCCCAGGATTTTTTCTCCGCCTCGACGTCGGCCAGCCGTTGCGCCTTGTTGGCTTGGCAGGCCAGCGCCTTGCCGGATAGACGCGCGACGAGCGCGCGCGCCGCGGCGCCGGCGTCGCCGCAGATGCCCACCGAGATCTGCTTCTCCAGCCCCAGCATCTTCGCGTCGGCGTCGATCTGGATCACCTTGGCCGACTTCGGCCAGTAGTCGATGCCGTGCTGCGGCAGCGTGCCGAAGGGGCCGAGGCGCGTACCCAGCGCCAAAACCACGTCGGCCTTGGCGATCAGCTTCATCGCCGCCTTGGAACCTTGATAGCCAAGCGGCCCCACCCACAACGGATGCCGCGCGGGGAACGAGTCATTGTGCAGATAGCTGCACGCCACCGGCGCCTGCAGCAACTCGGCCAGCGCGATCGCATCGGCTTGCGAGTCACCCATCACGATGCCGCCGCCGGCCAGGATCACGGGGAATTTCGCCGTCGCAAGCAGCGCCGCGGCTTCGTCGAGACTTTGCTCGCCACCGGCGCCGCGCTCGATGTTGATCGGACGCGGGATCTCGCATTCGACATCGCCGTAGAAGAAGTCGCGCGGGATGTTGAGCTGTGTCGGACCCATCTCGAG
>JANNKR010000045.1:0-3698 GCA_031396395.1 Betaproteobacteria bacterium
CGGGTGACACCACCGAACTGCGAGGGCTTGACTTCAAGTTCGTGGGCGTCAAGGAGGTGCCGGGTCCCAATTACAGCGCCATTCGTGGCCTCGAGCCGAATGCCGCAGTAATTGTCGCTCCACCCGTTGTACGTTCCACGGATATTGCTGTTCAGTATCATGCTGCCGGTGCTTGCATGGATGACGACCGGGCCTGTGTCTCCACAGCTTATGCCGGGTGCCGCGGTTTCATCGATCCTGACGTTGTCCCATACAATGTAATTGCGCGCATCGACCCCGATGGTCGGCCCAACGTATCCCGATGCCAGCAGCACGGTGACCGTGCCGTTGCCGACGAACCTGATCGGTGCACTACTCGTCCCGGTATTGGCAGGATTCAACGCGACTGACCAACGTGCGCTGCCGCCGCACACAGTCCTGGTAGACATGGTGCTGTAAGTTCCGCTGCTGATATTTACCGTATCGCCGGCCTGCGCCGCCTGAGCCGCATTGGGCGTATTGGGGTTGCTGCTTCCCCATGCGGCTCGGCCTATGGTGCACCAGGGGTTAGCACTGCCGTTGGCGGCGTAGGTGGTGGCATCGGCGCAGGCCGGGGTGCCGGAATTATTGACATAGAGCAGCTTTGCCTCCGCGAAGAGCGGGAGACCGGCCACGCAAACTGCGATCACGAAACTCGATTTACCGAACATCCGGTTGCCCTCCAACACTAATCGGACATACAGCCGCGCGGCATTGCGCGGCGTGGTGAAAATTCCGGACCATCCCCATGCGGTAGCCCCCGGGCCCGATGCGGAGCGCGGGGTTACCTGGCCCAGCCTATGAGATGGGTCGGCGTCGGGACGGTTCCAACTTATGACAATAGCATAGCACGATCCCTGTCGTCGGGCAAACGCCATCCGTCTGCGGTCCAATGGGCCGGTTTTCTCGGTCTGCCTGGGCGGGGGCGATCGCGATTTGGCAGGCGCTAGGGCCGACTGCGGGGACCGGGCCCCATCGAAACTCCACCGGTCGTCACGCCAATGACCTCGTTGCCGGTGACGTAGGCGCCGGCCGGAATCAAGTTGCTGGTGTTGCCGTTCCCGTCCAGGTCGAGAATGTCGATGCCCACCTTGCGGGCGGGCGAGCCGGCTTGCAGCTTGTAGGAGGTCGTATCGACAAACAGCGGATTGGCGTTGATGCCCGCCGGGCTGACCGCGTCCCGGTTGTGGGTGTTTTGCCATGTCGCGAGGCTGATCAACGATCCATTCAGGCTGCCGAATTTCTTGAATCCGTAATAGAGGTTGTGCTCGAATGCCTGACCGCCGATGGTCGACGCATCGCCAATGTTGATCGCTTCGCCCCAGGTTCCGTAGACGATGTTGTTGAAGAATCGGAAGTTGGTGACGGTCGGAGCGACGGAACTGATGCTGTACGCCGCGGTCCCGCTGCCGGTGCTTTCGATGAAAGTGTTGTTGGCAACCGTTACGTCGGAAATGTTCGATCCGTCGTGCTTGAACCCGGGGTTGCCGTTCTTGATGATGTTCTGATAGATCCGCGAGCCGTTGCCGGCGATCACGAACACGGATTTGGCCGTGCAATCCTGAATCCAGTTGAATCGAACGACGTTGTTTTCCTGTGGCCATCCATCACCCGCGTGGTCGCCCTTCAGGAAGATGCCGGTCTGGCACCCATGGATATGGTTGTGCTCGATGACGGAATTGGCGGCATCGTAAGTCATGATCGCCGCGTCGTTGTGCCCCCAATTCCCCGTGAAATCGTGGATAGTGTTGTTGGCGATTACGGCGTGCTTTGTCGCCTCGAGCCGGACGCCGGCGTAATTGTCGCCCCATGAACGGTACGTTCCACGGATCGTGCTGTTCAGAATCCTGCTGCCGGTACTTGCATGGATCACGACCGGGCCCGTGTCCGGACAACTCACGCCCTGCGCCGCGGTTTCATCGATCCTGAAATTGTCCCAGACGATATAGTTGCGCTTATCCGCCCCGATCGTCGGGCCGACATAGCCCGATGCCAGTCGCACATGCACGGGTCCCACGCCCAGGAAGGTGATCAACGAACCCGTCGTGCCGGAGTTGGCGGGATTGAGCGCAACGGCAAAGCGGGCACCGCTCGTGCAACTCGTGCGAGTCGATGTCGTCGTGTACGTTCCCGACGTGATGTACACCGTATCCCCGGCTGCTGCTGCCTGTGACGGACTCGGCGTGTTGGCGTTGCCACTCCCCCAAGCCGCACGGCCAATCGTGCACCATGGCACGTTCGCGGTGTTGGCGGCATAGGTGGTGCCGTCGGAGCACGCCGGATTCCCGGAGCTGTTGACGTACAACTGCTTTCCCGGCGCGGCGCCAGTGAAGAGCAGCAGCGCAAGCAACAATGACAGTCGATACATCAGTGAGTCTCCAGCATGCCGAGGCAGTCGAACACGATCTTCACCCTTTCCGGAGTCGTCACCTTACACCGAATGGGGCGTAACGCAGGTCCAGAAAACTCGCCGGGCGAGGAAAGCAATCAAGCCGAACGGAACCATCGTCCCGAACCGGAAAAGATCACCTCGCGCATGGGTTATATTGTGAGGTTGGTCCGTTGCGATAATCCTAATGCGGTTTTTCCGATCCCGGTTCTTCAATGGTGTGCTTGCCGGGATCCTGCTGGTTTTCGGGGCCATGACCGTCGTCAACAAGACCTCGGTCGCGGATTGGATCATCGCGCCCCTGCTCATCGCGGACAGCACGGGGCCGGCGGACGCCATCGTCGTGCTGGGTGCAGGCGTGGTCGGGGACTGCACCCCCAACCACAACGCCCTGCGGCGGGTGCTGCTCGGGGTGCGGTTGTGGCGCGAGCATCCGGCGTCCGTGCTGCTCTTCACCGGGAGCAGCCGCGGGACATGTCCGGTGGCGGTCGCGATGGCGCAGACGGCACGCGAACTGGGCGTTCCCGACGATCGCATCCGCGTGGAGGCAACGTCGACCAGCACCCGCGAGAACGCGGAGTTGACCGTGCCACTTCTGCGCGGATGGGGGCTCAACCGCGTGCTGCTCGTGACCGATCGCCTGCACATGCGCCGGGCCACCGGCGTGTTCGCCCACCTTGGTCTTGCGGTGCAGCGGGCGTCGGTACCCATCTACGAAGGGCATGAGGACAATGTGTCGATGCTGTACGCGGGGCTGCGGGAGTTCGCGGCACTGGGATACTACCGGATGCGCGGCTGGATCGATGCCGCTCCGGCATCGTTGTAACAAGGCCCGACCGATCGCCAGACCCAGGATGCCAGCCAATATTTGAGGAGTATTTCGTTGCCCGGTAACGCACCTCCGCTTCGTGTTGGTCTCATCGGCTCCGGCAAAATGGGCCATCACCATCTCAAGGCCATTGCGGCCTCCGGTCGCGCCACCATCGTCGGCGTGGCCGACCCCGCGGCCAGTCCGGAAGAGCTGAAGCCGTTGCTCCCCGACGGCGCCGTCGTCGTTGCCAGCGCGACGGAGCTCTATGCGCAGGCGCGGCCGGACGTCGTGCACATCGTCACCCCACCGTCCACGCACACGAACCTGGCGCTTGAAGCGATCGAGGCCGGCTGCCACGTGTATGTCGAGAAGCCGTTCACGCCGACGGCGGAGGAGGCCTCGCGGATTCTCGCGCGCGCCGGTGAGCGCGGCGTGAAGGTATGCGCCGGACACCAGGTGTTGTTCGAGGCGCCGGCACTG
>JANNKR010000062.1:0-74861 GCA_031396395.1 Betaproteobacteria bacterium
CAAGTGGCCGCTGCAGGATTACCTCGATCGCATCGAGCGCGTCGCGATCAACGAGGCGCTGGAAAAGACGCGGTTCAACCGGACGGCGGCCGCCAAACTGCTGGGAATCACCTTCAGGGCGATGCGCTACCGGATGGAACGCCTGGGGATCAAGTAGAAGGCGCCACGACCACACGTGGACCCCATGGATTCCATTGCAACCGGCGCCGTCATGGCACGTGGCCGCCAAGGACCCGGCCCGTATGCTGCAGACGCAGGGCGCCATTGGCATCGGCACCTATCGCGACCTCATCCGCCGCAATCCCCGGATGCGATCCGGTGCCGCGACCGTTGATCGTTGACGCCTCCGGCGTGGTGGCCGGTGCCCGGCAACTCGGCTCGCCCCATTGCGACGACCGCCCGCCCGGCACTGCGATCACGCTGGCTGTGATCCACGGCATCGCACTGCCGCCGGACACGTTCGGTGGCGATGGTGTGCTGGAACTCTTTGCCGGCACGCTCGATCCCGCCGCCCACCCGTTCTACGCCGGCATCGCCCATCTGCGCGTCTCCGCCCACTTCTTCATCCGCCGCGGCGGCGAACTCCTGCAGTTCGTGCCCTGTTCGCGGGTCGCCTGGCACGCCGGAGTCTCAAAATGGCGTGGTCGCGACCGGTGCAACGATTATTCGATCGGCATCGAGCTCGAAGGGGCCGACGACGTGCCCTATGCAGCGCCGCAATACACGATGCTGGCCCGCCTGCTGGTGGCATTGAAGCGCCGCTATCCGTTGCAGGCGGCGGTAGGCCACAGCGACATCGCGCCGGGACGGAAAACCGACCCGGGCCCGGCCTTCGATTGGGGGCGATTGGCGCGTCTGACAGGTTATCGGGCCCTGGAGCCCATACACCGGTGACCCCTCGTTGGGGGCTTGCGGGCCGCCCGCGACGCGGCGCCCTCATCCGTGTAAACGACCCTGCCAACGGCCAAGCGGTGGAACCCGGTATAATCATGGGTTGACTGGCCGCGCCGTCCTGGGGCAACCCTTCCGGACACCGCAGCCGCTTTCGGTGCCTGCAAGCGGGCGCCACCACCGGAACCCGTGCCGCCGCCGCGCTAAGGCAGCGTTAAGGCCATCCGGCGATCCTTGGAAAACGATGCAACTGCTCGCGGACTACTTTCCGCTCATCCTCTTCTTCGTTGCCTTCAAGTGGCAAGGCATCATGGTCGCGACCGCCGTCGCGATCGTGGCCTCGATCGCGCAGATTGCGTGGTTCCGCTGGAAGGGCAACGTCTCGGTCGTGCACTGGCTTTCGTTCGGCATCATCGTCGTGTTCGGTGGCGCCACGCTGATCCTGCAGGACGAGGTGTTCATCAAGTGGAAGCCGACGGTGCTTTATTGCGCCTTCGGGCTGGTGTTGATGGTCGGCAAGCTGGCCTTTCGTCGCGACCTGATCGGCCATCTGCTGAAGGACATCGTGCTGCCGCCCGCCGTATGGTCAGGGGTCACCTGGTCGTGGATCGCCTTCTTCTTTGCGATGGCCGCACTCAACTGGTACATCGCGTTCCACTACTCGACCGAAATCTGGGTCAACTTCAAGGTGTGGGGCGGCATCGGCCTGTTCCTGGTCTTTGCGCTGGCGCAGGGCCTGTTCCTCGCCCGGCACATGGTCGAGCCGCAAAAACCATGAGTGCACCGGGCCATCCCAAGCGCGACCACCTGACCGCGCAGCACGAAGGCATGCCGGTATCGCCGGTTACGCTTACCCTCAAATCACGTCTGGCGCCACTTGCGGCGTCAGTGCTGGAACTGGCCGACGACAGCGCAGAGCACGCCGGCCATGCAGGCGCGGCCGCGGGTGGCGGGCACTTTTCGCTGCTGATCGTGTCCGAGCACTTCACCGGTCTCAACCGCCTGGCCCGGCACCGCGCCGTGCTGGACCGCGTCGGCGACCTGATCCCCCATCCAGTGCACGCGCTCGCCATTCGCGCGTACAGCCCGGACGAATTCCCTTCCTGATGAAAGGATGTACGCAATGAACCGAACGACCATCGCTGTTCCCCTGCTTGCCGCGTTGCTGCTCGCGGCCGGTGTTGTCAACGCCCAAACCGCCGCGCCCAAGGCCGCCGCGCCGGCTCCCGCCGCTGCCGGCAAGTCGCTGTACCCGCAACAGCAATTCGACTTCATGCTGCGCGAGCGCACCTCGCAGGGCCAGCCGGATTCGCCTGAACTGCGCGCCGCCATCCGCGACGAGCTCAATACGCGCGAACTGCTGGTGCGTGAAGCCAAGAAGGCCAATCTCGACAAGAACACCGAGATCAAGAACCAGATGGACCTGGCCGGGCAGACGGTCCTCGTACGCGCCTTTGTGACCGACTGGATCCGCAAGAATCCCATCAGCGATGCCGACCTCCGGAAGGAATACGACCAGGTCAAGGCGCAGATGGGCGACAAGGAGTACAAGGTCAAGCACATCCTGGTCGAGAAGGAAGACGAGGCCAAGGACGTGATCGCGCAGCTGCAGAAGGGCGGCAAGTTCGACGAGCTGGCCAAGGCGCGCTCGAAGGATCCGGGCTCCAAGGACCGCGGCGGCGACCTCGACTGGAACGCGCCGGGCGGCTTCGTGAAGCCGTTTGCCGATGCGATGGCATCCACGCCGAAGGGCAAGTTCTCGTCGACGCCGGTGCAGACCCAGTTCGGCTACCACGTGATCCTGGTGGAAGACGTCCGCGAAGCCAAGATCCCGCCGTTCGAGGAAGTGAAGCCGCAGCTGCAGCAGCGGATGCAGGCTGCCTACCTCGACAAGTTCTTCAAGGAACTGCGCACCAAGGGTGGCGTGTAACCCGCGCTGCTGCTTCCCGCACCAATGCAAAGGGCAGGCCGATCGGCCTGCCCTTTGTCATTGCGCGTCCGGATCAATCGATCTTGGCGCACAACGTCTTGAAGCCGCTCAATGGCACCATCGTAGCGGGCAACTGAAGCGCCAAACCCACGTGACACGCAGGCCCGGCCAGCAGGTCGGTGTGCAACGGGCATCCCTGTAATCGCCGCCGGGCCCGCCCGACTCCAAGGTGCCGGGCCGCTTTGCATGCGCGCTCCCGGTAGCCGCGACGAGACCCGTCGCCCCCCCGACATCTGGAGATCCTGACATGAACGTATCGATGAAATCCCTTCGCCACTTTGCGGCCGTGACCACGCTTGCCCTCTTACCCATGACCGCCGCCCTGGCCAGCGACGAGAACTACGTCGCCAACGGTGTCGCCATCGGCGGATTCGACACCGTCGCGTTCCACACGCAGGGCAAGCCGATGACCGGGTCTCCGCAGTTCATCGCGCAGTACCAGAACGCGACCTGGCAGTTTGCGTCGGCGGCCAATCGCGACCTGTTCGTGGCCAACCCGGCGAAGTTCGCGCCGGCGTACGGCGGCTGGTGCTCCGCCGGTGCCAGCAAGGGCAAGAAGGTCGCCACCAAGCCGGACCAGTTCTGGGCGGTGGTGGACGGTCAGCTCTACCTCAACAGCTCCGACGCAGCCCACAACAAGCTTTTCCTCCCCGACACGACGGGCGTCATCCGCAAGGGCGAGATGAACTGGAAGACGATCTACGCGACGCCGGCCGACAAGCTCTGAGCGGCCGTGTTTCCCGCCCCGGCCGCCGGCCGGGGCAGTCCGGCGGTCGCGCGCGGATCAGTCGATTTTCGCGCCCGATGCCTTGATCACAGGCAGCCAGCGCTGGTTCTCGACGCGCACGAACTCGGCAAACTGCTCCGGATTGCGCAACGTCACGGGCGTGCCCGCCTCGACGAACTTCTTCTGCACGTCCGGTCGCGCCAGCACGCGGTTGAGTTCCGCCGCCAGCTTCGCCACCACGTCCTTCGGCATGCCCGCGGGACCCAGCAAGCCCTGCCAGCCGGCGGTTTCAAGCTGCGCGTAGCCCGCTTCCTTCATCGTCGGAACGTCCGGCAGTTGCGGATCGCGTTCCGTGCTGGTCACCGCGATGGCCCTGAGCTTGCCGCCCTTCACCTGCGGCGTCAGCACCGAGCCGACATCGATCAGCAAGTGCGTCTGGCCGCCGATCAGGTCGGTGACCGCAGGGGCCGAGCCCTTGTACGGGACATGGGTCATCCTGAGACCGGCGACCATGTTGACGAGTTCGCCGTTGAGATGAGTGATCGACGCGTTGCCGCCCGACGCGAAGTTGACCTTGCCGTCATTGACCTTGGCCCAGGCGATGAACTCGGTCATGTTTTTCGCGGGCACGGTAAGCGGAATCGCCGCGACGAAATAGGTCGACACGATCTGCCCGATCGCCGTGAAATCCTTTACCGGATCGTAGGGCGACTTGGCCATCATCGACGGCGCCAGCGCAAAGGGTCCGATGTTGGCCAGGATCAGCGTGTATCCATCCGGTGCAGCGCGCGCGACTTCGGTAGCGGCAATCACGCCAGCGGCACCGGGCTTGTTTTCCACGACCACCTGCTGCCCCAGGCCCTCGCTCATGCCCTGGGCAATCAGCCGCGCCGTGAAGTCGATGCCGCCGCCCGGCGGAAAGCCGACGACGAGGCGAATGGGCTTGCTGGGGAACGTTTGCGCCTGGGCGGCACCGGCCACGGCAAGTACGAACCCTGCGACCAGCATTGAACAAATTGCCCGGTTCCAACGATGCATCGCCATGCCTCCTCATTTGAATGAGTGCCCATGGTAGCGCGATGTGGGCCCAGCCGCGATGTGCGTGATGCATTGCCGATGGGGACGTCGGGCGGTCCGGTGGCGGTGACTGCTGGACAGACCGCCTGCAAGGCAATACCCTTCGGAACGCGTTGTCAGGTCGCGCGATATTACAAATGAGGCGCCCGGCCTCTGGGGAATCGATGCTTTCCCCGGGACTTGAGGTGCACGTGGAGGAGACAGAGTATGGCGTTCGTGCGAAGCCCGAAGGATTTCTGGGCCGGTGTGCTTTTCATCGTCTTTGGCCTGCTCGCGATCCTGATCGCACGCGAATATCCGCTCGGCACTGCCGCGCGCATGGGTCCCGGCTACTTTCCGCGCGGCCTCGGGATCCTGATGATCGCCCTTGGCTCGATTCTCACGCTGCGCGCGTTGAGGATCAGCGGCACCAAAATCCACTTCGGTTCGCCGAAGCCCCTGCTGATCGTGCTGGGCAGCGTGATCATGTTTGCCTTGGCGGCGCCCAAGCTTGGCCTGGTCGTGGCGACGGTCCTTCTCATCCTGGCGTCGAGCACGGCCGACAAGGAGTATCGCTGGAAGGAGTCCGTGATCGCGTCGGTGATCCTGGCCATGTTCACGATCGCAGCCTTTTCGTGGGGACTCAAGCTGCAGCTCCCGATCTGGCCGGCATTTCTCGGATAACGGGCGCCCATGGAACTCCTTGCCAACCTCGGAACCGGCTTCTCCGTCGCGCTGACGCTCCCGAATCTGCTGTACTGTTTTTCAGGCGTACTGCTGGGCACGCTGATCGGCGTACTGCCCGGCATCGGCCCGGTGCCCACCATCGCGATGCTGTTGCCGATCACCTACGCATTGCCCCCAGTCTCTGCACTGATCATGCTCGCCGGCATCTACTACGGCGCCCAGTACGGAGGCTCGACTACCGCCATCCTGGTCAACCTGCCAGGGGAGGCGTCATCCGTCGTCACCTGCCTCGACGGCTACCAGATGGCCCGCCAGGGACGCGCCGGTACGGCATTGGCCGTGGCTGCAATCGGGTCGTTCATCGCCGGGACCTTTGCCACGCTGCTGGTGGCTGCGTTCGCGCCGCCACTGGCCGAGGTCGCGCTGAAATTCGGCCCGGCCGAATATTTTTCGCTGATGGTGCTGGGCCTGATTGCGGCCGTGGTGCTCGCCAGCGGCTCGCTGGTCAAGGCGATCGGCATGATCGTGCTGGGGCTGCTGCTGGGCATCATCGGCACGGACGTCAATTCCGGCCTGCAGCGCTATTCCTTCGGGATCCCGGAACTGTCGGACGGCATCGGTTTCGTCGTCGTGGCCATGGGTCTCTTCGGGTTTGCGGAAATCATCATCAACCTGGAGAACACCGAGAAACGCGAGGTCTTCACCAACAAGGTCTCGGGGATCTGGATCAAGTGGAAGGACCTGAAGGAGGCCCTCCCCGCGATGCTGCGCGGTACCGGCATCGGCTCGGTGCTGGGCATCCTGCCGGGCGGCGGCGCGCTGCTCGGCGCATTCGCCTCCTACACGGTGGAGAAGAAAATCGCCAAGGATCCATCCCGCTTCGGCAAGGGCGCGATCCAGGGCGTGGCCGGACCCGAGGCTGCCAACAATGCAGGCGCGCAGACCTCCTTCATCCCGCTGCTGACGCTCGGCATCCCGCCGAACGCCGTCATGGCGCTGATGGTCGGCGCGATGACCATCCACTCCATCCAGCCCGGCCCGCAGGTGATGACGAACAATCCGCAGTTGTTTTGGGGACTGATCGTCAGCATGTGGATCGGCAACGTGATGCTGGTGGTCCTCAACCTGCCGCTGATCGGGATCTGGGTCAAGCTGCTGCAGGTGCCCTATCGATTGCTGTACCCGGCGATCCTGCTGTTCTGCTGCATCGGTGTCTACAGCCTGCAGAACAACGTATTCGACGTCCTGATGACGGCCGGGTTCGGCCTGCTGGGATGGATCTTCGTCAAGCTCGAATGCGAGCCCGCGCCCTTGCTGCTGGGCTTCATCCTGGGGCCGATGATGGAGGAAAACCTGCGGCGCGCGCTCCTGCTGTCGCGCGGCGATTTCACGGTGTTCGCAACGCGGCCGATCTCCGCTGTGATGCTTGGCATCGCCATCATCATGCTGATTGTCATCGTGGCGCCGTCCATCCGCAAGAAGCGCGAAGAAGCGTTCCACGAATGAAACCCGCGACCGTTCTGGCGGCAGTGTTGCTCGCCGCCTCGTTCGCCATGCCCACGGCGGCGCAGATGCCTGCCTGGCCCACGAAGCCATTGCGGCTGGTCGTACCCTTTCCACCCGCCGGGGCCACCGACATCCTGGGCCGCACGCTGGCGCAGAAGTTGTCCGAAGCCCTGGGCCAGCCGGTGGTCGTCGAGAACAAGCCGGGCGCGGGCGGCGCCATCGGTTCGGACATGGTTGCCAAGGCTGCCCCTGATGGCTACACGCTGCTGATTGCCACCACCAGCACGCACTCGATCGGCCCCAGCCTCAATCCCAAGCTTGCCTACAACGCCGAGAAGGATTTCGTGCCGGTGGTGTGGGTGGCCAATTCGACCAACATCCTGGTGGCGGCGCCGAACCTGCCGGTGACCAATACGGCAGAACTCGTCGCCTACGCCAAGGCGAATCCCGGCAAGATCAACTACGGCAGCTCGGGCAACGGCACCATCGTTCACCTGACCGCGGAGCTGTTCGGGTCGATGGCCGGCATCAGAATGACGCACGTGCCCTACAAGGGCACCGCGTTGGTCATGCCCGATCTGATGAGCGGGCAGGTGTCGATCCTGTTCGACAACATCGTGTCGGCGATGCCGTCCGTCAAGGGTGGCAAGGTCAAGGCCCTCGGCATCTCCGGTGCCAAGCGTTCGCCGCTGGTGCCAGACCTGCCGACGATCGCCGAATCCGGCGTCCCCGGGTTCGTCAGCGATACCTACTTCGGCGTGTTCGTTCCGGCAGGAACGCCGCCGGATATCGTGCTGCGTCTCAACCGCGACATCAACAGGATCCTGGAGTCGACCGAGTTCCGCGACAAGCTCGCGGTGCTGGGCGCCGAACCGGTCGGGGGCACACCCGAAAAATTTGCCGCCGAGATCCGCACCGAAACCGCGAAATGGTCGAAGGTGATCAAGGACGCCGGCGTCAAGCTGGAATGAGCGTCGCCACCATGCGCCCGTTCGATTGGTCGCTGCCCTATGCATCGCGCCGGCAGCCGGTGTTTGCGCGCAATGCCGTGTCCACCTCGCAGCCGCTGGCCACGCAGGCGGGCATGGCGATGCTGGACCGCGGCGGCAATGCTGTTGACGCGGCCCTTGCCACCGCCATCACGCTCACCGTCGTCGAACCGTGCAGCAATGGCCTCGGCTCGGACCTCTTCGCGATCGTCTGGACGGGCCACGAGCTGGTCGGGCTGAATGCCTCCGGCGTGGCGCCCGCGGGATGGTCGCCGGCGCGCTTCAAGGGCCGCACCGCCATGCCGGAGCGCGGCTGGGACGCGGTGACGATTCCGGGTGCGGTGGCAGGTTGGCGCGCATTGTCGCAGCGCTATGGCAAGCTGCCCTTCGCCGATCTCTTCGGACCCGCGATACGGCATGCACGCGACGGCTTTCTCGTTTCGCCGATCGTCGCCGAGAAATGGGCTGCTGCGGTGCCGGTCATGCCGACGGGACTGGGGTGGCAGGATCACTTCCTCCCGTTCGGGCGCCCGCCCGCCACGGGCGAGCGCTTTGCCAGCGCCGCACTGGCGACATCGCTGGAACAGATCGCCGGCTCCGATGGCGAATCGTTCTACCGCGGCGAGCTGGCAGCGGCCATGGTGCGGCACGCGCAGGGGTCAAACGGCGCGCATGCGCTCGCGGACTTCGCCGGCTACGCGGCCGACTGGGTCACCCCGCTGGCGCAACAGTATCGCAACGCCACCGTGCACCAGATCCCGCCCAACGGCCAGGGCATCTCGGTGCTGATGGCGCTGGGGATCCTGCAGCATTTCGACCTTGCCGACGCACCGGTCGATGCGCCCGCCACGCAGCACCTTGCGATCGAGGCGATGAAGCTCGCCTTCGCCGATGCGTATCGTCACGTCGCCGATCAGCGCTCGATGAAGGTGTCCGTGGAAGCGCTGCTCGACCCGGCCTACCTCGCTGCACGCGCGCGCCGCATCGATCCGCGGCGGGCCCAGGATTTCGGCCCCGGCGATCCACCGAAGGGCGGCACCGTCTACCTGTGCGCCGCCGACCAGGGCGGCATGATGGTGTCGCTGATCCAGTCGAACTACCTGGGCTTCGGCTCCGGTGTCGTGGTGCCGGGCACCGGCATCAGCCTGCAGAATCGTGGCTGCGGCTTCTCGCTGCAGCCGGGGCACGCCAACGAAGTGGGCGGGGGCAAGCGGCCGTATCACACGATCATTCCCGGCTTTCTCACCCGCGATGGCGCGCCGCTGGCGGCCTTCGGCGTGATGGGCGGGCCGATCCAGCCGCCGGGCCACGTGCAGACGCTGATGCGCCTGCTCGACTACTCCGCCAATCCGCAGGCAGCCCTGGATGCTCCGCGCTGGAAGGTCAATGCCGATCAGTCCATCGACCTCGAAGGTTCGGCGTCACCCGAACTGCGCGCCGGCCTGATTGCGATGGGTCACAAGCTCGCTTCGGTGCCGGACCCTTACATGGATTTCGGCGCCGGGCAGTTCATCGTCCGCATGCCGGATGGTTATGTGGCGGCGTCGGACCCGCGGCGCGATGGGCACGCCGCGGGGTTTTAGCGGGTGAGGCATCGGGGATTGCGCATTCGACATGCAGGCGTTCCCGCGGGCGAGGCTCCATGATTTCCGTAGGCGAGGCTTCAGCCTCGCTGGGTTATCGCCGCAATTTCCCCGCGAGGCTGAAGCCTCGCCTACGGAATTTATGGAGCCTTGGACTTGAGACGCGGATCGCGCGGTCGCGGCTGCGCGTTGATGAACGCAGCCACATCCCATGCCTGCTGGTCGGTCAGCGTATTGCCCTGTCCGAACGGCATGTTGGCCTTGATGAATGCGGCCGCCGTGCTTACCTGAACCATGCCCGCGCCGCCGTTGTAGGAATCGCGACCCCACACCGGCGGCATCGCGTAGGTCGCGCCCGTCTTCAAGCCCTGCCCGTTCGCGCCGTGGCACGACGCGCAGTGGGTGGCATAGACGTCCTTGCCGCGTGCCGTATCCGGCGGCAACGCGGCGGCCGGCACCTCCGGAAAGCCACGCCCTGCCAGGTAGGCCCCGACGGGCGCGCCGGTAGCCAGCCAGAACGAATACGCGGTCAGCGCCACGATCACTTCACTGTCGAGCGGCGGCATCGTGCCATTCATCGAGTAGCGGAAGCAGCCGTCGAGACGCTGGGTGAATGTGTTCACCTGCATCGTCTTCGCGCGGAAGGCCGGGTATGCGACGTAGGCCGCCCACAGTGGTCCCGATCCCGCCTTGCGGCCAGCGTCGAGATGGCAATTGACGCAGTTGAGACCATTGCCCACATAACGCTTGGCGTACTTCTGCGTGTCGACGAACACATCCTTGCCAAAGCGGATGATGTCGCCCAGAGGTGTATTGGGGATCGTGCTTTCGTCCGGGGGCGTGAAGCTGATCGCGTTGGCGGGTGGCGACGGCAGCGGCCCCGCGTCCGGCGCGGCGCCGGCCAAGCCCGGCCCCAGCACACCCATGGCCACGACGAGCGACGCGAATAGCAGGTCGGGTCTCAATTGCGCGCATCCGCCTTCAACACCGACAGCGGCTTCAGATCATCGACCGCGATGCGCTTGCGATCGGCTTCCGGCGCGGCCAGCGGCACCGTGGCCGTCATCGTCGCGATACTGCGCCGGGTGAGGTCCTGGTAGCTTCGGGTGCCCTCGATCTTCCAGCCGAGTTCCTGGTCGGTGAGTTCGCGAATCAGCTTGCCGGGGACACCGGCCACCAGCATTCGTGGCGGCACCACGAAACCGGCCTTGACGAAGGCCATCGCCGCCACCATCGCCGACTCGCCGATCACCGCATTGTCGTTGACGACGGCATTCATGCCGACCAGCGCGTTGCGCTGCACGATGCAGCCGTGCAGCACCGCGCCGTGGCCGATGTGGCCATCCTCCTCGACAATCGTGTCGGTGCCGGGAAACCCATGCATCACGCAGGCGTCCTGCACGTTGGCGCCGGCGCGTACCTCCAGCCGGCCGAAGTCGCCGCGCAAGCTGGCGCAGGGGCCGATGTAGACCCCGGGGCCGATGATCACGTCGCCGATCAGCACCGCCGACGGGTGCACGTAGGCGCTGGGATCGACGACCGGCGTGATTCCGTCGATGGCATACACGGTCAGGTTCACTTGGTGCTCCTTCGCTCAGCCGAGCCACACACGCGCATTGCGGAACATCCGCATCCACGGCGACGCATCGCCCCATGCCGCAGGGTGCCACGACATCTGGGCACTGCGATGCACGCGCTCGGGATGCGGCATCAGGATTGTATAGCGACCATCGGGCGTGGTGAGGCCGGTGATGCCCTGCGGCGAGCCGTTGGGATTGCACGGGTAGGCCTCCGTGGGCACACCGTGGTGATCGATGTAGCGCAACGCGACGAGCGGCTGTGCGGCAGCGAGCGCAGCGGCATCGGCAAACGCTGCGTAGCCTTCACCGTGTGCCGTCACCACGGGCAGGCGGCTGCCTTCCATGCCTTCCAGGAACAACGACGGCGACGGCATCACCTCAAGCAGCGTCAGTCGGCCTTCGAACTGCTCCGAGCGGTTGCGCAGGAAACGCGGCCACGTGGCCGCGCCGGGGATGAGGTCGCGCAGGTTGCTCATCATCTGGCAGCCGTTGCACACGCCAAGCGCGAAGACGTCGGAGCGCGCAAAGAATGCAGCGAAGCCATCCGCCAGCCGTGGATTGAAGCGGATGGACTTGGCCCAGCCCTCTCCCGCGCCCAACACGTCGCCGAAGGAAAAGCCACCGCACGCGACGAACGCGGAGAAATCCGCAAGCGAGTGGCGCCCTTCGGCCAGGTCGCTCATGTGCACGTCGAAGGCCGCGAATCCCGCGCGGTCGAACGCAGCGGCCATCTCCACCTGGCCGTTGACGCCCTGCTCGCGCAGGATCGCGATCCGTGGCCGCACGCCGGTGGCAATGTACGGAGCGGCGACGTCGGCCTCGGCATCGAAGGTGACGCGCGGCGACAGGCCCGGGTCATCGGCATCGGCGAGCTGCGCGTACTCCTGCGCCACCACCTCCGGATTGTCGCGCGCCGCCTGCATCGCATGCGACGTGGCCGACCATGCGCGATGCAGGTCCACCCGCGCTTCGTCGAGCACCACCTGTCCGTGGCGTACCACGCGCACCCGCCCATTGGCGGCCGGAGTCCCGATGATGGCCGCGACCAGGCCCACGTCCTGCGCCGCGCGTACCAGGGCCGACGCGTCGTTCGTGCGCACGGCGACCACGGCACCGAGTTCCTCGGCAAAGAGCGCGGGCAGCGTGCCGGCATCGATACCGTCGAGCGTGATGTCGAGACCGCAATGATTGGCAAACGCAATCTCGGCCAGCGCCACGAACAGGCCGCCGTCGGACAGGTCGTGATACGCGACGATCTCGCCGTCCTTCGCGTGATGCTGGACGAAGGTGAAAAATGCGGCCAGCGTGTCCGCATCATCGAGGTCGGGAACCTCGTTGCCGAGTTGCCCGAACACCTGCGCCAGCGCTGAGCCGCCCAGGCGGCGGCGCCCCCCTGCGATATCGAGCAGGACCAGGCTCAGCGTGCCGGCGTCGCGCGGCAGCAACGGCGTCAGCGTGCGGTGCACATCCGCCACCGGCGCAAAGGCGGACACGATCAGCGAAATCGGTGCGGTCACCGCCTTGTCAACGCCGTCCTCGGACCACGTGGTGCGCATCGACATCGAGTCCTTGCCCACGGGAATGGCGAGGCCAAGCTGCACGCAGGTTTCCATCGCGACTGCATGCACCGTGTCGTAGAGCGCCGCATCCTCGCCCGGGTGACCCGCGGGCGCCATCCAGTTGGCGGAGAGCTTGATGTCGGCGATATGCGCAATCGGCGCGGCCGTGATGTTGGTGATGGCCTCGGCCACTGCCATCCGGCCCGAGGCGGGGCCATCGATCAGCGCGAGCGGCGTGCGCTCGCCTATTGCCATCGCTTCGCCGGCAAACCCCTTGAAGTCCATCAGCGTCACGGCGACGTCGGCCACCGGCACCTGCCATGGGCCGACCATGGGATCGCGCGAGCACAGCCCGCCCACCGTGCGATCCCCGATCGTGATCAGGAACGTCTTGTCGGCCACCGCAGGCAACTGGAGGACGCGATACGCGGCATCGCGCACAGTGATGCGCGAGGTATCCAGCGGAGGATGCACGCGGGTCACGTGCCGGACATCGCGTGTCATCTTCGGCACCTTGCCAAGGATCACGTCAAGCGGAACGTCAACCGGTTTGTTGCCGAAGAGAGGATCCGCAACCGTCAGCCGGCCGTGGGCATTGGCGGTGCCCACCACCGCAAACGGGCAACGCTCGCGCGCGCACATCGCGGCGAATGCCGCCAGCGCTTCCGGCGCGATCGCCAGCACATAGCGCTCCTGGGCCTCGTTGCACCAGATCTCGCGCGGCGCCATGGCGGACTCCTCGCTGGGAATCGCGCGCAGGTCGAAGGTTCCACCCGCATCGCCGCCGTGCACCAGCTCGGGCAGCGCGTTGGACAAGCCGCCTGCTCCCACGTCGTGCACCGACAGGATCGGGTTGGCCGCACCCAGTTGCCAGCAGCGGTCGAGCACCTCTTGCGCACGCCGCTCCATTTCCGCATTGCCACGCTGGACCGAATCGAAGTCGAGGTCCGCCGTGTTGACACCAGTGGCCATCGACGACGCGGCGCCGCCGCCCATACCGATCAGCATGCCGGGGCCGCCCAGCTGGATCAGCAGCGTGCCAGCCGGCAGCGGATGCTTGTGCGTGTGGTCGGCGCGGATGTTGCCCACGCCACCCGCCAGCATGATCGGCTTGTGGTAACCCCGCCATTCGCCACCCACATACTGCTCGAAGGTGCGGAAGTACCCGGCGAGATTGGGCCGGCCAAATTCGTTGTTGAACGCCGCCGCGCCGATCGGGCCTTCCAGCATGATCGCGAAAGCGGAGGCGATCCGCTCGGGCTTGCCTACAGGATCGGGGCCGCCATCGATCGCTGTTTCCCATGGCTGCGGGAGATCGGGGATCCGCAGGTGCGACACCGTGTAGCCGGTCAGGCCGGCCTTGGGTTTGCCGCCGATGCCGGTCGCGCCCTCGTCGCGGATCTCGCCGCCGGCGCCTGTGGCGGCACCCTGAAACGGCGCGATCGCGGTGGGATGATTGTGCGTCTCCACCTTCATCAGGGTATGCGTGAGCTCGAGGGCGGCGCCATAGAGCCCGCTTTCGCGCGGATGGAACCGGGCGATCGTCGCGCCCTCCATCACCGCCGCATTGTCGGAGTACGCCACCACGGTGCCAGCGGGATGCGTGCGGTGCGTTTCGCGAATCATCGCGAAGAGGCTCCGATCCTGCGGCACGCCATCGACGATCCAGTCGGCATTGAAGATCTTGTGCCGGCAATGCTCGGAATTGGCCTGCGCGAACATCATCAGCTCGACATCGGTGGGGTCGCGCTGCAACCGCCGGAAGTGCAACTCGAGATAGTCGATCTCGTCGGGGGCCAGTGCCAGGCCCAGTGTGGTGTTGGCGTGCGCCAGCGCCGCGCGACCGCCGGCATGCAGCGGGATCGTTGTCAATGGTGGCGGTGGCACGTGCGCGAACAACGACTGCACGGCGTCGACATCGAACAACACTGCCTCGGTCATCCGGTCGTGCACCAGCGGCAGCATTGCTGCCTGATCGAGAGGCGCTAGCGGATTGCCATCCCCGGTTCGCAATTCGAACAGCACGCCGCGCTCGATCCGGCGAACCGCATCAAGACCGCAATTGCGCGCGATATCGGTGGCCTTGGATGACCAGGGCGAGATGGTTCCCGGCCGCGGCACCACCAGCCACGAAGCCTGCGCGGGGCCCGGCGCAGGCGGCGTCTCCTCGCCATATGTCAGGAGCTCGGCAAGTACCTGCAGTGCTGCCACGGGCAGCGGCTTGGTCGTTTCAACAAAATGTCGAAAAGTCGCGCGGACGTCGGCAATCGCGTGGCGCGGCCGTTCGGATGCGAGGCGCTGCAGAAGCTTGACCAGGCGAAACGACGAGAGCGCCGCATTGCCAGCCAGCGAAAGAATTTCGGCCATCGCGAGAGACGAACAGGCAAAACATGATTATCGCATGACCCGCTCGCTGTAGCGTTGAAACAAAATGGTGCCTGTCATAGACTCGACGGTTTTGCGCGATCAGCGCATTTTCCAAGGAGCGCTATATCCATGCTGCACGTCGACATCCCCTCCCGCACAGACATCGAACGCCTGATCGACGTGCGTGCCCCGGCCTGCCTGTCCCTCTACCTGCCCACCACGCCGCTGACGCAGGAAGCACAGGCTGACCGCATCGCAATGAAAAACCTGGCGCGTGCCGGCCACGAGGCATTGCTCGCCAAGGGTGTGCACAAGCGGGAAGTTGACGCCATTGGCGACGCATTGGACGACCTGCTCGAGGATGACGATTTCTGGGCGCATCAGGCGCGAAGTCTGGCCGTCTTTGCAACGGCCACACGCACGCTGACGTATCGCCTGCCGAACACACTGGAGGCACTGGTGGAAACCGGTGACCGCTTTTTCATCAAGCCGCTGCTGCGCGCCATCACGGTACCGCAGTCGGCGTTCGTGCTTGCGTTGACGCAAGGAGCAGTGCGCCTGGTCGAAGTTTCCGGCGACATGCCGGCAGTGGCCGTGAAGGTGGCAGACCTCCCCAAGGACGCCGCCAGCGCGGTGGGCAAGGCCTCGATCCTCGGCCGCACGCCAAGCGGACGCCTGCAGGGCGCCGAGGGCCAGAAGGTGCGCTTGGGTCAATATTCGCGACAGGTGGACCAGGCATTGCGCGAACTGCTGGCCGGACGCGAAATTCCGTTGATCCTGGCCGCGAACCAGCCGCTTGATGCCATTTACCGTTCGGTCAACACCTATCCGCATCTGGCCGCAGTCAGCATTCCCGGCAATTCCGAAACGACCAGTGACGCCGACCTGGCCCACGCCGCGCGCGCGGTGCTGGACCAGTTGCATGCCGAGGACCTGAAAGCGTTGCATGCGGAGTTTGCGGCACGCCTGGGCGAAGGCCGCGCCACCACCGACATCGCGCAAGCCGCGCGTGCCGCAACCTTCGGTGCCGTTGCCACCCTGCTTGTGGACATTGACGAAATTGTGCCGGGCCATGTCGATGAAACCACGGGTGCTGTCACCTTTGGCGACAGCGGCAGTATCGCGCGTCAGGGCGTCGTCGACCAGATCGCCGGTCGTGCCTTGTTGACCGGGGCGCGCGTCCTGGGCGAGCGCCGCGCCGATATTCCCGGTGGTGGCAGCCTGGCCGCGATCCTGCGTTATCCGTTCTGACCGCCGGCGGGCGGCGGCCGGACCGCCGCCCGCATCGGCAGTCGTGGCGACCTACTCCACCTTGCCGATGCCCTTGACCACGTCGGCCATCTTCGCGGCATCGGCGTCCACGTAACGCTGGAACTCGGGCGCATCCAGGTACTGGATCGGACTGCCGGCGGAGCCGAGCACCTGCTTGACGCGCTCGTCGGTGGCGGCCGCACGCGCCGCCTCGCGCAGCCGGCGCACGACGGGTTCCGGTGTCGCCGCCGGCACGAACAGCCCCGACCACTGCGCATACTCGACGTTGGTGCCCGTTTCCTTGAGGCTGGGCACGTCGGGCAGCGCGGCCAGGCGCGCGTCGCCCCACTGCGCCAGCGCCCGCACCTTGCCGGCCTTGATCTGCTGCACGATCGACGCCGGGCCGGTGGCAAGCACGTCCACCTGCCCGCCGAGCAGGCCCACGATGGCCGGACCAGCGCCGGTGTAGGGCACATGCGTCATCTTGACGCCGGCCGCGCCGCCGAACATCTCCATCGGCACGTGCATCGTGCCGTAGTTGCCGGAGGACCCGTAGGTGAACTTGCCGGGGTTGGCGCGCGCGTCCTTGATGAAATCCTGCAACGTTTTCCACGGTGCCTCGGCACGGACCACGAACACAGTGGGGTCGGCAGTGAAGCGCGCCACCGGTTTCAGGTCGGCCAGCTGATACATCGGCGCGCGGCCCAGGACCTTGTCGGCCTCCGGCAGCACGGTGAACGACGACAGCGACAGCAGGATCGTATAGCCGTCGGGCCTGGCCTTGGCCGCCTGCGCCATCCCGATGCCGCCGCCGGCGCCCGGCTTGTTCTCGATGACCACGGGCTGCTTGAGATCGCGACTCATCGCGTCCGCCACGGGGCGCGCGACGGCGTCCGCCACACCGCCCGGCGGAAACGGCACGATCATCGTGATGCTGCGATCGGGGTACTGCGCGCTGGCGGAACACGCAACCAGCGACAGTGCAACGGCAAGCAGGCGAAACGCGTGCATCAGAAATCCTCCGGGGGGTGCAGGCATGCGGGCGCAAACCGCGGCACCGCGCCCGCTTGCGACGTCAGTGCTGCAGGATCTTCGCCAGGAATTGCTGCGCCCGTTCGGAGCGTGGCTTGCCGAAGAAGTCGTCCTTGGTCGCGTCCTCGACGATGAATCCCTTGTCCATGAAGATGACGCGGTTGGCCACCTTGCGCGCGAAGCCCATCTCGTGGGTGACGCACATCATCGTCATCCCCTCCTTGGCGAGACCCACCATCACATCCAGCACTTCATTGACCATCTCCGGATCGAGCGCGGACGTGGGCTCATCGAACAGCATGCAGATCGGATCCATCGACAGCGCGCGCGCGATGGCCACGCGCTGCTGCTGACCGCCGGAAAGCTGGCCCGGAAACTTGTCCTTCTGCGCAATGAGACCCACGCGGTCGAGATACTTCAAGCCCCGCACCGTGGCTTCCTCCTTGGTGCGGCCCAACACCTTGATCTGGCCGAGCGTAAGGTTCTGCGTGATGGTGAGGTGCGGAAACAGCTCGAAGTTCTGGAACACCATCCCCACCCGCGCGCGCAACTTGGGCAGATCGGTCTTGGGGTCATTGACCTTGATCCCGTCGACCACGATGTCGCCCTTCTGGAAGGGTTCGAGCGCATTGACCACCTTGATCAGTGTCGACTTGCCGGAGCCGGAAGGCCCGCAGACGACGATCACCTCGCCCTTGTCGACATTGGTGGTGCAGTCGGTCAGCACCTGGAAGCTGCCGTACCACTTGGATACGTCCTTGATTTCGATCATCGACATGGTGCGATCCCGGTTTGGTTGGCGCAAGCAACGTCAGCGAATGATGGCGATCTTCTGCTGCAGGCGCTTGACCACCTGCGACAGTCCGAAGCTGACCAGGAAATAAACCAGCGCCGCGAAGATGTACATCTCGACCAGACGTCCGTCGCGCTGCGCCACCTTGGACGCCGCGCCGAGGAAGTCGGTGATGGAGAGCACATACACGAGCGACGTGTCCTGGAACAGGATGATGGTCTGCGTGAGGAGGATGGGCACCATGTTGCGAAACGCCTGCGGCAGAACCACGGTGGCCATCGTCTGCCAGTAGTTGAGGCCGATCGCATAGCCCGCCCAGATCTGGCCGCGCGAGATCGACTGGATGCCCGCGCGCATGATCTCGGAGTAGTACGCGGCCTCGAACAGTGTGAACGTAATCACGGAGGATGCGAAGGCACCGACCTTGATGGGGGTGGGCGAGCCGATGATCCACGCGCCGATGTACGGCACCAGGAAGTAGAACCAGAAGATCACGAGCAGCAGCGGGATCGACCGGATCAGGTTGACGTAGGCCGAGGCCGGCACCGACAGCCACTTGTACGACGACAGCCGCATCATCGCGAGCAGCGTGCCCAGGATGATGCCGCCGGCGGCGGCGAGCGCGGTCAACGTCAGCGTGAAGGTCATGCCCTCGCGGAAGAGGTATCCGATCGATCGCTGGATGACATCGAAGTCGAAGTCGACCATGGTCAGTGTCCCCCGCCGACCGCGGCCGGGCCGATGAAGCCCGGCACCGCCACCGCTCTTTCGAGCCAGCGCATCACCGTGACGACGCACAGGTTCACTGCAATGTAGATCAGCGTTGCCGCGGTGAACGCTTCAAACACCTGAAACGTGAATTCCTGCAGCGACCGGGCGGCCGCGGTCAGTTCCAGCAAGCCGATCGTCAGCGCGACGGAGGTGTTCTTGATGAGGTTCATCGTCTCCGACGTCAGTGGCGGCAGGATGATCCGATAGGCCATCGGCAACAGTACGAAGCGATACGTCTGCGGCAACGTGAGTCCCAGCGCCGTGCCGGCCATCAGCTGTCCGCGGGACAGCGAAAGGATGCCTGCCTTGACCTGTTCGCTGATCCGGGCGGCGGTGAACAGGCCGAGCCCGATCACCGCCGGGACGAACGATGCCCAGGGGTGTGGCATCTGCTTCATGGCGTCGCCGAGCCCTTTCGGCAGCAGCTCGGGCAGCACGAAGAACCACAGGAACAACTGGACCAGCAGCGGAATGTTGCGGAAGAGTTCGACGTAGGCGTTGCCGAAGCGCACCAGCCACTTGTGCGGCGTGGTGCGCATGACACCCAGTGCCGAACCCAGCAGGAACGCAATGATGCCGGCGCAAAGTGCTGCGGCGAGTGACCACAGCACACCGTAGAAGAGCGTCATCCCCCAGGTGCCGGTGCCGTCCGCGGCCATGTCCCAGAAGACTTTCCAGTTCCAGTTGTAGTTCACGCGCTCTCCCCGCCCCGGAACTGTTGTTGTGCGACGACTATAACAAACAAATGACTGCCAGCGGACAGGCGTTCGGGCAACAGCAAAGCAAAACGGGGAGCCGAAGCTCCCCGTTCGCAGTGCTCAACGCCAGGATGCGTTTACTTGTAGACCGCCGGATCGCCGCTGTCGGTCGGGTTGGCAAACGTGCGGGCCAACTGCGGCGACGGCGCGGTCGCGAGGTTGATGCCCTTCGGCGGAACGGCGCTCTGGAACCACTTGGTGTAGATCGGGGCGATGGCGCCGCTCTTGAACAGCGTGGCCGTGGCATTGTCGACGACCTTCTTGAACGCAGGATCGTCCTTGCGCATCATGATGCCGTACGGCTCGACCGAATAGGCTTCGGAACCCACGACGTAGTCGGCGGGCGCCTTGGAACTGGCGACCAGGCTGGCCAGCAGGATGTCATCCATGAAGAAGGCCGAGGCACGACCCGTTTCCACCATCAGGAACGATTCGGCGTGATCCTTGCCGGTGAGGATGGTCATGCCAAGACCCTTGGCCGCGTTCTCCTCGGTCAGCCACTTGATGTTGGTGGTGCCGGCGGTGGATACGACGGTCTTGCCCTTCAGGTCGGCCAGCGTTTTGATGTTGTCGGACTTCTTGGCCACATAGCGATTGGCCGTCACGAAGTGCGTGTTGGTGAAGGCCACCTGCTTCTGCCGATCGATGCTGTTGGTGGTCGAGCCGCACTCGAGGTCGATCGTGCCGTTGGCCATCAGCGGGATGCGCGTGGCCGACGTCACGGGGTTCAGTACAACCTTGATATTGGGCGACTTCAACTCGGTCTTGATGCCATCGACGATCTTCATGCAGATGTCCATGGCGTAGCCGATCACGGCCTGCTTGTCGTCGTAGTACGAAAACGGAATCGACGAATCGCGGTGGCCGATGGTGATCGAGCCCGAATCCTTGATCTTCTTCAGCGTGCCGGTCAGTTCCTGGGCCGACGCGCCCAACGCAAAGGTCGCGGCGACCAGGGTAATGATGGATTTGGTGAACAACTTCATTGCAACCTCCTGAGGCCGCGAGCGGCGCGGCGGACAAATGTCGAACATTGGGAGCAGGCACCAACGGCATGGGTTGCCTGTACATCAAACTGCAAACGGAAAAGTGTAGCCCGGGTTGCGCAACTCTGTCCACCGGACAATCCCCTGCCGCAGCCCGGGTCGTGAAGCAGCGAAGGCGGCACCCTATAATCGGCCGATGACGACACTGCTGGCACCGATTCTGACGATTCCCGACCTGCGGGCCCTCGAAGCCGCCCATCCGGGCGCCGGGTTGATGGAGCAGGCGGGCCGCGCCTGCGCCGACCATGCCGAACGCCTCCACCGTGACCGGGGCGGTCCCATCGTGGTGCTGGCCGGCCCCGGCAACAACGGCGGCGATGCGTTCGTGGCCGCACGCCTGCTGCGGGAGCGATGCAACGACATTGAAGTGGTCTTTGCGGGGAACGCCGCCCAGCTGCCGGCCGCAGCAGCCGCCGCGTACCGGCGTTTTCTGGAGGCCGGCGGCGTGACCCAGGCGACCCCCGGCCCCCGGACGCCGGCGCTGGTGCTCGACGGGCTGTTCGGGATGGGCCTGGCGCGACCACTGGAGGCCCCCTGGACCACCCTCGTGACCTGGGCCAATCGTTGCGGGGCCCCTATCCTGGCCATCGACCTGCCCAGCGGGCTCGACGCCGCCACCGGGCATGCCTTCGAGCCCGCCATCCGTGCCCACGCCACGATTTCATTCATTGCACTGAAGCCGGGCATGCTCACGGGTGACGGCCCCGACCTGTGCGGCACCATCGTCGTCGAGGCCCTCGGTCTCGATGTCGATGCGGTCCCGCATGGCGATTGCCTGGCCTGGCCCGGGCTGGCGGCAATGCTCCCGGCCGTGCTCGCGCGGCGCACGCGTAACGTCAACAAAGGCACCTTCGGCACGCTGGGCATCCTCGGCGGCACGGAGGGCATGGGCGGCGCCGTGATCCTGGCCGGCCGGGCGGCGCTGCGCGCGGGCGCAGGCAAGGTCTGGCTGGGCTTCCTGATGCCCAATCCTCCGAAACTCGATACCGGCATGCCCGAACTCATGCTGCGGCATGCGGGGGTGGTGCTCGACGCCAGCCCCGATGCGCTGGTCATCGGCCCGGGCCTTGGCACCAGCGAGGCGGCGCGCTCGTTGCTGACGCGCGCCCTGGCCATGCCGATACCGGTGGCGCTCGACGCGGATGCGCTCAACATCCTGGCCCGTGATGTTCCGCTGCAGGCGCTGGTGCCGCAACGCGCCGCGCCCACGCTGGCAACACCGCACCCCGGCGAGGCGGCGCGGGTCCTCGGGATCACCGCGGAGGCGGTGCAGCGGGACAGAATGGCCGCGGCGCAGGAACTGGCACGGCGCCTGCAGGCCAGCATCGTGCTGAAGGGGGCGGGCAGCGTGATCGTCCACCGCGATGCGTCCTGGGCGATCAACACCAGCGGCGGACCGGCGCTGGCAACCCCCGGCAGCGGCGACGTGCTGTGCGGGCTTCTGGGGGCCCTGCTTGCCCAGCGCATTCCCGCTGAGGAAGCGCTGCCGCTGGCCGTGTGCCTGCACGGCGCGGCCGCGGATCATCTGGTGGCCAACGGTATCGGGCCCCTTGGCCTTACCGCGTCCGAATTGCCGGATGCCGCGCGGTCGCTCCTGAACGCAGCGACGCGCGGCGCCTGACACCCGCGCTACGGCAGCAGTACCGTCGCGCCAGTCGTTCCCCGTGATTCCAGCGCGCGGTGGGCCGCTGCTGCGTCCTTCAGAGCAAAGGTCTGCCGCGCTTCGGATTTGATGTTTCCAGCCAGCACCAAGCCGAACATCTCGTCGGCCATCGCGGTGAGGCTGGCACGCGTCGCGGCATAGGTGAAGAGCGTGGGCCGGGTGGCGAAGAGCGAACCCTTCTGCGCCAGCAAGCCGATGTTGAACGCAGCGATGGGACCCGACGCCGCGCCGAAACTCACGAACATGCCGAGTGGCGACAAACAGTCGAGTGACTTCGGAAACGTATCCTTGCCGATCGAATCGTATACCACCGGCACACCCTTGCCGCCGGTGATTTCCTTGGTCCGTGCGACGAAGTCTTCGCGTGTGTAGACGATGGTATGCACGCAGCCGCTGGACCGAGCGAGTTCCGCCTTGGCATCCGAGCCGACGGTGCCGATCATCGTGACACCCAGCGCGCGTGCCCACTGGCAGGCGATGAGACCCACGCCACCGGCTGCAGCATGAAACAGGATAGTCTCGCCACCTTTCAGGCGAAACGTTTGCCGGAACAGGTACTGGACCGTCAGTCCCTTCAGCATCAGCGTCGCCGCGGTCACGTCTTCAATGCCGTCCGGAATCTTGACCAGACGATCGGCCGGGACGATGCGTTCGCTGGCATACGCTCCAATCGGTCCGCCGCAGTAAGCGACGCGTTCCCCCACGCGCAGGAAGTCGACCCCGGCGCCAACCGCCTCCACGACGCCGGCTGCTTCCTGGCCGATGCCGGACGGTAGCGTCAGCGGATACTGCCCGCTGCGATGGTAGGTGTCGATGTAGTTGAGTCCGATCGCCGTCTGGCGAATGCGGGCCTCGCCGGGCCCCGGCGCACCGATGGGAACTTCCTCAGCCACCATGACATCGGGACCACCGTGTGCGTGAATGCGTATTGCATATGCCATGTCGTTTCCCTCTTGAAGTATGTTCAGGAAGCCAGCGCCCGCACGGTGGCAAAACCGGCGGCCGTCAGCAGCAGCGATCCGGCAAGGTGGGCGCCGGCCAGCAACGCCCCGGTTGCGTACTCGCCACGCGCGAGCAATGCCGTGACCTCGGCGGAAAAACTGGAAAACGTGGTGAGGCCACCCAGGAATCCGGTGATGATGAACAATCGCCATTCCGGTGACAACTCGGGCCGCGCGAGGACGAGTGCTACGGCCACACCGACCAGGTAGCCGCCCACGAGATTGGCGGCAAGGGTGCCCAGCGGAAACTGCGGCAGGCGAGGATTGAGCCACGTCGCAAGACCCCAGCGCAGCCACGCGCCCAGCGCCGCACCGATGCCGACCGCGGCAAATTGCGTAACCATGAAGTAAGTGTAGCGCGGCGCGAGCCGTCAGCGGATGAACTGCTCGGCGTATCCGGCGCCGAGGCCGCATGCCGCGTAATGGGCGCGGCACATATCGATCTTGGTCCACACGTCCTCGTAACCGGTCTGCCGGCCATCCTCGTCGAGGTAGATCATCGCGCCGCTGATGTTGAAGAACGTGATCATTTCCGTGCAATCGTCGGGCACCGTCAGCGTATGGATCTCGCCGGGCGGTTCGTAGACGAAGCTGCCCTCCTCCGCGATCCAGTCATGCTCGAGATACCGCCAGCGCCCCTTGATCACATAACCCACCACGACCATCGGATGCCGATGTCGCGACAGCACGCCGCTCTTGCGCACGCGCAGCAGGTTGCACCAGCCGCCGGACACCGTGTTGAGGAGCAATGGGCGGAACCAGACGTCCGGCGCCTGCGGCACCCACACCCGCTCATCGGCGGGAATGGCGTCCATGGCGATCTCGGGCACGATGCCGCGGGTTGGCATGACAAGCGGGGCATTCACTGGGTGGATTCCTTCAGGGCATGGGCAAGCGCGGTGATCTCCACCGCGGGATCGATGGTGGCGGGAAAGCTGCGGTGCGCGCGGCGGTACCAGTACCGCGCGTTGCCAAGATCGCCTTCGACGATGTGCACGATGCCATGCGCCCAGCAACCCAGAACGGTTTCATCCGTTTGCACGATGACGTGGGCCTTTTCCCAGTCGCCTTTCTTCAAATGACGCACCGCGGCTCCGATTGTCATGGCTGGCTCCCTACGTGATCATGTAGCCACCATCGACCGGCATCACGATACCCGTGATGAAGCGAGCGGCGGGGGAACAGAGAAATACGGCCGCGCCGGCGATGTCGTCCGGCTGGGCCCAGCGCGCGAGTGGCGTGCGCGCGAGGATCGCCGCGCTGCGCAGCGGGTCGTTCTGCAGCGCCTGCGTGAGCGGCGTGGCCACCCACCCCGGCGCAATGGCATTGACCCGGATGTGATCCGGCGCATAGGCAATGGCCAGCGACTTGGTGAGTTGCGCCACGCCGCCCTTGCTCGAGGCGTAGCCGGGGACGAGGCCGCCGCCGAAGAATGAAAGCACGGAGGCCGTATTGACGATGGCGCCACCCGCGCGCTTCAACTTCTCCCGCGCCAGCGTGCAGGTGCGCATCGTGCCGGTGAGGTTGATCGCCAGCACGTCCTCGAACACGGGCAACTCATGCTCGGCGCCGCGCCTGATGATGCCCGCGCAGTTGACCAGGACATCGAGACGCGGCAGGTCGTCGATCAGCCGCGTGACGGCGGCCTCGTCGCGGACATCGATCGCAATCGCATCCCGACCGCGGAAGTCGCCGGCGGCGCGTGCGGCCGAGCACTCGGCAGCGGTGGCCCCGGTCACGGTGACGACAGCGCCGAGACCGGCAAATGCCGCCGCGATACCCGCGCCGATCCCCGTCGTGCCGCCGACCACGAGAACCACTTTGCCGGTGTAGAGATCAGGGTGGAACGTGGTGGCGCTCATCGGCGACCTTCGCAATGGAGGTTCATGGAGCGGCTCTTGTGACGCACTTTCATGCGGGGACGCCCACCGCCAGGAGCCGCTCGACATCGGCGGGACGCGGCAGCGGCGCCACTGCGCCGTATCCGGTCGTCGCCAGCGCTGCCGCTGCATTGGCATAGCGCGCGGCGACAAAGGGATCGTCACCCGCCAGCAGGCGCGCGGCAAAGGCTCCATCGAAGCAATCGCCGGCGCCGGTGGCATCGACCGGGACGACGCAGTGCGCAGGAATGGTCTCGCTGCGTTGCCCGTCCGAGACGATACAGCCGGCAGCACCACGCTTCAGCACCACCCCGCGCGCGCCGGCGCGATGGCTGGCAGCGATGACGCCTTCGGGCGAGGCCCCGGGATAGAGCAGCGTCGCATCGTCCTGGCTGGGCAGGCACCAATCGCAGTTGCCGAACGTCGCCAGAATTACCGCCCGCGCGCGCGCCACCGGCCACAGCTTGGTCCGCAGGTTGGGATCGTAGGTGATGATCGCGCCGTTGCGTCGCGCGATGTCCATCGCCGCAAACACGGCATCGCAGGCGCTGGCCGAGATCGCCTGGCTGATGCCGGAAGCATGCAGCAGCCGGGCCCGTTGCACCACGTCCAGCGGCAGGTTGCCGGGATGAAGCCTCGAGGCTGCCGAACCGGCCCGCAGGTACGAGAACGCGTGGCCGGTTGCGCTGTGCGTCACGAAATAGACGCCGGTCGCGGCGTCGGGGTCGACGGCCACGCCGGATGCGTCCACGCCTTCCCGCGACCACAGGTCGAAAAACAATCGACCGAACGCATCGTCGCCCAGCCGCGTGACGTAGCCCACGCGCGCGCCGAGGCGGGCCGCTGCAATCGCCATGTTCGACGTGTCACCACCATATCCCTGCAGGTAGGTGGCGGCGTCCGTCGAACGCGACTGGTTGAACTCGATCATCGGCTCGCCGATCGCGATGATGTCCATCGCGTTCATCGCGGATCCTTGACAGCGAACACCCGTCCCGGCAGGGTCAATGGTTTCCCCAAGAGTAGCTTCAGCGCGACGGCAACGCGCGAATGGATGCGGCGAATGCCGCGGCAACCTGCGCCACGTCGACAGGATCCGCCCCCGGCTTGTACAGGTTGGAACCGGTGCCGAAGCCCGATGCACCGGCGTTCCAATAAGCGTCGAGATTATCCGGCCGCATGCCGCCGACCGCAAAGACCAAAGTGCCGCGCGGGAGCACCGCGCGCCACGCCTTGAGCGCTGCCGGCGGGATGGCTTCCGCGGGGAACATCTTGAGGCCATCGGCGCCGGCCGCGAGCGCAGCAAAGGCTTCGGTAGGCGTGGCTACACCGGGGACGCACAGCATCCCCTGTGCCTTGGCCGCGCGGATCACCGCCGTGTCGGCATGCGGCATCACGATCACGCGCCCCCCGGCCTCGCGCACGCGGGCGACATCCGCGACATCGATCACCGTACCCGCGCCGATCAGGCATTGCTCGCCGTGTCTTGCGGCCAGTCGTGCGATCGATTCGAACGCCCGCGGAGAATTGAGCGGCACTTCAAGGACCCGGAACCCGGCACCGGCAAGCGCCGCGCCAACGGCATCGATTTCCTCCGGCGTGATCCCGCGCAGGACGGCGATCAACGGCAACGGTTCGAGGTAGGACGACAGACTGGGATGCGGCATGGTCGCCATTTCAGTGATCAGGTTGAACGAGCCCCGCCAGCACGGCGAGGCGCCAAAGTCCGGTCGCGGCGGCATGGCCATCCGCACGCTCCACTGCAACATCCGCCAGCACCAGTGCCGCGACATAGCGCGCCACCAGCGCATCGTCGCCGATCAGACGCACGCTCGACGCATCATAGCCGTGGCGCTGTGCCCATGAGCGCGCGTTGCGGATTTCCCTGCCGATCAGCACGCCGGAAAGCCAGTCGGGCACTTCGTGACCCGCGAGTTCACCGAACAGCGCGAGCGTACGCGCGCCGAAGATATCGTGTCCGAGTCCGCCCGCGCCAAGGCCGCGGCGCACGCCGCGCGCAAACGCCTCGCCGGGTGGTTCCGGTGTCGCGGCAGGTGCTGCCAGGCGTCCGAGAATGCTGTGTGCAAGCAGGACGCTCCAGAGCTCGCCCGTCATGAACGACATGAAGTCCACGATGCGACCGGACTCGACGCACGCCCACTTGCTGTGTGTCCCGGGCAGCACGGCGAGCACCCGCGATTCACCCGCGTCAACCGCACCTGCAAGCTGCGTCTCCTCGCCGCGCATGACGTCAGGCACGTCGTTGGCATCGCGCGTGGTGACGCCCGGAACGATCCGCAGTCCCGCTCCCGGCACGGCAACGATGCCGTCGACCAGCGAGGTCAGCAGCGCCGGGCAGGGGACATACGGCGCCTCGACCCAGCCCTGACGGCTGCCGATCATGCCGCAGGCGAGCCGGGGAACCGACGCTTCGCCGGCTGGGCCCAGCAATTCATGCAACGCGGCAGCGAAGCCGCCGTCGCGAATCTGCTGGATGCCGCGAGGTGCGCTGCGGGTGTCCACGATCGCCCCCGTCGCGTCGAGCCAGTACGCGCGCATCGACGTCGTACCCCAGTCGACCGCAATCAGCGCAATGCGGGAGGCCATCTCATTGCGCCTTGGAGGTGCCCACGATCATGATCGATCAGGGGTCGGTCGACCAGCGCTGCTCGGCTGCGGCGTCGGCAACACGGGCATCCACCCAGCGCGCGCCGGCGGGGGTGTCCTCCTTTTTCCAGAACGGCGCGCGGGTCTTCAGGATATCCATGATGTAGCGGCAGGCATCGAAGGCGTCGCCACGATGCGCACTGGTGACCGCCACCAGCACGATCTGGTCCGTCGGGCGCAGTGCGCCGACGCGATGGATCACCAGCGCATCCACGATCGAGAAGCGCCCGCGCGCTTCGTCCACGATGGCGGCCAGCGATTTCTCCGTCATGCCAGGATAGTGTTCCAGCGTCATGGTAGTGACGGGAACGGCATCGTTCACATCGCGCACGGTACCGATGAACGACGCCACGGCGCCGACGCGCGCGTCTGTCCCCCGCAAGGCGGCCAACTCGCGGCCCACGTCGAAATCGTCAGTTTGTACGCGCACCGGCATCGCAACCCCGCGTGAGCTTCAGCCGCCGGTGACAGGCGGCAGCAGCGCTACCTCATCGCCATTGCGCAGCAATGCGTCCCCACCGGACACCGTGTGATTGAGCGCAACCCGCACCGCACGTCCCGGTGCCAGTTCCTCTGCCCAGATACCGCCGCGGTCACGCAGCAGCGCCAGCACCGTTGCGACGGTGGGTCGGCCCACGGTTACCGCGATGTCCTCGTCGGCGCGCCCGAACGCCTCGCGCAGGCGCGCAAGATACACCAGGCGGATCGTGGTGACGACGGGAACGGTGGCGCGCGAATCGGACATCGGGTTCCTTGAACCGGAACCCCGATTATAGGCCGACCACGACGGCAGCCTGGATGCGGCCGATGGCCCGCACCAGTCCACTAGAACCGGAACTGCACCCCGAACTGGAGCTGGTCATTCTCGGGCAGCAGCCCATTGACGGCATCGCCGGGCAGGCGCCCGAAGCGGGCGTACTCGACCCGCAGGCCGAGCGCCTGCGTCATGTCGTACCGCAAACCGACGCCGTAGTTGACACCGTCCCGGTTGCGACGCGCGTCCGCCATTGACCCGCCGAAGTAAGCCGGCGCGGCCTCGCTCGAGGCGTAGCCCAGCCGCCCATAGAGCGCCATGTTCTTCCGGAAACCCCAGGTGCCATAGACATCGGCGCTCATCGCGCGCGACGAGATTTCGCTGCTATCCGTCAACGCCAAACCCACCCCCCGGGCAGCGGCCGAAAGGGGCTTCAGGGTCGAGTATTCGGCGGTGCCAACCGCAGCCTCGACCGCCAGATCGTTACCCCAGCGGTATCCGCCGAAGGCAAGCAGGCGGGCGCCGCCGATGTCAGCCGCCGGGAGCGCGAACTTGTTCCACGTCGAGGCGAGGTGCCCAAAGGAGAGCCCGAAACCCTCGGCGCCCGATGCGCGCTGCGAAACGCCACCATAGAAGCCACCCGCTTCGGCCCGAACCGGACGCTCCTGCGCCACAGCCAGCAACGGCGCGAGGATCAGTACCAGGGCAAAGTGGCTAAGCCTATGATTCAACATGATTTTGTCAAATTGAGACGACGGGTGAACGGCCTTCGTGTGGTAACCCCCGAGGCGCTGGCAAGATTGCTTTGTCACTGCCGACGTCGCTTGGTTCAACCTACTCCGGTCGGACCGGGAAAGTCAATCAGCGTGACCACGGCTTGGCCTGTTCGCGGACAAATGTTGCGATGGCGTCGACATCGTCCAGCGCGAACACCGGCAGCGCCGACAGGGCCTGCGCGGCGGTGACATCGTCCGTCGCGATACCAGCGATGTTGGTGTCGCCCGGGTGCAGCGGCGGCTTGCCCACGCCTGGCCGCCAGATTTCGAGCTTGGGTATCGGGTAGGCCTTGTACCCCTCGATCAGCACCAGTTCACAGGGTGAAAGCCGGTCCAGTGCCTCGGGCAGCGTCAACTCGGCGTCGCCGCGCAGCTCGTGCATCAGCGCCCACCGCACGCCCGAACTGACCAGTACTTCGGAGCAGCCGGCCTGACGGTGTCGCCACGAATCCTTGCCCGGCTGATCGACGTCGAACGCATGGTGGGCATGCTTGATCAGCGAAACACGGCCTACCTGCCGCGCCAGTACAGGTATGAGTTGCTCGACCAGCGTCGTCTTGCCGCTGCCGGACCAGCCGGCGAAACCGAATATCTTCATGCGCAACCCTTGGCGGACTACCGGCCGAGCACGGCGATGGTGATCGTCACGAGGCCCAGCCCCAGGTTGATCGCCACCAGCTTGCGCACCTGCGCCATGGCGGCAGCGGCGCGCTCCCAGTCGGCCGCCACCGTGGCAGCGCGCAGACGCCGGAACGGGCCGGCAACGATATGGGCGTACAACAGCATCATCAGCACGCCGACGCCGGTCATCACGTGCACGGCCGGACCGACTCCGCGCCAGCCGCCCAGCATGGCGATGAGTATCCCGCCACTGATCAGGATGCCGACGATGGCGACCGCCACCCACGCCAGGAAGCGCCCGAGCGTCGCGGCAAGCAGCGGCAGGCGCTGCGGCGGTGGCAGCGCCTGCGCCGCCGGGCGCAGGGCCACGTGCGCGAAGAACATGCCGCCGATCCAGACGACAACACCGAGCAAGTGAATCCAACGGGCAATCTGCATGGGAACCGCGCGAGGAGGAACGAGATCCATTGTATCGTCCCGCTGGGGCCGCGCCGCCAGTTGCCGCCGGATGCACCCGCAGCCTATAGTGGGATCGCACCGATTGCGCAAACGCCGCGCTATCCCCATGTTATGGGCGAGCCCAACGCCATGAGTCCGACCCGCCGCTCCGCATTGCCCATTGTCCGCGACGACCCGGTACGCGACGTCGAGGGTGCCATCGAGCGCGCCATCGCCGTCGTGCCCGCGGCGCGCACCCATGCGGTATCCGACCCGGCAGCCGCAGCGGACGCCATTGCCCGGCGCGCGGCCAGGCAGGCGGCGCTGCTGTCCGGTTCTCTTGCGCTGCCACCGGGACCGCTGGGCATGCTCACCGTGCTGCCGGATCTGTTCCTGATCTGGAAAACCCAGCGGCAGATGGTCGCCGACATTTTCGGTGTCTACGGCCGCACCGCGGAGCTGACGCGGGTGCACATGCTGTATTGCCTGTTCCGGCATGCGGCCAGCCAGGTGCTGCGCGATGTGGTGGTGCGCACCGGCCAACGGGTGATCGCCCAGCAGGTTTCGAGCGGGGCGATGCGCACCATCATCAATCGTGTCGGCGTCGGCGTCACCCGGCGGGTGGCCGGCACGGCTGCCACGCGCTGGGTGCCGCTGGTGGGCGCCGCAGCGGTGGGCGCCTATGCCTACTGGGACACGTTGCAGGTGGCCCGCACGGCGCACAAGTTGCTGACCGACCTGCCGACGATGCCGCGCCAGGATCCCTGAACGGCCGGGACCACCCCGAGCCCGCCTCGCCCATGTGCGGACGCTACGAACTGCACACGCATCCCGCCGCCATCGCGCTGGCATTCGGGCTGTCGGTGCCACCCGCGGTGATCCCGCGCTACAACATCGCGCCGATGCAGCAGGTGCCGGTGGTGCGCCGCTCGCAGGCCGGCCTGCGCGAACTGGTGACCATGCGGTGGGGGCTGGTGCCGCGCTGGGCGAAGGATCCATCGATCGGTGCCAAGATGATCAACGCGCGCGCCGAGACCATCGCCGAGAAGCCTTCGTTCCGTACTGCGTTCAGGCGCCATCGCTGCCTGCTGCCTGCGGACGGGTTCTACGAGTGGAAGCTCAATGCCGCAGGGGGCAAGCAGCCGATCCATATCGGGATGAAGGACCGCTCGCTGTTTGCATTCGCGGGACTGGCGGAGCGCTGGCTGTCGCCGGAGGGTGAGGTACTGGACACGTGCACGATCGTGACCACGCAGGCCAACGCGCTGCTGTCGCCTTTGCATGACCGGATGCCCGTGATCGTCGCGTTGAACGACTATGAGCGCTGGCTCGACGTTGCCACCACGGAGGTCACCGATCTGTTCACGCCGTTCCCCGCGCAGACGATGATGTGGTACCCGGTGTCGACCCGGGTCAATGCGGTGCGCAATGATGACGCCGCGCTGCTGGAGCGTGTCGACGAAGACGCGGCGGCAGCAACACCCGAGCCGGACCAGCCACAGTTGTTTTAGCGTCCAGCTTGCCGCAAGCACCCGTAGGCGAGGCTTTCAGCCTCGCGCCTCGGGGCCGGAATGCGTAGTGGCTAGACACGCCTGGTGCGAGGCTGAAGCCTCGCCTACGGGCGACAGATTGGATCGGGCGACACGCGCTACTGCGCCTTGGCGCCGGCGGCGATCCACGCGCCAAGCGTGGCACGTTCGACTTCGGTCATTCCGGTCAGGTTGCCGATGGGCATGGCCTTCGTGAGCACCGCCTGCTCGTTGATCTTCTGCGCGTTGGCAACGATCTGTGCCGGCGTCTCGATGATGAAGCCCTTCGGCGCGATGAGAAATCCGGCCTGCGTCGGCTTCTCCGCGTGGCAGGTGCCGCAGCGCTCCGCGACGATGCGCTGCACATCGGTGAACGAATAGGCCGCTGCCTTGGGAGACACCGGCGCGATCACCATGGCAAGTGCCAGCGTGCCGACTGCGGCGACCGCGGGTATCGCCCAGACCGTTCTGCCCCTGTGCCTCAGATTGAAGAAGTGCCGTACCAGCGCGGCAAGCAGCATCGCTGCGAGCAGCACCAGCCACGCGTGCTGATGGCCGAAGGTGTGCGGATAGTGATTGCTGATCATGATGAACAGCACCGGCAGCGTGAAATAGTTGTTGTGGACGCTGCGCTGCTTGCCCCACTGCCCGTAGATCGGGTCCGGCGCCTCGTTGCGCTCCTTCGCCTCGACCAGCTTCCGCTGCGACGGCATGATCACGAAGAATACGTTCCACGCCATGATCGTGCCCATCATGGCGCCGACCTGCATGAACATCGCGCGGCCGCTGAAGAGATGCGACACCCCCCACGCGGCCACCGCGAGGAAAACGACCATCGTGACGGCGATGACCTTTTCGTTCGCCAATCCGGCGCGCTTGCACAACTGATCGTAGAACACCCATCCCCCGACGAGCAACGCCACCGAGATGGCAATCGCCTGCCACGGCGCCAGATCGGCCACGCTGCGGTCGATCATGTAGATATCGGCGCGGGCGTAGTACATGACGATCAAAAGCGCGAAGCCGGACATCCACGTCCAGTAGGCCTCCCACTTGAACCAGTGCAGGGGTTCCGGCAGTTCGGCCGGCGCCACGCGAAACTTCTGCACGTGGTAGAAGCCCCCGCCGTGAATGGCCCACAGCTCGCCGCCGATACCCTCGTCCGCGTCCTGCTTCCGCTTGGGCGGCAGCAGGCTGTTGTCCAGCATCACGAAGTAGAACGACGAGCCGATCCAGGCGATGCCGGTGATGAGGTGGACCCAGCGGATCAGCAGCTGGACCCATTCGAGGGCATAGGCTTCCATGGCGGGCCTGGCGCAGCGAAAGTGGGACCGAAGGGAATCAGCTGCCGCGGTACGTGGAGTAACTCCACGGCGAGACCAGCAACGGCACGTGATAGTGCGCGTTGCCGTCGGCGACGCCGAAGTCGAGCACGACTTCATCGATGAACGGTGGGTCGGCCACCACGGCGCCCGACGCTGCGAAATAATCGCCGGCGGCAAACACCAGCCGATAGCGCCCCGCTGAGAAGGCCGCGCCTTCGAGCAGCGGCGCATCGCAGCGCCCGTCGGCATTGGTGACGGCGTCCTTGACCAGCGCATAGCGCTCGCCGAGATTGCGGTACAGCGTGATCCGGATGCCCGCGCCCGGGCAGCCGAGTGCGGTATCGAGCACGTGCGTGGTCAGGCGTCCCATCCAGTCATCTCCGTCGCTGCGGTTGCGGTGGCATTTGCAGCTATCATTGTATACATCCCTTTCGCCCCTCCGCCTCGCTCACGCGCGTGATCCGATGAAGCCACGACAACCAGCATTCGAACCGGGCTACCCACGCGATCTCGCGGGCTATGGCGCCACGCCGCCCCATCCACGCTGGCCTGGCAGCGCCCGCATCGCCGTGCAATTCGTCCTCAACTACGAGGAAGGCGCGGAAAACTGCGTGCTGCATGGCGATCCGGCATCGGAAGTATTCCTGTCCGAGATCGTTGCGGCGCAGGCGTTTCCGGCGCGGCACATGTCGATGGAGTCGCTCTACGAATACGGGTCGCGCGCCGGTGTGTGGCGCATCCTGCGCCTGTTCCGCGAGCGCGGCATGCCGCTCACCGTGTTCGGCGTGGGCATGGCGCTGGCCCGCAATCCCGCCGTCGTCGAGGCGTTCCTTGCCGACGGGCACGAGATCGCCAGCCACGGCTGGCGTTGGATCTCGTACCAGCAGATTGACGAATATGTCGAACGCGAGCACATGGCGCTGGCCATCGACGCCATCACCCGGCTGACGGGCCGCCCGCCGGACGGCTGGTACACGGGGCGCGACAGCCCCAACACCCGCCGGCTGGTCGTCGAGCAGGGGCATTTCAAATACTACGCCGACGGCTATGCCGACGACCTGCCCTACTACGTGCCGGTGCGCACGCGCCTTGGCGTCGCGCCATTGCTGATCGTGCCCTATACGCTTGACACCAACGACATGCGTTTCGTGACGCCGCAGGGCTTCAACAGCGGCGACCAGTTCTTCGCCTATCTCAAGGATGCGTTCGACGTGCTGTACGCCGAGGGCGATGCGCGAGGGCAGGATTCACCCAAGATGATGTCGGTGGGACTGCATTGCCGCATCGTCGGCAAGCCTGGCCGCGCTGCAGCGCTGGCGCGGTTCCTTGACTACGTGCAGAAGCACGAGGACGTCTGGGTGACGCGGCGTATCGATATCGCGAAACACTGGCTGGCCACCCATCCCTACGCGGAGATCGAAGCATGACCTTGGCGGAACTGCAGGCACTCGACCGCGACGCCTTCGCCGCGGCCTTCGGCGGCATCTTCGAGCACTCGCCGTGGGTAGCGCAGCGTGCCTTCGCCGCGGGTCCCTTTGCCAGCGTCGACGCGCTCCACGCGGCCATGCTGCAGGTCCTGCACGACGCACCCCGCGCCGAGCAACTGACGCTGTTGCGCGCGCACCCCGAGCTTGCCGGCAGGGCCGCGATCCGCGGCGAGCTCACGGCGGACTCGACGCAGGAGCAATCTGGCGCCGGGCTCGATCGATGCTCGCCGGAGGAATTTGCGCAGATCACGGCGCTCAACGCGCGCTACAACGCGACGTTCGGCTTCCCCTTCATCATCGCGGTGAAGGGGCTCGACCGCGAGGCAATCCTGCGCGAATTCGCGCGCCGCGCCGGCAATGCGCCGGACGCCGAGTTTGCCGAGGCATTGAAGCAGGTGGCGCGGATCACCCGTTTCCGGCTGGACGCGCAGTTCTGCGCATAGCGGCCGGCCCGTCGTCCATGACGGCATCGCGCGCGACCTCCTGACGCCGGCGGGCTCGCCGCGCTACTTCCCGAAAATACGCCCCAGAGCCTTGCCGACGTCGTCGAGCGGATTGCTGCCGGCGGTTCTGGCGGACGCGGTCGACGTCGTCGTCGCCCCCTTTTGCCCCAGGGCAATCTGGCACGGCGTGGCACCCCCGTCCTCGACCTTGGCCCATAAGGCCTGGCCGATGGCGGACAAGCCGCCGGTGCTGACTGCGGCACCCACGCTGGCGATCGCCGCCACTGACGCCTTCGCGTCGACTTGGACCTGTGGAGCGGTCATCGGTCCACTGAAACGGACGAGATCGGTCAGGCGCGGGAAGTCGACAGGAATGCTCGAATGGACCTTGGGCTGGATCGCAAAGTCGATCGTTTCATCGCGCAGGTTCAACGTGCCGCTGGCCAGGACGCCGAGTTTGCTCGTTTGAAATGCGACCGTGCGATCGACCCGCGCGATGCCGTTGGCGAACGGCAGCCGAATGACCGCGCACACGAGTTCGGTGGCCGGATCGCTTGCACGAAACGGATTGACCGCGCCAAAGAGCTTGTCCAGGGACGATGTGAGGTCGAGCCTGGGGTTCGTCAGCGTCGCCCGGCCCACAACCACGCGCAGGCTGCCATTGGCCGACCCGGCCCACGCCTGCGGAGAATTGCCGCGCATTGCGAGGTCGACGTTGAGTTCGGTCTTGCCGCCGCGAACTTCGCGCGGCGCGCCCAACGCGGTCAGGACGGCACCCAGGTCGAGGCCATTGCCGTCGGCCCGCATCCGCACCGACGGACTGGCTGCTGCTGCGTCGACCGCCAGGCTGCCGGCCAGCGTGCCACCGAACATCGTGGCCCGGGCATCCGTGATATCGAGCCGGCCCGCCACCAGCGCGAGCTGGACCTTCACGTCGCCCAGCTCGCGGCCATTGGGCAGGCGCAGCGTACCGATCGCGATGCGGCCATCGGCGTCGACCATGCGCAGGATCGAGAGGTCGACAGGCGTGGCACTGAATATCCGGGTTCCACGCGCAGCCGTTGGCGTCGCGGCACCCGGGGTGGCTCGAGGCAGCGGCAGGTCGGCCACTGCGAGCCGCGTCGCCGCAAGGCCGAACACCAGCTTTGGCCGTGCGCCACCGGTCACGATCGAGAATTTGCCGCCCACGGCATTGGTGCCTACGCGCAGGTCGAGATCGTTCAGCACGTAGGTCGAGTTCTCCTTGCTGATCTTCGCGGCAACCTCGGTCGGGGTGGTGTCGATCGTCCCCTTCAACGCCACCGGATACGGCCAGCGTTGGCGCAGCAGCGCATCGAGCGAACCCAGTGTGCCTTCGACCGCCACCGTCACGTCGTCGACCTTGCCGCTGAACTGCGCGGCAATCGGGGACTGCGCATCGCGCGAGCGCAGCGCGAGCTTGTCGATCGCAATCCGTGTGACGTGCCCGGATCCGGCATCGCGGTAGGTCAGCGAGCCGCCGGTGACCGACAGGTTGCTGACCAGCGGCGTCGTGAAGGTAGCGGGCACCGCGCCGCTTCCCGCCGCGGCCGGCGGCAGCATCGCAGCCTGCCCCAGATCCCAGTTGCCCCGCCCGGCGCTGTCGGTCTCGAGCGCGATCACCGGCCCGACCAGCGCCAGTTCGATCAGCTCGAACCGGCGCGACAGCAGCGGCAGCAGCGCAATCCGCAACTCGAGTCGCTGTGCCGACACCAGCGCCGGCGCCTTGCCCCACGGCGCGTTGGCAAGCGCCACATCCTTCAGCACCAGCTTCGGCTCGAGCGAGAAAGAGAGGTCCGCACCGCCGCGAATGGCGAGGTCGCGACCGGTGACTTCCTTGACGCGCGCCTTGACCGGTCCGATCAGCGTGTCGACATCGACCGTGGCAATCGCTATCGCGCCTGCAATCAGCACGACCACCACGACGACCGCAGCTGCAGCCAGAATTTTCAGGACGACGCGCATCGGTCGATTCTACGCCCGCCCCCCCCGGGCACCGGGCAAGGGATGGCGTGTCGGTCTGCGCAGGGCCGCTTCCACCCTGGCAGCGCGCAAACGCAGTGCTCCAGGTGACTACCCGGTCAACCCTGCGGTCCGCGGGACTTGTGCATCGCCGCCGTTCGGGTAGCCTTGTGGATTGGCATCTCCGCAGGAGGACACATGAAACCGGTTTCGGAGTTACTGTCCACGGGGGGGACGCTTTGGTACGTGCACCCGGAAGACACCGTTTTTGACGCGCTGAAGCTCCTGGCCGATCACGACGTGGGTGCGCTGATGGTCATGGAAGGTCCCAGGCTCGTCGGCATCGTCTCGGAGCGCGACTACACGCGGAAGGTGGCGCTGCAGGGCCGCAGCTCGAAGGACACGAAGGTATCCGAGATCATGACCACCACCGTGTTCTCCGTCACGCCGGATACCCGCACCCGGGTCTGCATGGCGTTGATGAGCGAGAAGAAGTTCCGCCACCTGCCGGTGATCGACGGCAACAATGTCCTTGGCATGATATCCATCCGCGACATCATGAACGACATCATCGCCGACAACGAGATCACGATCGCCCACCTGCAGCAATACATCAACAGCTAGCGCAGCGAGGCGTTGACGCCCGCCAGTGCCGCGTTGCCGGGCACGAGTTCGGCATCCATCAGCGCATTGAGCGGTCCGGGCACCGTCTGCAGCGCATCGTGCAGGTCGGCGCTTTCCTCGTCGATATACAACAAACCGGTGACCACCTCGCCCTCGGCCCGACGTGCTTCCAGAAACCCGATGGAGGCAACGCGATCGGTGGGATCGTAATCTTCGCCCAGCTTGCGCAACTGGATCGTGCGACCGTCATGCATGCGCAGGTCCTGCGTCTGCCCCGGTTCGATCTCGGCCGTCATGGCTTCACGTGAGCTGACAAAGTCCAGCCGGTTCACCGCATCGTTGTGCTCGCGCACGTAGTCGTAGCTCTTGGTCGAGCCCGGATGATTGTTGAACGCCACGCAGGGGCTGATCACGTCGATGAAAGCGGCGCCGCGGTGGGCGACCGCGGCCTTCAGCAGCGGCACCAGTTGCGTCTTGTCGCCCGAGAAGCTGCGGGCGACGAAGGTGGCGCCCAGCGACAGCGCCAACATGGCCAAGTCGATCGGTTCGTCGCTGTTGACGACACCGCGCTTGCTCTTGCTGCCCTTGTCGGCCGTGGCCGAGAACTGGCCCTTGGTCAGTCCATAGACGCCGTTGTTCTCGACGACATAGACCATGTTGACGCCGCGCCGCAGCACATGGGCGAACTGGCCAAGACCGATCGACGCCGAATCGCCGTCCCCGGAGACGCCGAGATAGATGAGGTCGCGATTGGCCAGCGCCGCGCCGGTCAGCACCGACGGCATCCGGCCGTGCACGCTGTTGAAGCCGTGCGAATTGCCGAGGAAATAGGTTGGCGTCTTGGACGAGCAGCCGATGCCCGAGAGCTTGGCCACGCGATGCGGTGGCACGTCCATCTCGAAGAAGGCCTGGATGATCGCCGAGGAAATCGAGTCGTGCCCGCAGCCGGCGCACAACGTCGAGATCGCGCCTTCGTAGTCGCGGTGCGTGTAGCCGAGCGCGTTGCGCGGGAGCGATGGGTGGTGGATCTTCGGCTTGGCGAGGTAGGTCATGGGGCGACCTTGCGGAGAGGAGTGACGTTGAAGAGGCGGGCCTTTTCGGCAATCTCGCGGACGATGAAGCGCGCAGTGAGCGGCGTCCCGTCATAGTGCAGCACCGAGATGAGCCGCGCCGGGTCGATGCCGCATTCGTTGACCAGCAGCCCCTTCATCTGGGCATCGCGGTTCTGTTCGACGACGAACACGCGATCGTGGGCGGCGATGAAGTCGGCCACCGCGTCGGCGAAGGGGAAGGCGCGCAGCCGCATCCGGTCGAGGTGAATGCCGTCGAGCTCGAGCGTGACCAGCGCCTCGTCCATCGCCGCACCGGTGGATCCGAACCAGACCACGCCGGTGCGCGTGGGCTTTGCCGCCGCCTTGACCACGGGTGCCGGCACCAGCGCCTTCGCCGTTTCGAATTTGCGCAGCAGCCGCTGCATGTTGTCGATGTAGGCCACGCCCTCCTCCGTGTAGCGGGCGTAACGGTCCTTGGTCGTGCCGCGGGTGAAGTAGCTGCCCCGTGTGGCATGGGTGCCGGGATAGGTGCGATACGGAATGCCGTCGCCGTCGACGTCGAGATAGCGGCCGAAGTCGCGGCCCGATTCGAGGTCGGCCGTGGTCATCACCTTGCCGCGGTCCATGCGCCGCATGTCGTCCCATTCGAAGGGCTCGCACAGCCAGTCCTGCATGCCGATGTCGAGGTCGAGCATCACGAAGATCGGCGTCTGCAGCCGATCGGCCAGGTCGAAGGCGGCGGCGCCGAAATCGAAGGACTCGCGCGGATCCTCCGGCAGCAGCAGCACATGCTTGGTGTCGCCGTGCGACGCATAGGCACACGAGGTGAGATCGGCCTGCTGGGTGCGCGTGGGCATGCCGGTGGACGGGCTGCCGCGCTGGACGTCGAACAGCACGACGGGGATCTCGGCAAAATAGGCGAGGCCGAGGAATTCCTGCATCAGCGACACGCCCGGACCCGACGTGGCGGTGAATGCGCGCGCGCCGTTCCACGCGGCGCCGATCACCATGCCGATGGACGACAGTTCGTCCTCCGCCTGCAGGATCGCATAGCGCTTGTCGCCGGTGGCGCGATCCGTACGGAACTTGCGACAGTAGGTGCCGAACGCTTCCGCCAGCGAGGAGGACGGGGTGATCGGATACCACGCCGCCACCGTGGCGCCGCCGTAGACACAACCGAGCGCAGCCGCGCTGTTGCCGTCGATGAAGATGCGCTCCCCGACGCGATCGCTGCGCTTGACCCGGATCGGCAACGGACACTTGAAGTGTTCGAGCGCGTAGTCGCGCCCCATCCGGAACGCCTTGCGATTGGATTCGAGCAGCGCTTCCTTGCCCTTGTACTGCTCGCCGAAGAGATTCTCGACGACCTCGGGTTCGATGCTGAGCAGCGCGGACAGCGCGCCGAGGTAGATCACGTTCTTGAAGAGCTGGCGCTGTCGCGGGTCGGAGTACGCCGCGTTGCAGATACCGGTCAACGGCATCCCGAGCGCCGTCACGTCATCGCGGAACTTGGACGGCGGCAAAGGCTTGGTCGAGTCGTAGAACACCCAGCCGCCGGCATCGACCTCGGCGACGTCGTTGTCCCACGTCTGCGGGTTCATCGCGACCATGAGGTCCACGCCACCGCGCCGGCCGCGCCAGCCATCCTCCACCACGCGCACTTCGTACCACGTGGGCAGGCCCTGGATGTTCGAAGGAAAGATGTTGCGCGCCGCCACCGGCACGCCCATGCGCAGGATGGCCTTGGCGAACAGCCCGTTGGCCGAGGCCGAGCCGGAGCCATTGACGTTGGCAAACTTGACGACGAAATCGTTGCTGCGGTTGGATTGGCTCATGGTCGGCTCGTCAGTCGGCGGCCGCGGCCACGGGAAGTGACGCAAAATTGATCGTCACGCCCACGGGCTTGCTGCGACACCGATCGTCGGCGTGCGCCGACTCGAACAGGAACTTCTGCATGTCCCAGGCACCGGTCGGGCATCGCTCCGCGCAGAGGCCGCAGTGCAGGCACACGTCCTCGTCCTTGGCCATCACACGGCCGGTCTTGAGGAGCCCGGACACATAAAGGTCCTGCGTCAACGTGGTGGCCGGCGCGCTGAGGCGGGTACGCAGGTCGGCTTCGTCGCCATTGCCGGTGAACGTGATGCAGTCCATCGGGCAGATGTCGACACAGGCATCGCATTCGATGCAGGCCTTGTCGGTGAACACCGTCTGCACGTCGCAGTTGAGGCAACGCTGCGCCTCGGCGAACGCCACCCGCGCATCGAAGCCGAGCTCCACCTCGGTGCGGATGTCCTTCAGCGCGATGACCGTGTCCTTGAGCGGCACGCGGTAGCGCTGGTCGCCGTGGATCGCGTTGTCGTAGCTCCACTCGTGGATGCCCATTTTCTGCGAGGACAGGTTCATGTGGGCCGGCGGCCGCTGCGTCAGCGGCTGGTTCTGGCAATGCAGATCGATCGAGATGGCGGCTTCGTGGCCGTGCGCCACCGCCCAGATGATGTTCTTCGGTCCGAAGGCCGCGTCGCCGCCGAAGAAAATGTCGGGACGCGTGGAGGCCATCGTCGCCGTGTTGACCACCGGCATGCCATGACGATCGAATTCGATGCCAAGATCGCGCTCGATCCACGGGAACGAATTCTCCTGCCCGATGGCGACCAGCACGTCGTCGCAGGGCACATGCACGTCCGGCTCGCCGGTCGGCACGAGCTGGCGCCGGCCTTGCGCATCCTTGTGCGGCGCCACCTTCTCGAACAACACGCCGGTCAGCTTGCCGTGCTCGTGCGTAAACGACTTCGGCACCATGTAATTGAGGATCGGGATGCCTTCGTGCATCGCGTCTTCCTTCTCCCACGGCGAGGCCTTCATCTCGTCGAAGCCGGAGCGCACGATCACCTTGACCTCGTCGCCGCCCAGCCGGCGCGACGAACGGCAGCAGTCCATCGCGGTGTTGCCGCCGCCCAGCACCACCACCCGCCGACCGATCTTGGTGATGTGGCCGAAGGACACCGACGACAGCCAGTCGATGCCGATGTGAATGTTGGCGCGGGCCTCCTGCCGCCCCGGAACGTCGAGGTCGCGACCGCGGGGCGCGCCACTGCCGACGAACACGGCGTCCCACTGGTCCTCGAGCAGCTGTTTCAGGCTGTCCACGCGCTGGCCGGCGCGAAAATCGAGACCGAGGTCGAGTATGTAACCCATCTCCTCGTCGATCACGGCATCCGGCAGCCGGAACTTGGGGATCTGCGTGCGCATCATCCCGCCGGCCTTGGGGTCGCCATCGAACACGACGCATTCGTACCCCAGCGGCGCCAGGTCGCGCGCCACGGTCAGCGAGGCCGGGCCGGCGCCGACGAAGGCGACGCGCTTGCCGTTCCTGCGCGCGGGCGCCTTCGGCAGCCGCGGGCGGATGTCTTCCTTCAGGTCGGCCGCCACGCGCTTCAGGCGGCAGATCGCCACCGGTTCGGGCTTGGCGTCGCGCTTGCGATGGTCGGGCGAGCCCTCCTCCACGCGACCGCGCCGACACGCCGGCTCGCACGGGCGATCGCAGGTGCGGCCGAGGATCCCGGGAAAGACGTTGGAGTGCCAGTTGACGAGGTAGGCGTCGCCGTAGCGGCCCGCCGCGATCATCCGGATGTATTCGGGCACGGGAGTGTGGGCGGGACAGGCCCACTGGCAATCGACAACCTTGTGGAAATAGTCGGGATTTGCGATGTCCGTCGGTTTCAAGTGCAACTTCCTCCAGAAACGTTCTGTGCGCCCTCTGGGGGCACCTTCAGGTACCGCAAGCGAAGTTCGTGCCGCAATGACGGGGGGCGCCCGTGATGCTACGCCGAGAGCGGTCCAAGGGAAAGCTTCGGCCGGGATGGATGGCGCATTGGCGGCCGCAACGTCAGGTTTTCGTCACGTCTTGTTGCAGTGCACAGGTCCTGAATCCGACGAAGGGATCCGCTCGTTCAGGCTTGTAGAAGTTGCGAAACCGCGGGTGCACCAGCCGCGAACGCGTCGCGAATGAACCTCCCCGCAGCACACGATGGTCGCCGAACCAGGGCGCCGAGTAGTCGGCGTACGGATCGGCCGCAAATCCCGGATAGGGCGTGAAGGCACTGGCCGTCCATTCCCACACGTTGCCGAGCAGGTGCGCCATGCGCATGCCGCAATGACTGGCGGTGGGGCCGGGCCCCACGTGGTCCAGCACGGCGTCGACACCCGCCGCGCCCTGGGTCGCGGCAAACTCCCACTCCGCCTCGGTGGGCAGGCGCCGTCCCGCAAAACGGCAATAGGCCTCCGCCTCGTGCGCGTTGACGTGCATGACCGGCAACGCCGGCTCGAGCGGAAGCCAGCGCTCGAAGTGTCGCCGGGTCCACCCCGACGGGCTCCTGTTCCAATGCGCCGGATGCTCGGCACCGGCGTGCTGCAACCATGCCCAGCCAGCGTCGCTCCAGAATCGGCGGGTCCGGTACCCGCCGGCATCGGTGAACGCGGCAAACTCCGCGCTGGTCACGCAGGCGGTGGCCATCGCGAACGGCGCAACCGCCACCGGATGCGCCCATTTTTCGTTGTCGAAGACGAAACGTGATGCGCTCGCGCCCGGTGCCGTTCCCAGCGTGAACACCCCGCCCGCAAAAGACTGATCCGCCGCGGCCGCCGGCGCGCCGTACAAGCCTTCGACACCGGCGCGATCAATGGCCGGTGGCGCCGGCAGCGCCAGTGTCTGCAGTGTCATCAGCAGCGCTTCGCCGTGCATGTCCTCGTGGTAGAGCGCGAGTTCGAAGAAGTAGCGTTCGCCGTCACGCGAATTCGCGAGCGCGGCAAGAGTATCGGCCAGCGTCGCGTCGAGGTAGGCGTTGATCCCATGCCAGTCCGGCAGCGGCAGCGACCAGCGTGTGGCATGCGGCACCGTACTCGAGTTCCACAACGCGTCGGCGCCCGCATGGCGCGACGGCGTGCGCGCCCCGGCCGGGTCGTCGGGCTGCTGCCGTCGACACCAGAACTCCTGGAACCAGCCGATGTGGCCCAATTCCCAGTCGGCCGGGTTGACGGTGGGGCCCATGGGGAACCGGCGCTGGGCCGGCGTGAGATGCGTATACAGCGACTTCGTATACTCTCGGGCATCGACCAGCGCCGCGGCCAATGCGGCGGCCGAACGCGGCGCCGGCGCCGGTATCACTTCGCCTCTGTCCATATCCATGTCCCGAACCCGCGCCTCGACCCTGCTGCTCGTCACGCCCTACCTCGCCGCCGCCAACAACGGCAACTGGCGCACGGCCGCGCGTTGGGCGCGCCTGCTGTCGCCGCATTTCCGGGTGATTGTACAAGCGGCCGACACGCCCGTTGACACGGGGCCCGCCGCCAAGGCCGACGCCCTGATCGCGTTGCACGCGCGACGCAGTCACGCCGCGATCGCGGCATGGCGTGCCGCGCGGCCGGGACGGCCGCACGCCGTGGTGCTGACGGGCACCGATCTCTACCGCGACTGGCCGCAGGGGGACCCTGACACGCTCGACTCGATGGAACACGCCGATGCCCTGATCGTGCTGCAGGACGACGCGCTGGCGCAACTGCCTTCGATGCTGCGACTGCGGGCGCGGGTGATCTTTCAGTCCGCGCGTTTGCTGCGGCCGTGGACGCGCAAGCGCGCCGACAGTCTGCAATGCGTGCTGGTGGCCCATCTGCGCGAAGAAAAGGATCCCGCGACCGCGTTCGCGGCGTGGCGCGTGCTGCCGCCGGCGCTGCCCGCAACGTTGACCGTCATCGGGGCGGCGCTCGACCCGGCATTAGGCCGGGCCGTGCGCGACCTTGCCGCCGTCGATCGCCGCGTGCAGTGGCTCGGCCCGCGCGCGCATCCGTGGACGCGGCAGGCGATCAAGCGCGCCCACCTGCTGCTCGTGCCGTCCCGGATGGAGGGCGGCGCCAACGTGGTGGTCGAAGCGGTGACGGCGGGCACCGCCGTTCTTGGCTCGCGGATGTCCGGTAATGTCGGCATGCTGGGTCGCGACTACCAGGGCTGTTTCGAGGTCGGCGACGGCGCGGGTCTGGCCGCGCTGGTCACCCGTTGCACCAGCGACCGGCCGTTCCTGCATCGGCTCGAGCGGCAGTGCGGCCTGCGCGCCCCGTTGTTTTCGCCGCTAGCGGAGGCGACGGCGCTTCGCGCCAGCGTCGAGGCGATGCTGGCAGGGCGAGAGAATAGAATGAACGCTTGATCCCGCAGGAACCGATTCCTGAATGAAGGTGCCCCGATGAACGCTCCCGACCAAGTGCCCGTACGCCTGACGTCCTTTTCGCACGGCGGGGGCTGCGGCTGCAAGATCGCGCCCGCCGTGCTGCAGCAGATCATCGGCAAGGCCAACCCGCTGCTGCTGCCCAAGGCGCTTCTGGTCGGGATCGAGACGGCCGACGATGCCGCGGTCTACCAGATCAACGAACATCAGGCCATCGTCGCCACCACGGACTTTTTCATGCCCATTGTCGACGACCCGTTCGATTTCGGCGCCATTGCCGCCACCAATGCAATTTCCGATGTCTATGCAATGGGTGGCACACCGCTTTTCGCGCTCGCGCTGGTCGGCATGCCGATCAATCAGTTGCCGGTGGAGACGATTCGCCGCGTGCTGGAAGGTGGCGAATCGATCTGCGCCAAGGCTGGCATCCCGATCGCAGGCGGGCACACGATCGACTCGGTGGAGCCAATCTACGGCCTGGTCGCGATCGGCATCGTCGATCCGGCCAATTTGAAACGCAATGCCGGCGCCAAGGCGGGGGACGTCCTGATCCTCGGCAAGCCGCTGGGTGTGGGTGTCTACAGCGCCGCGCTGAAGAAGGAAAAATTGTCGCCCGAGGGCTATGCGGCGATGCTTGCCAGCACCACGCAGCTCAACACGCCGGGTATTCCGCTGGGCAAGATGCCTGGCGTGCATGCGCTGACCGATGTCACCGGCTTCGGCCTGCTGGGTCACCTGCTCGAGATCTGCCGTGGATCGGGTCTGGGTGCGAGCGTGAGGTTCGCCGACCTGCCCTTGCATCCGGGCACGCTCGAACTTGCGCGGGAAGGCCTGTTCACCGGCGCTTCCGGCCGCAACTGGGCGGGCTATGGTCATGACGTCACGCTGGGGCCCGCGATCGGGGAAGCCGAACACGCGCTCCTGACCGATCCGCAAACCTCGGGCGGCCTGCTGGTGGCCTGCGCACCGGATGCGGTTGCCGCCGTGCTCGAGGTCTTCCATCACGATGGTTTCGCCGCCGCCAAAGTGGTCGGGACGATGCAGGCAGGCGCGCCGCGCGTGAGCGTGACCTGACGCCGTCACATCGCCGCAGGAAATTCGACTGCGCCGCGGGCCATGGCGGCAATGTGTCCTACGTCCCTGCGTCTGCAAGCGCACCGTCGGCGCTATGATCGGTCCGCCATGAACAAGGTCCTGGTCTTCGGTGCGAGCGGATACGTCGGCACCCATCTCGTGCCACATCTTCGCGCGCGCGGCGCCAGCGTACGCGCGGCCGCGCGCCGCCGCGCCACGCTCGAGGCCCGCGACTGGCCCGACGTCGAACTGGTCGAGGCCGATGCGCTCGCTCCCGCGAGCCTTGGTGCCGCGCTCGACGGCGTCGACGGCGTCGACGTCGCGTATTACCTCGTCCATTCGATGGCGGCGGGACGGGACTTTCCGGCGCTGGATCGCGAGGCCGCGACCAATTTCCGCGACGCCGCCGTGCGCGCGGGGGTCAAACGCATCGTGTATCTAGGCGGCCTGCGGCCGTCGGGCGATGCCTCGACGCACCTCGCCTCGCGCGGCGAAACGGGCGACATCCTGCGCGAGGGCAGCGTACCGGTCACCGAGGTCCGCGCGGGGATCATCATCGGACCGGGATCGGCCGCGTTCGAGGTCATCCGCGATCTCGTGTTCCACCTGCCTGCGATGATCACGCCGCAATGGGTGCGCTCACGCGCCCAACCGATCGCATTGGGCGATGTGCTGGAGTACCTCGCCCGGATCGCCGACCTTCCGGAAGCCGCGGGCGCGACCTATGACGTAGGCGGTCCGGAGGTGCTGACCTACGAGGAACTGATCCGCCAGTTCGGCGACATCGTCGGCCGCCGGCCACTCATCGTGCCGGTGCCGGTGCTGACGCCGCAACTCTCGTCGTACTGGCTCAATTTCGTCACTGCGGTGCCTACCAACGTCGCGCGCGCCCTGATCGACGGACTTGCGCACGACGTGCTGGCCCACGACAACACCATCAGGCAATTGATTCCGCTGGACCTAAAGTCCTATCGTGCCGCCGCGGAGACCGCGCTCGCGCTCGAACGCAGCAGCGCGGCAGGCACGCGCTGGACCGATGGGTCGATGGTGCACCGGCAGCATCGACCCGACTTCGCGTTCTACGGCAAGAAGATGACCGGAGAGGCCGTATCCGTGGCGCCGGTGGATGCCGTCTGGCGCGAGGTCGCCTCGATCGGCGGCGAAAACGGCTACTATTTTCTCGACCGGCTGTGGCGTGCGCGCGGATGCATCGACGAACTGACCGGCGGCACCGGCATGCGGCGCGGACGACGCGATCCGCACGAAATCGCAATTGGCGACACCATCGACTTCTGGCGCGTGGTCGACGTTGCGCCGAACCGTCGGCTTACGCTGCTCGCGGAAATGAACCTTCCGGGCGCGGCCACCCTTGAAATCGAGCTCGCCCCCGAAGCGCCGGACCGCACGCGGATCCTAGTCACCGCCTATTTCCACCCGGCAGGAGCGCGAGGGCTTGCCTACTGGTACTCACTGATGCCGGCGCACGCCGTCATCTTCCCTGGCCTGGCGCGCGCTATCGGCGGGCGCGCGGAAAAGGCGCACCGTGAAGCAGCCGCGGATCCGGATCGTCCGCCCGAGCGCCACGCCTAGGTTGCGCGACCCGCGGACCGAGGCCGCCAACATTGATGCATTGCCGCAATCCGCGCCATTCCTGATGCAGGTCAAGGTCGGGGCAGGCTGGCGCTTCTACCCTTGCTTGACCTGCCGTAGCATCGAGCGCTGGGACGCGCGTTGCCGGTTGCAACGATTCCTGCTCCATCCCGGAAAGTCAGCCATGCCCGATACTCTGGCCCTCTGGCACGCCGAACACGTGAACTTCGCGCGGCTGCTCAACCTGCTCGACGACCAGCTTGCCCTGTTTCACGGCGGCAATACGCCCGACTACGAGCTGATGCTGAACATCATGTTCTACATGACGCACTACTCCGACGTGCTCCATCATCCCAAGGAAGACCTGGTGTTCGCGAAGGTCAGGGAACGCGACCAGGCGGCGGCCCGCACCGTCGATGATCTTGCACTGCAACATACACGCCTCAACAAGAGTGGCCGGGAACTGGTGCGCCAGCTGGACGACATCGTGAACGGCGCGATTTCGTCGCGCGCGAGCGTCGAGGCCGTCGCCCGCGACTATGTCGTAACATTGCGCACCCATATGCGGATCGAGGAAACCGAGATCCTGCCCCTCGCCGCCCGACTGCTCACCAACCATGACTGGACCGCGATACACGCCGCGATCGGCCGGGTCGAGGATCCGCTTTTCGGCAAGCACCCGGAAGAGCGCTACGTGGAGCTGCAGCGTCAGATCGAGCGCGAGTCGCCCGTACCGTCCGGAGGATCACGCTAGTGCGGCGGCAAGGTCCGCGAACGCAGCACGGCCGGGTGCGTTCCGCCCGGGAATGGCAGGTGCGTTTGTGCTTTGGGCCGCAGCGGAAACTCCTGTAACCTGCCATCATCGTTCACCCGTTCGTCGACTAACTATAAGAAACTGACTCCATCATCCATTCACGAGGAATAGCAGCCATGATGACTCGCCTGTTGGTAGGTATGTGCGCCGCGTTGGCGCTGGTGGGTGGCACGTTCGCCCAAGCGCCCGCCTTTCCCACGAAACCGATCACCATCATCGTGCCGTTCGCCGCGGGTGGCCCGACGGACACGGTGGCGCGCCTCTTGGGTCAGGCGATGGGCGCCGACCTCAAGCAGTCGGTGATCGTGGAAAACGTGGCCGGCGCCGGCGGGACCGTCGGTGCGGGGCGCGCCGCCCGCTCCGATCCTGATGGCTACACGCTGTTCCTGCATCACATCGGCCAGGCCACGGCGCCCGCGCTCTATCGCAAGCTGCCGTACAACGCGGTCGACGACTTCGCGCCCATCGGCCTTGTCACCGACGTTCCGATGACCCTCGTGGCTCGCGGCAATTTCCCGCCCAAGGACCTCAAGGAACTGGTCGACTACGTCAAGGTGAACAAGGACAAGGTGACCTATGCCAACGCCGGCCTGGGTGCGGCCTCGCACCTGTGCGGCATGCTGTTCATGACGGCGATCGACACCGACCTCACGACGGTGCCGTACAAAGGCACCGGCCCGGCGATGAACGACCTGCTGGGCGGCAAAGTCGACTTCATGTGCGATCAGACCACCAACACCACCGGACAGATCAAGGCCGGCAAGATCAAGGTGTATACGGTGACCACGCCCAAGCGCGTGCCCTCGCTGCCCGATGTCCCGACCAGCGCCGAGGCCGGTCTGCCCAAATTCGAGGTCACCGTCTGGCACGGCCTGTACGCGCCCAAAGGTACGCCGAAGGCGATCATCGACCGGCTCAACGCGTCGCTCAAGGTCGCCTTGAAGGACCCGACGCTGAAGCAGCGTTTCGCCGACCTGGGTACCGAACCGGTCGCGGATAACCTGGCGACCCCCGAGGCGCTCAACGCGCACCTCAAGGCGCAGATCGCGTTGTGGGGCCCGATCATCAAGAAGGCCGGCGCCTTCGCCGACTGATCCTGCGGCCGCTGTGCCAATGGGGCAATGGGCGAGGCCGGGGTCATCCCGGCCTTGCCGCCCCGGCGCAGCGCCCGACCGCGCCATCATCCACGAGGGGCGGGTAGAGCTTCGCTGAAGGAGGCCGTGTCGTGAGTTCACTCATACGCAGTCCCAAGGATTTTTGCGCCTCGCTGATCTACCTCTCGATCGGCCTGGGTGCCATCTACATCGGGCGGGACCTGCCGATGGGCACCGCCATGAAGATGGGCCCCGCCTATTTTCCGGCTGTCCTGGGTTGGCTGCTGGCGTTCATCGGCCTCCTCTCCCTGCTCCGCGCCTTCATCGTCAAGGGCGATCCGATTCCCGCCTTCGCATGGAAACCGCTGCTACTGATCACCGGTGCCTCGGTGTTGTTCGGCCTGATCGTCCGCGGCGCCGGATTGGCCATCGCACTGCCGCTGTTCGTCGTGATGACGTCGTTCGCCAGCGTGAAGTTTCGCTGGGGACCGTCGCTGCTGCTGGCGGCCGGTGCCACGGTGTTCTGTTCGCTGGTGTTTGTGAAAGCCCTGGGCGTTCCACTGCCACTCATCGGCCGCTGGTTCAGCGGCTGGTTCGCCGGCTGACCCGCCGGACCATCAGCATTTCCCGAAAGGCATCCTCATCGTGGATCTCCTGACCAACCTCGGCCTGGGTCTGCAGACCGCGCTCACCGTAGCCAACCTGCTCTATTGTCTTGGTGGCGTCTTTCTCGGCACGCTGATCGGCGTGCTGCCTGGGCTCGGCCCGACGGCAACCATTGCCATGCTGTTGCCGATCACCTTCGGCTTGCCGCCGGTCTCGTCATTGATCATGCTGGCCGGCATCTACTACGGTTCCCAGTACGGTGGCTCGACCACTGCAATCCTGGTCAACCTGCCGGGGGAGGCCGCGTCGGTGGTCACGGCGCTGGACGGATATCAGATGGCGCGGCAGGGATTCGCCGGCAAGGCGCTGGCCACGGCAGCCATCGGTTCGTTCTTCGCGGGCTCCGTTGCCACGGTGCTGATCGCCCTGTTCGCCCCGCCGCTGGCACAGATTGCGCTGGAGTTCGGCCCTCCCGATTATTTTTCGCTGATGGTGCTCGGCCTGGTCGCCGCGGTCGTGCTCGCGCACGGTTCGTTGTTGCATGCTTTCGGCATGGTCGTGCTTGGCCTGCTGCTGGGATTGATCGGCACCGACGTCAATTCCGGCGCGGCGCGCTACACTTTCGACCTGCCGCAACTCGCCGATGGCATCGGCTTCGTCATCGTCGCCATGGGCATGTTCGGCCTGGGCGAGATCGTCCGCAATCTCGAGAACGAGACGACGCGCTCGGTGATGGTCACCAAGATCGAGGGCCTGTGGCCGACCAAGGAAGACTTCAAGCGCATCTGGGCGCCGATCCTGCGCGGCACCGCGCTCGGTTCGGTGCTCGGCATCCTGCCCGGCAGCGGCTCGATCCTGGGCTCCTTTGCCTCCTATTCGCTGGAGAAGAAGGTCGCCAAGGATCCCAGCCGCTTCGGCAAAGGCGCCATCGAAGGCGTGGCGGGACCCGAGTCGGCCAACAACGCCGGCGCGCAGACCTCGTTCATCCCGATGCTCACGCTCGGCATACCCTCCAATCCGGTGATGGCGCTGATGATCGGTGCGATGATCATCCAGGGCATCCAACCCGGCCCCTCGGTGATCACGGAACAGCCGGCGCTCTTCTGGGGCATCATCGTGTCGATGTGGATCGGGAATTTCTTCCTGATCGTGCTCAACCTGCCGCTGATCGGCTTGTGGGTGCGCCTGATCATGGTGCCGTACCACTATCTGTTTCCGGTGATCCTGGTGTTCTGCGGCATCGGCGTATTCAGCCTGAACAACAGTGATTTCGACATCCTGCTGATGGCGCTGTTCGGCTTCCTGGGTTACGTGTTTGCCAAGATCGATTGCGAGCCGGCGCCCATGTTGCTCGGGTTCATTCTGGGTCCATTGATGGAAGAGTACCTGCGCAGGGCGCTGATCATCGGGCGTGGTGACTGGACCGTGTTCATCACCAACCCGATCAGTGCCACGATGCTGGTGCTCTCGGTGATCGCCATGGCATTCGTCCTGATGCCCGCGATCCGCAAGAAGCGCGACGAGGCCTTCCAGGAAGAGTCGTGATCTGAAAGGGTCTGGCGAATCTGCTACGCCGGAGCGTGCACGCGCGGCGCCAGCCGACCGCGCCCGGAACCCATCGGCCACGTCTCGTTGGCGTAAGCCAAGAGGTGCGGCTCGGAGCGACAGCGCGCGGCGAACTCCCGCACCTCGTCCGCGTGCCATGCCTGCTGATAGGCCGTCCACGCCTGCGCCAGCGAGTCGCGGCGCAGGTCGGCCGGCGAAAACGGCAACGCGTTGAGCAGCTTGACCCGGCCGTTGGGCACCATCAGCAGCATCGCCTGCGGACTGTCCACGCGGCGCTCGATCTCGGTGACGATGTCCCACGGATAGATCGACAGCGCGATCGGCGCGTTGACGGTGGCGGCGCGATTGCGCAGCCCATCCGCGGCGCGCTGCCAGTCGTCGTCGCTGCAGGCAATGCCGTCCCAGGCGGCCGCCGCGCGACCGATGCGCATCATCGGGCCGGTGACGAAGGCATTGCAGCCGAGATCCACCGCGAGGTCGAAGGCGGCCACGGCCTCGTGGAGGTTGAATCGGTTGGGGACGAACACGAACTGCGGCGGTTGGCCGCGGGCCGCCAGGCGCCGGATGGCGGCGGTGGCCGCCTCGAAGCTCGACCCCGGGCGCGACCGCTCGTGCGTTGCGGCCGTCGCGCCGTCGACTGAAATCTGCACGCACTGCATGGCCAGTCCCGCGATACGGTCGGCCGCAGCCTCGTCGATCCGGCTGGCATCGGTCTCGAGCTTGAGCGCGACGCCGCCATTGGTGAGAATGTCGAAGATGTCCCAGCAATGCGCGACACCCAGCGGCTCGCCCCCGCCGAACGCTGCATAGGGAATACCGGCCTCGACAATGCGCCGGGCAAGGTCGAGCGCCTCGTCGCGACTGAGTTCATCGGACCACTGTTGGTCGGGTCCGGATTCCTCGCAGCAGGCGATACAGCGGGCGCTGCAGCGGTTGGTCAGCTGCCAGGCAATGAAAAGAGGGGCGCCATATTCATCGACCGAGCGCCCCTCCATGGCCATCGACCGCGGAGATTACGTGAAGCGGATGTACGGTTGGGCCATCACCTGTTCAGAGACATCCTCGAGCTTGGGCGTTTGCCACACCGGCTTTTCACCGCTGGCGGTCTTGGCGCTGGCCGCGGCAATGGCCGGGGTCTTTGCATCCACTGCAGGCTTCAATTCACTCATCTTCCCTCCGTTGGGTCAGGCGTGGGCAACCGGTAGCAACTGCCAAGTATTGGCTTGCGCGTGAAGCGTAGCATCTGCAATCGCCTCACGCATAGCCGAAAGCACCGCAGGATCGCGCCACGCACGACGGTAGGCATCCCATGCCTGCGACAAAGTGTCGCGTCGCAAATCCGCGCAAATGTACGGCAACGCCGCCGCCACCTTCACCCGTCCGTCCGGCAGCACCAGCAGTGTCGCGGGCGGGTCGGCGAGGCTTTGGCGCAGTCCCTCTTCGATACTGAACGGAACATAGCAAAGTTCCATGCCGCCTTCAAGCGTCGACTGCCGTTCCAGGAGGTCGAAATAGCGCCGGTATTGCGCCATGTCAACTTCCAGCTTGTCCCAGTGCCGCGCGGCCGTGCCGATGCGCATGAGCTTGCCGGTGTTGAATCGGAATGCGCCCAGCGAGCGGGCGCGCTCGATGACCTGCTCCGCTTCGTGGATGTTGAGTCGCGTCGGCGCAAAGGTGACCTCGAGCGGCAGGTCCGCCGCCCGGGCGGCGCGACACGCCGCGTGGGCCTTGGCCAGCGACCCGCCGGCGCGCTGGCGACCGTAGGCTTCTTCGCTGTCGCCGTCGAGGCTGATCTGGATGGAGCGGATGGGGAGCGGCGCCAGCCGCGCCGCCACGCCCGCATCGAAGCGCTGGCCGTTGGTTTCGATCTTGAGGCGGACCTGGGCCTCGCCAAGGGTCTGCGCCAGGTCGAAGAAATGCGGAACGACCAGTGGCTCACCGCCACAGAGCATCACGTAGGGGACGTCATTGCGGATGATGTCTCGCGCCACCGCCATCGCCTCGTCCGCCGTGAGTTCGCCCGGCATCCTCTTGCCGGGCGCCGAATCGGTGCAGCAGTGGAGGCAAGCGAGGTCGCAGTCGCGGGTGAGCTGCCACGAGACGAAGAGCGGCGCCTTGAGCCCGTCGATCCAGTACGGTTGGGCGCTCAAAGCCACGCCCGCAACAGCAGCCCGACGATGAACAGCGAGACCGCGGCGCCATAGCAGGCAACGATGCTGCGAATGGCCGCGACAAACTGGCGTGGCTGTTCGAACGTCGGGAAGGCGCGCCGCGCGCTGTCGACGAGAAGTGGCGTGGCGAGCAGTGCGCCAAGACAGGTCACCGGGAACACGCCGAAAACCACACCTGCCAGTACCACCGCCAGCCCCGCCGCGGCCAGCCCGAGATAAAGCCAGACAGCGCGACGGCGTCCCACGCGCACCACGAGGTTGCGTTTGCCAACCAGACGATCCTGGTGGAAATCGGGAATCGCGTTGACCACGGCCAGCGCCATGATCAGCAATCCGGGCACCAGCGACGCCAACAACGCGCCCCACGACACGTTGCCGGTATGCAGGTACATGCTGCCCAGCACCATCCACGGGCCATACGAGAGCGCGATGACTGTTTCACCCAGCCCGCGGTAGGCCCAGCGGATCGGCGGGGGCGACGTAGAAAATGGCCGCCATGCCCCCCAGCACCGCAAAGGCCAGGATCGGCCATCCACCCTTGCTCGTAAGGTAGATCCCGACCGCGAGCGCGCCGGCAAATCCGGCGACGCCTAGCCACATCACCGCATCCGACATCGGCGGCAGGTCGTCGGGATTGAAGACCCGGTCGGTGCCCATCCGGGAGTCGAAGTACTCGTTGAACGCTTCGACCCCGATGACGGCAAGCACGACCCCCGCCAGACCACTCCAGAACACCGGCGCGTCAAAGCGGCCGGCCATCGCAAAGGCCCACGCGGCCCCCAGCCCATACGGCAGCAGCCCGGCATAGAGAAAGAACCGGTACCGGACAAGGCTCAGCACGTGCAGGAAGCGACGCAGCGGCGTGCGTGCCGCGCCGAAGCGCGAGTGCGGGGCGGCGGTCAGACCCGGACCCATTGGTGCAGCGTGGAGGTCCGGTTCGGATCCTGCGCCAGGTCGTTGACGAATTGCTCGACCCGCGGGTCGAGCCATGCGCGCTGGAAATTCTCCCAGATCTGCGTGAGGGACTCGGTACGCAGATCGCCGCAGATGAAAGGCAGCGCATTGATGAGCTTGACGAGCCCATTGGGCAGGACAATCAGCAGTGCCGCCGGATGCACCAGGCGGTAACGCAATTCGTCGAGCAACCCCATCTCGTGAAAGTGCACGCGCATGCGGCCGCGATATTCCTCGGTCTTGGCATGGAGCGTGTCGAAGAACAGTTTGTATTCGGTCTCGGACGGCGCCAGCAGATGCCAGGTCTTGACCGCGTTGCCGGTGTACATCGTCCGGCCGGTGTAGAAGCTGTAGGCCCCCATCTCCCAGGCCATGTCCACGGCGGCGCCGATTTCGTGAACGTTGAAACGGGTAGGCGAGTAATTGATTTCGATCGGCACCCCGGCTTCGCGGAGATTGCGCGTGCCGTCGACGGCGGTGTTGAACTCGCCGCGCACCCGCATCCTGTTGAAGGTTTCGCGGGATGCGCCGTCGAAACTGACCTGCACGGCCTTCACGCCCAGGCGCTGCAAGCGCTCGCAATTGGCCGGCGTCAGGAAATGGCCGTTGGTCTCGACCTTGAGCTGGCCGCCATGGGAGCAGACGAATTCGACCATATCGAAGAAGTGCGGATGCACCATGGGCTCGCCGCCGGAAAACGAGAGGTACGGGACCTCCTGCTCCAGCAACTGCCCGAGCACGGAGAAGACCTGCTCGCGGGACAACTCGTCCTTGAATGCCTTGCCCGGGCCGCTCTCCTCGATGCAATGCAGGCAAGCGAGGTTGCATTCGTTGGTGATCTGCCACGCAACATACAGCGGCGCCCCGAGATCACCGGACTCGGTGGAGGCCGGTGTTTCAGTCAGCGTTCCCTGGCCTTCCGGAACCAGCGACTGGCTCACGGCGCCGCCCCGTCAAGCAAGCCCTTCTGGCGCAGGTCGGCGATGAACGCCAGCACCTCGCGCTCGACGGAGCCGTCGACGTCATTGAAGCGCTCTTTCAGGATCGACACGATCGAAGCCTCGTCGCGCCCCGCCTCCAGCTCGCGGACCACCGCCGTGGCGGTGGGATTGAGCGTGAATACCTTCTCTGAACGCGTCTCGAAGAGTACTGCGCCGAATTTTTCCTCGCGAAATTTCACATACTTGGCAAGACGCATGCGCAATCCCATCAAAAACCCTGATTTTAGCGAGAAATGCCCCCCAGCGGAGGCCGCCGGTGAAACAAGCAATGGCCATCTTGCCGTCGTCAGGATCGGTGCCCGTTGATCTGCGACAACATCACCTGCTGCCGTCTCCAGCCGTCCAACCCGCTGCACCCGGGATCAGCCCCGCACCAACGCTTCGGCCACGAGTTCGGCGAGATCCCGGGTCGCGACAGCCGACGCCTGGCCAAGGGAGGCGACGCCGTCACCGACCATGATCGCGCAGTAAGGGCAAGCCGTCGCGATGACCGTCGGTGACAGGGGCAAGGCCTGCTCGACGCGGACGACGTTGATCCGGCGCCCGATCTTCTCCTCCATCCACATCCGTCCTCCTCCGGCGCCGCAGCACATGGCTTTTTCGCGCGCGAGGTCGAACTCGAGCGGCGGGCTGACGGAAAGAGCCGCCAGCACCGCGCGTGGCGCGTCGTACTCGCCATTGTGGCGACCGAGATAGCAGGGATCGTGCAGGACGGCCCGCTCCAGGCTTGGCGTGACCTTGATCCGCCCGGTGGCCAGCAGCTGCTGGAGGAGCTGCGTGTGGTGGATCACTTCGAAGTCGCCGCCAAACTCCGGATATTCGTTGCGCAGCGTGTTGAACGCGTGCGGATCGCAGGTGACGATTCGCTTGACACCCAGATCGTTCAGCGTCGCCACCAGTTGTTTCGCCAGGGTCTGGAACAACATTTCGTTGCCGATCCGGCGCACACTCTCACCGGTCGACGGCTCGGCACTGCCAAGGATGGCAAACCGGACTCCGGCTTGCTGCAGGATCTCCGCAAACGCGCGAGCGATCTTCTGTCCGCGCGGATCGAAGGACTCGGCCGAGCCGACATAAAACAGCCAGTCGAGCGCGGCGACATCCTGCCTGGTGGTGGCAATGGGAACATGAAGGCCGCGGGCCCAGTCGCCGCGCGTGGCGGAATCGAATCCCCAGGGATTGCCCTGGGCTTCATACGCCTCGAACACGGGCTTCAGCTCATGCGGAAAAGCGCCCTCCATCAGTACGCGCTGCTGCCGCATCCGGAAGAACTTGTGCAGATGCTCGAGTTCGATCGGGCATGCCGCCTCGCAGAATCCGCAGGTCGTGCAAGCCCACAGCGCCTCCTCGCTGATCACCTCCCCAACCAACGCGGGCAGCGCGCGCTCCGGGCCGTCGCCCGCCAGGATGGTTGCGCGCTGCTCGACGAGATGCCTCTTGAGGCTGTCGTTCACCCATTTCAGCGCCAGCGGCTTGCCGGTGACATAGGTCGGACAGGACGTCTTGCACCGGCCGCACTCCGTGCACGTGAATGCGTCGTAGGCGTCCTTCCAGAGCAGGTCGCGCGCGGTGCGCACGCCGACGGGCACCTCGTCGCCGTCCGCCGCATTCATCAGCCGGTCGAGATCCACTGAGGGGACGCGATTGGGCGGTCCGGCACGCGCAAAGAACAGTCCCGGCAGCGCCGTGACGATATGAAAATGCTCGCCCATCGGCAGCAACACCAGAAATGAGAACACGGTCAGCATCTGCAACCAATAGGTCGTGTGCCAGCCAATGCGCAATGCGCCTTCGCTCCAGCCGGAAAGCACCGAGGCCAGCGCCGCGCCGGCGAAGGCAAAGCCGCGTTCGTGGGCAATGCCTCCATCGGTGGCCGAGAATAGTGCGAAGCGAAAGCCGTCGAACGCGAGGTCGGTGACCATGATCGCCGCGATCAGGCAGAGGACCACGATGGCCTCGCGGTTCCGCTCGAGCCGGACCGGCTTCTGCACGAGGCGGCGATGGAATGCATAGATCACGGCCGCGAGCACCGCCAGCTCGACCAGGTCCTTGGCACTCGCGAAGAGCCCGCCCGGCAGCCCCGGATAAACGAAATCCGGAACGTAGCCGATGACAATCAGCTGCACCTTCCGGGCGAGCAGCAGCATGAAACCCGTGAAGATCACGCAGTGCATCACGCCGGCCGCGGGCTCGCCGCGAATCATCCGCGACTGCAGCAGCCCGTCGACCACGACGCGCCGGATTCGGGCCCACGGATGGTCCCAGCGGACCTCAGGCTGCAGGCGTACCACGATGGCAAGCTTGCGCCACGCGAGCCATGAGAATCCGGCCACGGCAACGGCCATGAGCAGCGTGATTCCGATCGGACTCATTGCCGGCTCGGGTGAAGCCTGCCGCCTGCGGCCGGCTACTTGAAGCCCATGCCAGCCATCTTGCGGCGCATGAACGCGATCTGGGTCGCCAGCGGCAGGTCCTTGGGGCAGACGTCGTGGCAGGCCAGCAGCGACATGCAGCCGAACACGCCCTGGTCGTCGCCGATGAGCTCATAGAAGTCGTCGTCGCTGCGCGTGTCCCGCGGGTCGACCCGAAACCGGGCGATCTTGTTGAGGCCGACCGCGCCGACGAAGTCCTTGCGCATCCGGGCGGTGCCGCAACCGGCGACGCAGCAGCCGCATTCGATGCAGCGGTCGAGTTCGTAGATTTTTTCGGCAAGGTCCGGCTCCATGCGCGCCTCGAGCCGCGACAAGTCGACCTCCTCCTTCATGTGCAGCCAGCCCTGCAGATGCTCGCTCATCGCACGCATCCATTTTCCGGTGTCGACGGAAAGATCGCCGATCAGCTCGAACACCGGCAGTGGCGCAAGGGTGAATTCGGCCGGCAGGCTCTGCGTCAACGTGCGGCAGGCCAGTCCCGGCCGACCATCGATGATCATGGCGCAGCTGCCGCAGATGCCGGCGCGACAGACGAAATCGAACTGCAGCGAGGCGTCCTGCTTTTCCCGGATTTCGTTCAACGCGATGAACAGCGTCATCCCATCGGCCTCCTCCAGATCGTAGGTCTGCATGTGCGGGACGCTGCCCGGCTCCTGCGGGTTGTAGCGCAGGATCCGGATCTTGAGACTCCGGTGCTGCCCCGCCGCCGTGGCTGCACGCAGCGGAATCACGGTACGGTCGCTCATCCTTGCCTCGCAGTTGTGGCTTGGTGGACGGGTGGGCTCAAGGGCTCGTCGATACGCTCGTTGGGGCCGCGAAAGCGCTCGGGCAACAGATCCTCGAACGGCATCAGTTTCTCCTGCACGGCCGCGCGTCCCGCGGCGCCATGCTGTTCCCGTATCGCGGCTACTGCCGCGGCACGGCCGGCAGTGGCCGGATGGTCGACATAGTCCTTCGTGCCGTATCCACGCCATCCGGGAGGCAGCTCCATCTGCATCACGTCGATGGACTCATACGCCAGCGACGGCAGCGTGTCGTCGGGGCTCTGCCACGTCGCCAGCGTGCGCTTCAACCATTGCTCGTCGTTGCGGCGCGGAAAGTCCTGCCGGAAGTGCGCGCCACGACTTTCGGTGCGGGTCAGCGCGCCGTAGGCAACGCACAGCGCAAGCTTCAGCATTTTCTGCACCCGATAGGCGGCCACGAGCTCCGGATTGGCGCCACGAGCACGGTAGCGCAGGCCGATGTTGCGGCTTCGGCGCAGCAGCGCCTGCAGCCCCTCGACCGCCGCCGCAAGATCCTCGCCGGTGCGAAAAATGCCGACCTTCGCCGTCATCAGGTCCTGCATCTCCCCGCGGATCGTGTTGGCCTCCTCTTTCCCGCCGCCATCGATGAGCCAGTCGATCCTCGCCTGTTCCCGGTGCAGGAACTCACCGATCAGGGCGGTCGAGAGCTCCATGCTGTTTTCCGGGCGATCGCAGAAATCGCCGATGAATTCGCCAACGATCATGCCGCCAACCACGGTCTCCGCGACCGAATTGCCGCCCAGGCGGTTGAACCCGTGCATGTCCCAGCAGGCCGCCTCCCCCGCGGCGAAGAGACCCCGCAGCGTCGGGCTCTCGCCGGTAGGGTTCGTCCGGACACCGCCCATCGTGTAGTGCTGCGCGGGCCGCACCGGGATCCAGTCCTTGACCGGGTCGATGCCGAGGAAGTAGCGGCAGATATCCTTCACCTCGCGCAGGTTGCGGTCGATATGCGCCGCGCCCAGCAGCGTGATGTCAAGCCACAGGTGTTCGCCGAAGCGGGACTTGACGCCCTTGCCGGCATGAATGTGCTCCTCCATGCGCCGGGCCACGACGTCGCGCGACGCCAACTCCTTTTTCTCCGGCTCGTAGTCCGGCATGAAGCGCTTGCCATCGACGTCGCGCAGCAGCCCGCCGTCGCCGCGGCACCCTTCCGTGACCAGGATGCCCGCCGGAAAGATGGTGGTAGGGTGGAACTGGACGGCCTCCATGTTGCCGAGAGTGGCCACACCCGTCTCGAGCGCGATGGCGGTGCCGATACCCTCGCAGATCACCGCGTTGGTCGTGGCGCGATACAGCCGCCCGGCCCCGCCGCTGGCGATCGCCGTGGCCTTGGCCACATAGGCGACGAGTTCACCCGTCACCAGGTTGCGCACGATGGCGCCGTGGCAGCGTCCTGCCTCATGAATGAGTGTCAGCGCTTCCATGCGCTCATGGACAGGAATCGAATGCGCGATCGCCTGGTCGCTGACTGCATTGAGCATGGCATGACCGGTACTGTCCGAGACGTAGCAGGTACGCCACTTCTTCGTCCCGCCGAAATCGCGTTGCGCCACCAGGCCATGGGCCTCGTCGCGCTCGGTGATCGTGACCTTCGCGCCGTTGATGATGACGTCGCGGTCGCCCTTCTGTACGCGGCTCCATGGGACACCCCACGCGGCAAGCTCACGCACGGCCTTGGGTGCCGTATTGACGAACATCCGCACAACCCGCTGGTCGGCGCCCCAGTCGCTGCCGCGCACCGTGTCCTCGAAATGTACGTCCTCGTTGTCGCCCTGCCCCTTGATCACGTTGCCGAGGCTTGCCTGCATGCCGCCCTGTGCCGCCGCCGAGTGCGAGCGCTTGGGCGGCACCAGCGAAAGGATCACCACATCGTGACCGCGCCGCTTCGCGCCGATGCCCATGCGCAGTCCGGCCAGGCCACCGCCGATCACCAGTACATCGGTATAGATGATTTTCATGGGCGCGGACCGCCGCTGCCCGCGCCGGGCGTTGCCGGTGGTGGCGTCGTCTGCAAAAACGTGGGCACGTAGGGCTCGCCGTAGCGGTCCCGGTGCTCGATGCCGATCTTCATGTAGGCGGCGAGCGTCGTGAAGCCCAGCACCAGGAAGAACGCCGTGATCGCCCATTTGAGGCGCTTGAGCCGACGGCGCATGGCCGCCGGGTCAGCACTCGCGAAACTGCCCCATTTCACCGCCAGGCGATAGAGCCCGATACCGCCGTGCAGCTCGACCGCCAGCAGGAGCACGATGTAGAGCGGCCACATGTGGTCGCTCCAGACCCGGTCGGCGGACTCGAAGGGCCCGATCCGGTCGGGCCGCGTGAGCATGATGTAGAGATGCACCGACGCTAGGAAAAACAACGCGAAGCCCGTGGCCACCTGCCAGAACCACAGCGTCGTGTCCTCGTGCTTCATCATCCGCATGTGGCCCCGCAGGGTGTGGAACTGCTGATAGTTGCCGGGGAACTTGCGCACCGCGAGCGCGGCATGCACGACCAGAAGCGTGATGATCACCGCCACCACCAGCGACACGATCCACGGGTAGGACCGGCCGAAGATGAAGTAGCCCTCGAAGGCCCGGGTGACGGTCCACATCGCATCCTTGCTGATCAGGATGGACGACACGAAGAACATGTGGCCCCACATGAAGAGCGCCAGCAGGAGGCCGGTGACACTTTGCGTCAGGTCGAGCCTTGCCGGCCACCGGCTCTTGCGCGTCCGGTCGGCCAGGCCGACACCGGCGATCAGCGGGCTGCTTCGCTCCATCGTGCGCTCCCCTTGTTGCGTGCTCCGGACTGCGGCCGTGCGGACGGTGGCGCCCTCCGAACATCGCTGCGTCCGCGGCGGCCCGAAAGAGCCGTGCCCCCAGGACAGCAACGTATCGCCCCGGGCGCAAGCGAGTCTTGACCTGCATCAAGGTAGCGGACGGCAATCCGGCGAGAATGATCCAGGCGCTATTGGCAGCAACGCAGGCGCGGCGGGAGACTTCCGATGTTCCAGATTCGTATCCATGGCCGCGGCGGCCAGGGCGTGGTTTCCGGCGCCGAGATGCTGTCGGTGGCCGCCTTCCTCGAGGGTCGCTTCGCGCAGGCCTTCCCCAGCTTCGGGTCGGAGCGCATGGGCGCGCCGGTGATGGCGTTCTGCCGCATCGACGACAAGGAGATCCGGCTGCGCGAGCCGGTGCTGCAGCCCGATGCGCTGATCATCCAGGACCCTACGCTGCTCCACCAGGTTGACCTGTTCGAGGGCCTGGCAGCGCGCGGCACCATCCTTCTCAACTCGGCGCACAGCGTCGACAAGCTGGGACTTGGCGGCTTCGTGCGCGGCGTCCAGCACTATCGGCTGATCACGTTGCCGGCCACGGATCTCGCGCTGAAGCACGTCGGCCGTGCCGTGCCCAACGCCGCGCTCCTGGGGGGCTTTGCCGCGGTCACCGGCGTGATTGCCCTGGCCTCCGTCATCGCCGCGATCCGTCAGAAGTTCCCTCCCGCGATCGCAGAGAAGAATGTGGCCGCCGCCACCGAGGCCTTCGCCATCGCCACCCAGACGCTGGAGACCAGCGATGCTTAGACAAATGGAAGGTTCGCGCGCCGTGGCCGAAGCGGTCGCCTTGTGCCGGCCGCAGGTCATCTGCGCCTACCCGATCACGCCGCAGACGCACATCGTCGAGGGACTGGGCGAGATGGTGAAGGCCGGCGAACTCGTCAACTGCGAGTTCATCAACGTCGAGTCCGAGTTCGCCGCGATGTCGGTGGCGATCGGTGCTTCGGCGGCGGGCGTTCGCACCTACACGGCCACCAGCAGCCAGGGGCTGCTGTTCATGGCCGAAGCCGTCTACAACGCCTCCGGCCTGGGCTTGCCGATCGTAATGACGATCGGCAATCGCGCCATCGGCAGTCCCATCAACATCTGGAACGACCACTCCGACAGCATGTCGATGCGGGACGCGGGCTGGATCCAGCTGTTTGCGGAAGACAACCAGGAGGCGCTCGACCTGCACATCCAGGCCTTCCGTCTCGCCGAAGAACTGTCGTGCCCGGTGATGGTATGCATGGATGGCTTCATCCTGACCCATGCCTACGACCGCGTCGACATGCCGACGCAGGAGCAGGTCGATGCGTTCCTGCCCGGCTACCAGCCGCGGCAGATCCTCGACCCCGCCGACCCGGTCAGCATCGGCGCGCTGGTAGGACCCGAAGCCTTCACCGAAGTGCGCTACCTGCAGCACCACAAGCAGCTTCGCGCTTTGCAGCTCATCCCGGAGCTGGCCGGCCAGTTCAAGACGCAGTTCGGCCGCGATTCGGGCGGACTCATCCGCACGTATCGCACCGAGGACGCGGAGACGATCGTGGTGGCGCTGGGCTCGGTCAATGGCACGGTGCAGGTGGTCGTCGACGAGATGCGCGAGCGCGGCGTGCGCATCGGCTCAATTTCGATCTGCTCGTTCCGGCCCTTCCCGCTCGCAGTGCTCCGCGAGGCTCTGCAACATGCGAAACGCGTGGTCGTGCTGGAAAAATGCCTCGCCGTGGGGATGGGCGGCATCCTGTCCGACGGTGTGCGCAAGTCGCTGTCGGGTATCGCCCTGCGCGGCTACACCGTCATCGCAGGACTGGGCGGGCGGGCCATCACGCGCACGTCGCTCACGCGCCTGTTCGAGGACGCCGGACGCGACGAACTCGAGCAGGTCACATTCCTCGACCTGAATGCCGACGTGGTGAGCTTCGAGCTCGAACGCGAGAGCGCAACGCGCCGCACGGGGCCGACGGCGGAGGCGATCCTTCGCCGCATCGGCACGGTCGCCTCGGGCATCGGCTGATCTCCGGAGAAGCATCGTGAAAGCGCAAATCAAGTTCTACCAGACCGGTACGTTCACCATCGGCAACCGGCTTCTCGCCGCGGACGAGCGCACCGTGCAGGCGGATATGCGGCGCACCAATTCGCTCAATTCCGGGCACCGGGCTTGCCAGGGCTGCGGTGAAGCGCTGGGTGCGCGTTACGCGATCGATGCCGCGATGCGCGCCACCAACAACCAGCTGATCGCCGTCAACGCCACGGGTTGCCTGGAGGTGTTCTCAACGCCCTATCCGGAAACGTCCTGGCAGCTGCCATGGATCCACTCGCTCTTCGGCAATGCCGCTGCCGTGGCCTCCGGCGTCGCCGCGGCGCAGCGGGCGCTGGGACACAAGGGCGTGCGGGTCATCGCCCAGGGCGGCGATGGCGGGACGACCGACATCGGCTTCGGCTGCCTCTCCGGCATGTTCGAGCGCAACGACGACGTGCTCTACATCTGCTACGACAACGAGGCCTACATGAATACCGGGGTGCAGCGCTCGAGCGCCACGCCGCCGGCAGCGCGCACCGCCACGACGCCGGCCCTCGGGCCGCGCCCTGGCAATGTCTTCGGTACCGGGAAGAACGTGCCACTGATCGCCATGGCACACAACATTCCGTACGTCGCCACCGCCAGCGTATCCAACCTGCGCGACCTGGAGCGCAAGGTGACCCACGCGATGAGCATCGAGGGCGCGCGCTACATCCATATCTTCGTGCCCTGCCCTCTCGGCTGGGGTTCGGCGCCGGAAGACACGATCAAGGTGGCGCGGCTGGCGGTCGAAACCGGCCTCTTTCCCCTGTTCGAAGCCCATCACGGCGAAATCACGGACCGCACGCACATCCGCCACCAGGTCCCCGTGACCGAGTACCTCAAGCTGCAGAAGCGCTTCGCTCACCTCTTCGGCAAGACACCCGACCATGAGCGCATTGCCCGGATACAGAAGATGGCGGATCACAACATCGCCAGGTTCGGCCTGCTGCCCTAGGAGATCTGCTTGGACAAACCCTACGCCATCACGCTGGATGCCGGATCCAGCCTGGCCAACAAGACGGGCGCATGGCGCACGAACCGGCCGCAGTACGTCGACCTGCTGCCGCCCTGCAACCACGCCTGTCCGGCGGGCGAGAACATCCAGGGTTGGCTGTTTCACGCGGAATCAGGCGACTACGAAGCGGCGTGGCGGGCGCTGACACTGGACAATCCGCTGCCGGCCATCATGGGTCGCGTGTGCTATCACCCGTGCGAAGGGGCGTGCAACCGCGGCAAGCTGGACGAGGCGGTCGGCATCAATTCCGTCGAGCGATTTCTCGGCGACGAGGCGATCAGGCGCGGCTGGAAGTTCGACGCGCCGGCCGCTGCGACCGGCAAGCGCGTCCTGATCGTCGGCGCAGGTCCGTCGGGGCTCTCGGCCGCCTACCACTTGCGGCGATTGGGACACGCCGTGAAAATCGTCGAGGCCGGACCCTTTGCCGGCGGCATGATGCGCTTCGGCATCCCCAAGTACCGGCTGCCGCGGGATGTGCTCGATGCCGAGGTCAGGCGCATCCTCGACCTTGGCGTCGAACTCGAACTGAACACCAAGGTCACGAACATCCTCGAGACGATGGGCGCCGGCAACTTCGATGCCGCGTTCCTTGCGGTCGGTGCCCACATCGCCAAGCGTGCCTATATCCCGGCCGGCGAGGCTGCGCACATGCTGGATGCCGTGGCGGTGCTGCGCAGCATGGAAAACGAGGAGAAGCCGATGCTCGGCCGCCGCGTGGTCGTCTACGGCGGCGGCAACACTGCGCTGGACGTGGCGCGTACTGCGAAGCGGCTGGGCGCGTCCGAGGCCATCATCGTGTACCGCCGGACCCGCGAGAAGATGCCCGCCCACGATTTCGAAGTGGAAGAGGCGCTGCAGGAAGGCGTCCTGATCAAGTGGCTGTCGACGATCAAGAACATGGCCGACGAAGGCACGCTGACGGTGGAAAAGATGGCGCTCGACGCACAGGGCTTTCCACAGCCGACCGGCGAGTTCGAGACGCTCGAATCCGACTCGCTGATTCTGGCGCTGGGCCAGGACGTCGACCTCTCGCTGCTCGAGGGGGTGCCGGGACTCGCCATCAACGAGGGTACCGTGCAGGTGGCACCGAACATGATGACCGGTTACCCCGGCATTTTCGCCGGCGGCGACATGGTGCCGTCGGAGCGCACGGTGACCGTCGCGGTCGGCCACGGCAAGAAGGCCGCACGCAACATCCATGCGTGGTTGTCCGGAGCGGAGTATGCGCCGGCGCCCAAGCACGCGCTGGCCACGTTCGAGAAGCTCAACCCGTGGTACTACAGCGACGCACCCAAAACCGTGCGCCCGATGCTCGAGCTCGCCCGCCGCACGTCCACTTTCGACGAGGTGGTCAGCGGACTCGACGAGACCAACGCGCTGTTCGAGGCGCGCCGGTGCCTGTCCTGCGGCAACTGCTTCGAGTGCGACAACTGTTACGGCGTGTGTCCGGACAACGCGGTGATCAAGCTGGGTCCGGGCCAGCGCTTCGAGTTCAACTTCGACTACTGCAAGGGATGTGGCATTTGCGTGTCGGAATGTCCATGCGGCGCCATCAAGATGGTGCCCGAGGCTATCTGACCCCAGGCGCAGCGGTCGCGATGCCGCGCGCAACAAGACATCGGGAGGAATCGTCATGCTGCAAGGAGAGCCTGGATCAACGACGCAGGCGGTAACGGAATTGCGCGGCATGCGGCTGCTGCAGGATCCGGTGCTCAACAAGGGGACGGCCTTCACCGAAGCGGAGCGCGATGCATTTGGCCTGCGCGGTCTCCTTCCCCCGCACGTCTGCACGCAGGATGAGCAGGTCGCGCGCGTCCTGGAGAATTTCCGTCGCAAGACTTCGGATCTCGAGAAGTTCATCAACCTGACGGCGTTGCACGACCGCAACGAGTCCCTGTTCTTCCGCATCCTGATGGACTATCCCGACGAAACGACGCCGATCGTCTACACACCCACCGTGGGTCTCGCCTGCCAGCAGTTCGGCCATATCTTCCAGCGGCCACGAGGCATCTTCGTCACGGCCAAGGATCGCGGACGCATCAAGGAGGTGCTTGCCAACTGGCCGCGCCGCGACGTCGCGATCATAGTGATATCCGATGGCGAGCGCATCCTCGGCCTGGGCGACCTCGGGGCCAACGGAATGGGCATCCCGGTCGGCAAGTTGTCGCTCTACACAGCTTGCGCGGGCGTGCCTCCCACCGCCTGCCTGCCGGTCCTGCTCGATGTCGGCACCAACAATCCTGCGCTGTTGACGGATCCACTCTATCTCGGGCTGCAGCAGCCACGATTGCGCGACGCCGAATACGACGCGCTGGTCGAGGAGTTCGTCACCGCGGCGCGCGAGATCTTTCCCGGCGTCGTGATCCAGTTCGAGGATTTTGCCAACCACAACGCGTTCCGCTTGCTGGAGCGCTATCGCGACCGGATCCCCACGTTCAACGACGACATCCAGGGCACGGCCGCAGTCGCGCTTGCCGGTGTCCTGTCCGGACTGCGGGTCACGGGCGGCACGCTCGGCGAGCAGACCCTGCTGTTCCAGGGGGCCGGCGAAGCCGCGACCGGCATCGCCGAACTGGTGGTGGCCGCAATGGTCGCCGAAGGTCTCGACGAGGCATCGGCGCGGCGCCGCTGCTGGTTGTTCGACTCGAAGGGGCTGGTGATTCGGGCGCGCACAGGACTGGCGGCGCACAAGCAACCTTTTGCCCACGAACACGCACCGGCGGGCACATTGCTGGAGGCCGTCAAGGCGCTGCGGCCCACCGCCATCATCGGGGTCGCCGCGGTCGGCGGCGCGTTCACCGAGGAGATCGTGCGCACGATGGCGGCGATCAACACCCGGCCGATGGTGTTTGCGCTGTCGAATCCTACGTCCAAGTCCGAGTGCACGGCGGAAGAGGCCTATCGATGGTCGGACGGTCGGGCGCTCTTTGCGTGCGGCTCGCCCTTCCCGCCGGTCACGCTGGGCAACAAGACCTTCGTGCCGCGCCAGGGTAACAACTCCTACATCTTTCCCGGCATGGGCCTTGGCGTAATCGTGTCCCGCTCCTCACGCGTGACCGAGTCCATGTTCATGGCCGCGGCGCGCACGCTCGCAGCCCAGGTGACGGCGGAGGATCTGGCCCAGGGCAGCCTGTTTCCACCATTGAAGAACGTCCGTGACGTTTCGGCACACATTGCAGCAGCCGTCGCGGCGCTCGCCTTGCGCGAGGGCCTGGCCGGCATCCCGGAACCGGCCAATCTGCTCGAATTCGTCAGGTCGCACATGTACGAGCCCGGCTACACGACATGAAACGCCGTCTGCAGTGGCACCATGACCCTGCGGCCAGGCACACGAAAGGATGGTGAGCTGTCATGAGGGACGCCGTCGTAACACTGCTGCAGAGGCACCCGTTTGTCGAGGAATTCCAGACCGCGCACATCGAGATGCTCACGAGCATGGCGAAGGAAGTGGACTTCGCACGCGACCAGGTGATCTTCCACGAAGGCGACGAATGCCATGAGTTCTACCTGATCGTCGCTGGGCGCGTGGCGCTCGAGATCGAGGCGCCGGACCAGACGTTTCGCGTGCAGACGTTGAGCGCGGGCGATGAACTCGGATGGTCGGCCATCCTGATGGGCCGGGGCAAGCATTTCCAGGCGCGCGCGCTCGAACACACGCAGGCGCTGGCCTTCGACGGCGGGGCATTGCTCGAGGCCTGCCGCAAGGATACGTCCTTCGGCTTTGCGCTGATGTACCGGATGCTGGGTGTCGTGTCCGAACGCTTGCAGGGGACGCGACTGCAGGTGCTGGATATGTACTCGCCGGTGGCGAAGCGGGCCGGAACGTGATAACCGGCGGTGCGGCGGGCATGCGTCTGACGGCAGCCCCGCTATAGCCGCCCCATCACCCAGCCGGGAAACACGGTGATGGCGATGACCGCCAGAAGGCAGATTCCACTCGCACCCGCGACGGCGCCGCTGTAGCCCGATCGCCCCGTTGCAATGGCATCCGGGCTCATGAACATCAGCTGGATCACCCGCAGGTAGAAGTAGATCCCGAGATAGCTGCCGACGAGGCCCAGCACGGCATAGGTCGTGTAACCGGCTGCGATCACGTTCTTGAAGATCAGGAACTTGGCGACAAAGCCCGGGAACGGCGGTATGCCGGCCAGCGACAGCATCGCCATGCCGATCATCAACGCGCCGAACGGGTTGCGCTGGAACAATCCCTTCAGGTGGTCAAGTCGGTCCCGGGTGGCGTCGTCGTCCCCGCGGGGCAGCGACGCGAAGGCGAGCAGGTTCATCAGGCCATAGGCCAGCAGGTAGAACAGCACCGCCTGGAAGCGACCATCGCCATCGCCCAGGAACGCGTAGAACAGGTAGCCGGCATGCGCGATCGACGAGTACGCGATCATCCGTCGAAAACTGGTCTGCCGCATGGCCGCCAGGTTGCCCCACACGATCGAGACCAATGGCAGCACGGCAAGCAGATCGACAGTGGGACGCGACACGACCTCCGTGCCGAAGAGCCGCAAGGCGGCCAGCAGTACACCGGCCTTGATGATCGTTGCCATGTAGGCGGTGACCGGAATGCTGGCCCCTTCGTAGGCATCGGGCGCCCAGGCATGAAATGGCACGATCGCTGCCTTGAGGAAGAACGCCAGCAGGACCAGCGTCACCCCGGCGGTGGCCATCGTGTCGGCCGAACGCAGGCCTGCGGAAAAGGCCGAGATCGCCAGCGTGCCGCTGCCGCCATAGAGCAATGAAACGCCCATCAGGAACATCGCCGTCGCGGTGCCGCCCAGGATCAGGTATTTCAACGCTGCCTCGGGACTCTCGGGCCGCTTGAAGGCAAGCAGCACCAGCACGTACACGGGCAGCGCCATGATCTCGAGCCCGAGGAAGAGCGTGAGGAAACTGTCAGCGGAGAGCAGCAGGCAGAATCCGTAGAGCGAGGAGAGCACCAGGATGTGGAACTGGCCGTCATCGCTGAAATCGTCACGCGACAACAGCAGCACCGGCAATGCCAGCGACAGCACGATGGCCTTGGCCAGCGATCCCGCCGGCGCGATCGAGTAGTGGCCGGGGAACGGCGTGGCCACATATCCGCTGGCGTACAGGAAAGACGCCGCCACCACTGCTGCTGCCACCGTGACGAGCGAGAGTGTCAGCGCGGCTTGGGCGCGTGGTGCTACGATCTCCGCGCCGATCAGCACGATGATGCCGCCGAGCAGCACGCTTTCCGGCGCCAGGGCAGTAAGTACGGCAAGCCAGTTCATCGTGCGCCTCCGGGGATCGCCACGCTGGTCACGCGCTGCTGGAAGTCCCTGGCCGCGAGTTCGGTCTTGGACAGCGGCTCGTCCGGATAGAGCCCGAGTGCGAACACGGCGGCGACGATGGCGGCCAGGATCAGCTGTTCGCGCAGGTTGAGGTCAGTAACCGGTTCGTGCGGCACCTTCGCCTTGCCGAACAGGAAACTCTGCGCAAAGCGCAGCATGTAGAGCGCGCCCAGCACCACGCCGAGCACGGCGCCCGCCGCGAGGACGAGAGGGAGCGTGTCACCCTGCACGTACAGCGGCCACGCCGCCTTGAATGCGCCCAGCAGAACCAGGAACTCGCCGGTGAAGCCGCTGGTGGTCGGCAAGCCGATCGACGCCAGCGTCAGGATCATGAAGAACACCGCGTAGACGGGAAGGATTTTGGCGAGGCCGCCATAGGCGGCAAGCTCGCGCGTATGGCACCGCTCGTAGATTATCCCCACCAGCAGGAAGAGACCGGCCGCCGTGAGGCCATGGCTGACCATCTGGATGATCGCCCCCTGGATGCCGATCAGGTCGAGGCTGATGAGGCCCAGCATCACGTAACCCAGGTGACTGATCGACGAGTAGGCGATGATCTTCTTGATGTCGTTTTGCACCAGCGCCAGGCAGGCGCCATAGATGATGCTGACCACGGCCAGCGCCATGACCAGCGGCGCGAGATAGCGCGTGGCATCGGGGAAGAGCGGGAAGCCGAGCTTCATGAAGCCATAGGTACCCATCTTCAGCAGCACGCCGGCGAGGATCACGGAGCCTGCAGTCGGCGCCTCGACGTGAGCATCGGGCAACCACGTGTGAAACGGCACGATCGGCACCTTGATCGCGAAGGAAAGCCCGAAGGCAGACAGCAGCACGAGCTGCACCGACAGCGGAAGCTCCGTCCGGTACAGATCAGCGAAGGCGAACGAGGTCACGCCGGTCGTGGTCTGCAGCGAATAGACGAGGTAGATCACCGCCGCCAGCATCAGGATGCTGCCGAATGCCGTGTAGAGGAAGAACTTGATCGTCGCGTAAATGCGGCGCTCGCCGCCCCAGATGCCGATGATGAGGAACATCGGGATCAGCATCGTCTCCCAGAACAGGTAGAACACGAAGAGGTCCTGCGCGACGAACGTGCCCAGCATCGCGAACTGGATCAGGAACACCATCGCGTAGAAGAGCTTGACGTCCTTGGTGATTGCGCTGAACGACCCAGCCACGACCAGCGGGCCCAGGAACGCGGTCAGCAACACCAGCAGGACGTTGTAGCCGTCCAAACCGATGAGGTAATACACGCCCCACGCCGGAATCCACGGGATCCTCGTCTCGAACTGCAGCCCGGCGACGGCGGCGTCGTAGTGGACGTAGAGCACGACGGTCGCGGCGAACTGCACGACCATCACCCAGAATGTCACCCAGCGGATCGCGCCCTCTGACCGCGCGGGAACCAGCACCAGCAGCGCGATCCCCGCCACCGGCAGGAACAGGACGAGGTTGAGCAGCATCGCATCACCCATGGCGGAAACTCCAGGCCAGGCTGATCGCCATGCCCGCGACCACGAGGAATGCGTAGAGATGGAGGTTGCCGGTCTGTACGCGGGAGAACACGCCCGCCGTTCGCCGCGCGAGTCCGGCCAGTCCATGCAACGTGCCGTCGAACAGCATCCTGTCACCGGTGCGCAGGAAGACGTGTTCCGAGATCCAGGTCAGCGGCCTGCCCAGCATACGCTCGTAGAGTTCGTCGATGAAGTACTTGCCGGCGAGCAGGCGATGCAGTCCGCCAAAGCGCTCGCGCACGCGCGTCGCGCGGGCGGCACCGTTGCCGAAGAAGTACGCAGCGCCGGCCAGTCCCGCAAACGCGATCAGGATGGAGCCTACGAGCAGCGGCGTCTCGAAGTGGTGCAGGTGTTCGGGCACCCGCGGCAGCGGCAGCATCGGCTCGAGGAAGTGCGGCAGCGACAGGAAGCCGCCGACGGCCGAGAGCGCGGCCAGCACTGCCAGCACGCCCGTCATCGACCATGGCGACTCGTGCACATGGTGCTCCACCTCCGGCTCCATCCGCGATTTGCCGAGGAACGTGAGCCAGACCAGGCGGAACATGTAAAAGGACGTCAGCAGCGCAGTGGCGGAAGCGACCGCCCAGAGCCAGGGTGCGCCGCCGCGGCTGCTGGCGAACGCGAACCAGAGGATCTCGTCCTTCGAGAAGAAGCCGGCCAGCGGCGGAATGCCGGCGATCGCGGCGGTGGCCACCACGAACGTGACGAAGGTGACAGGAATCTTCCGCGCCAATCCCCCCATCCTGCGCACATCCTGTTCGCCGGAGAGCGCGTGGATGACGCTGCCGGCGCCAAGGAACAGGCAGGCCTTGAAGAACGCGTGCGTGTAGACGTGGAAAATCGCGACGCTGTAGGCGCCGACGCCGAGCGCGACGAACATGAGGCCAAGCTGCGAGATGGTCGAGTACGCCAGCACCTTCTTGATGTCGGTCTGCACCACGGCAATGGTGGCTGCGAAGAAGGCGGTGGCCACGCCGACCATGGCCACGACCTGCGACGCCGCCTCCGCCTGCGCGTAGACACCCGACATCCGCGCCACCAGGTACACGCCGGCGGTGACCATCGTTGCCGCATGGATCAGCGCCGACACCGGCGTGGGCCCGGCCATGGCATCAGGCAGCCAGACATGCAGCGGAATCTGCGCCGACTTGCCGGTGGCACCGATGAAGAGAAGGATACCGACCAGGCTCGCCGACACAGCCGGGGCGACCGGCCCCGTGAACGCAGCATTGATCCGGTCCATCTCGAGCGTCCCGGTCGCCCAGTACAGCAGGAACATGCCAAGCAGGAACCCGGCGTCGCCGATCCGGTTGGTGACGAAAGCCTTCTTGCCCGCGCGCGCGTTGTCGGCTTCCTCGAACCAGAAGCCGATCAACAGGTACGACGCGAGTCCGACCCCTTCCCAGCCCACGAACAGGACGAGCAACGAGCGGCCGAGCACCAGCAGCAGCATGAAGAAAAGGAAGAGGTTGAGGTAGGCAAAGAACCGCGCGTAACTCTTGTCTTCCTTCATGTAGCCGGTCGAGTAGACGTGGATCAGCGAACCCACACCGGTGACGATGAGCACCATCACGGCGCTGAGGCGATCGAACCAGAATGCGATGTCGAAGGCATACCCGTCGATACGCGCCCACGTGAACGCGGTTTCGACAATGGGCGCGCCGCCGCCGGCCAGCAGGTCGAGGAAGGACTTGACCGCGAGACCGAAAGCGACGATCGGCAGTCCGCACCCCACCACCGTGACAAACGGCTTCCCGAGGCGGTTGCCCAGGAGGCCGTTCGCCAGGAACCCGGCGAGCGGCAGCAGGACAATCAGCGTGAGCAGCATCGCGGCTATCCGTTCAGGTCCGTGTACGCATCCGCGTCCAGCGTGCGGCGCTGGCGGACGAGCACCAGCACGATGGGAATGGCGATCGCAATCTCGGCTGCCGCCACGACGAAGATCAGGAAGACCAGCACGGCACCGGCCATGGTGCCGGTCTGCTGAGCGAAGGCGACGAGCGACAGGTTCACGCCGTTCAACATGAGTTCCATGCACATCAGCATGACGAGCAGGTTGCGGCGGACGATGACGCCGGCGAGACCCAGCGTGAACAGGGCCATGGCGAGCAGCAGCAGGATCTGCAACCTATCCACGGTCGCGCCCCCGGCTGCCCTTGATCACCGCCAGCGCCGCGACGACCGCAACGACCAGCAGCACGGAGGTGAGCTCGAACTGGAACCAGTACTCGGACAGGAAGGCGGCGGCGAACTCGGCCAGTCCGAACGACGGCGTGGCGCTCGCGACGCGGTCGACACCCAGCAGAAGCCCATATCCGAGTGCCGCAAGCAGCAGCATGCCGACCGCCGCGCCGGGAAGCATCCAGCCCGAGAAACGGTGGGTGAACGACGCGTCGCGCACGTCCAGCAGCATGATCACGTAGACCATGAACACCATCACTGCGCTGACGTAGATCAGCACCTGGAACGCGGCAATGAAGTGCACGCCGAGGAGCCCATAGATGCCGCCCAGGAAGACCATCGTCGAGATGAGCGCCATCGCCACCTGCATCGGATGGCGCAGCACAAGCATCAGCACTGCGCCCACCAGGGCGGACAGCGCGAATACGTAGAGCAGCGCCGTATCCAGGTTGGCAAGGATGGTGTCGATCACGACGCCCTCCCCGTCGTGCCGGTGGTGTCAGGCAGCGCGCCTGGGTCGGTCGCACCATCGCGCAGCGCGCCAAGTTTTGCCGCCACATCGCGCGGCGCGACCCCACCAGCCGCCGCATCGCGCGGTGGATAGGGCTTCGCCACATCGCTATGGGGGCTCCAGCTGATGAGTTCGGTCAGGTTGAGCCACATGTGGTCGCGGTCGCCCGACGTCAGCGCCGGTGTTTCCTTGACCATCCGGATGGCATCCTCCGGACAGGCCTCGACGCACAGCCCGCAGAAGATGCAGCGCGAATAATCGATTTCGAAGCGCGCCGGATACCTGGGATGCGCGGGGTCGCCCGGGTCGAACGC
>JANNKR010000094.1:0-9030 GCA_031396395.1 Betaproteobacteria bacterium
GACGACGCCGAACTCGATGCGCTGCTGGCGGAGCACCCGGAGGCCGATCGCGTTGCGCTGGCGGCGCTCGTCCGCGAGGCCCGCACCGAACGCGGACGCGGCGGCCCGCCCCACCGCTATCGCGAGTTGTTTCGCGCATTGAAGAAGGCGTTGACCATGCCGCCACCCGATCCGGATGCGCCATGACACGCATCCCACCCGGCGTGGACCCCGCGCCATTGGTGATCGGACTCGTTTCGATCTCCGACCGCGCCAGCAGCGGCGTCTACGAAGACAAGGGGCTGCCCGGGCTCGATGCCTGGTTCACGGCCGCGTTGAAGTCGCCCTGGCGCATGGCGCAACGACTCATTCCCGACGAACAGGCATTGATCGAGCGCACGCTGGTCGAGCTGGTGGATGTCGCCGGCTGCCACCTCGTGCTGACGACGGGCGGCACCGGTCCCGCGCTGCGCGACGTGACGCCGGAAGCCACGCTTGCCATCGCCCACAAGGTGCTGCCCGGGTTCGGGGAACAGATGCGCCAGGTCAGCCTCAAGTACGTGCCCACGGCCATCCTGTCGCGGCAGGTAGGCGTGATCCGCGGCAGCGCGCTGATCCTCAATCTGCCGGGACAACCGAAGGCAATCAAGGAAACGCTGGACGGCGTCTTCCCTGCCGTGCCCTACTGCATCGACCTGATCGGCGGCCCGTACATCGAGACGCATGAGGAAGTCTGTCGCGCCTTTCGTCCGAAGTCAGCGTTGCGTCCACCATTGGCGTAACGCCACCACGAAGTAGACGAGGCTTCAGCCTCGTGGCGGAAATCGTAACGCCACCACCTCTGCAGCCTCGCCTGCAAATGGCGTGGGGATATCCGCGACCGGCAACGCGGTCAATCGTCCAGCAGCAACGTGGCGCGCGTGGCCGGCTCCTGCCGGTAAAACCGCGCGAACTGCTGGTACACGCCCGGATATTCGTGCTTCAGCAGCAGCGGATCGACGAAGAATACTTCGGACAGCACCGCGAAGAATTCGGCCGGGCTCTCCGCAGCGTAGGGATCGATGGATGTCCGATCGTCGCGCGTCACGCGGTCCTGGAAGTGCTCATAGGCCGACAGCATCGCCTTCTTCCATAAGTTGGGCGGCATCTCGGCGGGCAACGGCGGGCAACCGTTGGCCGCCCCGTTGCGCATGTCGATCTTGTGTGCGAATTCGTGAATGGCGAGGTTCATGCCGGAAGTATTCCAGTCCTGGCTCGCCTCCACGTCGGCCCACGACAGCACCACCGGACCGCCTTCCATGGCCTCGCCGGCGATCGGCTCGTTGTTGGTATGCACGACGCCGGCCTCGTCCTCCCACTCCCAGCCGGGAACGAATTCGTCCGGATAGACGACCACGTTCTCCCAGCCGTCATAGAACGCAAGGTCGAGATTGAGCACGAGCACGCAGGCCTGCAGCGCGATCACCACGCGCTGTCGCGGCGTGACGTGGTGTCCACGGGCGCCGACCACGCTCTTGGCATCCAGGAACAGCACCACCTTCTCGCGCAACCGGACCAGTTCTGCGTCGTTGTACATCGCGAGAAACGGCAGTGTCTCGAGCGCGTCCCGCCATAGTGCTTCGGGAATCGCCTGCGATTTCAGCACCTGCTGCTGGCGCCACCGACGCAATGTCGTGAACATGATCGGACCTGTCCGCCTACTTCGCGTCGTTCGGCGGCAGTTCGTCGAGCCCGGGCTGCACCGACACGCCCAGCAGTTGATCCGCGTCCAGTTCCGGGATGGCTTCGACGTCGCGCAACCTGCGCGCAATGGTGGTGGTCTTGCCGCGCGCTTCGTCCAGCGTGCGTCCAGCCTGGTCGAGCTTGTCCTTCACCTTGCCCATCACGTCGCCGAACTTGAGGAACTCGGTCTTGACTGCGCCCAGGACCCGCCACACTTCACTCGAGCGCTGTTCGATGGCCAGTGTGCGAAAACCCATCTGCAGACTGTTGAGCAGCGCCAGGAAATTGGTGGGGCCGGTAAGCGTCACGCGGAAGTCGCGCTGCAGGCTCTCCGCGAAACCCGGGCGCGCCATCATCTCTGCATACAGGCCTTCGGTAGGCACGAACAGGATCGCGAAATCGGTCGTGTGGGGGGGCGCGACGTAGGCATCGCGAATCGTCCTGGCCTCATCCCGCAGGTGATCGGCCAGCGCCTTGCGCGCCAAGTCTGCGCCCGGCATGTCGGCTCGCTCCAGCGCGTCCTGCAGCCGCTGCCATTCCTCCAGCGGAAACTTGGCATCGACCGGCAGCCAGCATGGCTCGCCTTCCGTGCCGCGCCCCGGAAGGCGAATGGCGAATTCGACGCGTTGGTTGCTGCCGGGCACCGTGATGACATTGGTGGCGTACTGCTGCGGCGTCAGCACGTCCGCCAGCAGCGTGGCCAATTGCACCTCGCCCCACGTGCCGCGCGTCTTCACGTTGGCGAGCACGCGCTTGAGATCGCCCACCCCGGTGGCCAGCGCCTGCATCTCGCCCAGCCCCTTGTGCACCTGTTCCAGCCGGTCCGACACGATCTTGAAGGATGCACCAAGCCGCGTCTCGAGTGTGGTCTGCAGCTTCTCGTCGACGGTGGCACGCATCTGTTCCAGCTTGGCGCTGTTGTCTTCGCGCAATGCTTCCAGCCGCTGCTCGACCGCGACGCGGACGGCTTCGAGGCGAATTTCGTTCGAGCGCGTCAGGGCCTGCAACTGCTCGCCGAAGCCCTGCAACTGCCGCAGCTGCATTCCGGAGGTATCGGTGAGTTGCTGCTGCATGGTCTCGCGCATGCGACCGATGGAGCCGGCGACCTCCGTGCGCAGGCCAGTGGCGGTGGTCGCCTGCTCGCTGCGGGCTATGGCCAGGTCCTGCCGGATGTCGGTCTCCACGTGCGCGACCTGCGCCAGGAGCGCATCCAGGCGCGCCTTCAAATCCGCCGCATCGCGCACTGCGTCGCGCAAAGCGGCATGGCCTGCGCCGGACGCCGCATTGGCGCGCAGCAAACCGGCGAACGCCAGCACCACCAGGACGGCGAGGAGCAGCAGGATGATGTAGGCGATCGTTTCGGACATGGCGCGCTATTGCGCAGTTTACTGTGTAGGCGCGGGCACGGCAAAGCGCACCGCTCCCGACCTGCTGCGCGTCCCGTGGGCAGTGAGGCTTCAGCCTCGCGCAACCCAACGCACGCTCGGTAGGCGAGGCTTCAGCCTCGCGCAACCCAACGCACGCTCGGTAGGCGAGGCTTCAGCCTCGCGTGCGATGCGAGTCTGAAGCCTCGCCTACAGGACACGCTGCGGCGCCGGATCAGCCGTGAAGAATGCGGTCAACGACCGTCGCCGTGGGTTCGAGGGAAGTCAATGCAAGCACCGCAGGATCCGGGATCGACGCGCCCCGTCGATTGAACCAGAGCGGCCGGATACCTGCACGCCGCGCCCCCACCACGTCGTTGCACCAGGAGTCGCCGACCATGACGGCGGAGTCGGCGTTGCAACCGCAACGGGCCAAGGCGTGCGCAAAGATCACGCCGGACGGCTTCGCCACGCCCACCTCCTCTGACGTGACCAGCGCATCGACGTAGCGCGCGAGATCGAAAGCGACAAGCTTTTCCGTCTGCTCGGCGACCGTGTTGTTGGTGACGATCGCAATCGTCGCGCAGCCCTGCAACGCCGCCAGCAGCGCAGCAGCGCCCGGAATCGCGCGGCGGGACGATTGATAGATCCGCCGATGCAGTTCGGCGGCGGCGGATGCGGGCGCGTCGGTGACGCCGGCAAAGGCAAAGAGCTGCCGATAGCGCTCGATACGGGCGTGATCGGCAGTGCGGCGCCCCAACCCAACCTCGGCGTGCAGCGCCTCGACCAGGCGATCGTTCTCGGCGACCATGGCCTCGAGTTCGCGTGCCTGCAGCGCCACGAAGCGGTCGCGCACACCGGCCACCGCCGCATGGCTTGCATGCAGATGATCGACGAGCGTGTCGTCGAGGTCGAACAGCACCGCCCGCGTGATCGCCACCTCGTCAACGACTATGCGGCCTCGCGCGATGCCTTCTTGCGTTCGTGCTCTTTGAGGTGACGCTTGCGGATGCGGATGGACTGCGGCGTGACTTCAACCAACTCATCATCGGCGATGAATTCCACCGCGTATTCGAGCGACATCGCGATCGGCGGCACCAGGCGCACCGCTTCGTCGGTACCCGACGAGCGGACATTGGTGAGCTGCTTGCCCTTGATCGGGTTGACCACGAGGTCGTTGTCGCGACTGTGGATGACGATCACCATGCCCGCATACAGCGCCTCGCCGGGCGAGACGAACATGCGGCCGCGATCCTGCAATTTCCACAAGGCGTAGGCCACTGCCGGGCCATCCTCGGCGGAGATCAGCACGCCGTTGCGGCGATCGGGGATTTCACCCTTCACTTCGGCATAGCCATCGAACACGTGGCTCATGAGGCCGGTGCCGCGCGTGAGGTTCATGAACTCGCCCTGGAAGCCGATCAGGCCGCGGGCCGGCACGCGATATTCAAGCCGGGCGCGGCCAAGGCCGTCGGACTCCATGTTGGTCAAGTCGGCGCGGCGCGTGCCCAGCGCTTCCATTACCGCGCCCTGGTGGCCTTCCTCGACGTCCACCGACAACGATTCGTAAGGCTCGCAGGTGACGCCGTCGATCTCGCGCATCACGACACGCGGACGCGACACCGCCAGTTCGAAGCCTTCACGGCGCATGTTCTCGATGAGAATGGTGAGATGCAGTTCGCCGCGGCCGAACACCAGAAACGAATCGGTATCGCCCGTGTCTTCGACGCGCATGGCCATGTTGGTCAGCAGCTCTTTGGTCAGGCGATCACGCAGATTGCGCGACGTGACGTACTTGCCCTCGCGGCCCGCGAGCGGCGACGTGTTGACCTGGAAGTACATGGACAGCGTGGGCTCGTCGACCATGATCGGCGGCAACGCCTCGGGATGTTCGACGGCAGCCAGCGTGGTGCCGATCGACATGTCGTCGATACCGGTCACCAGCACGATGTCGCCCGCCATTGCCATTTCGACTGGCGTGCGTTCAAGTCCGTGGAAGCCGAGCACCGTGCCGATGCGCGCCTTGGGCGCGATCTGGCCGGGAGCCAGCGGGCCGTTGAGAATGGCGACTTCCTGGCCGGGTTTCAACTTGCCACGGCGGATGCGGCCGATGCCAAGACGTCCGAGATAGCTCGAGTAGTCGAGGGCGCTGACCTGGAACTGCAGCGGGCCATCGACGTCGGCTTCCGGAGCGGGCACGGACGCGATCACCGTCTCGAACAGCGCCTTCATGTTGGCTTCGTCGCCCGGCACACCCGTCTTGGCCACCTTGACGTCCATCGTCGCCCAGCCGTTGAGCGCGGACGCGTAAACCACGGGGAAGTCGAGCTGGTCGTCGTTGGCACCCAACTTGTCGAAAAGGTCGAAGGTGGCATTGACCACCCACTCCGGACGGGCACCGGGCCGATCCACCTTGTTGATCACCACGATGGGCTTCAGGCCTTGTTGCAGCGCCTTCATCGTCACGAAGCGCGTCTGCGGCATCGGGCCTTCGACGGCATCGACCAGCAACAGCACGCCGTCGACCATCCCCAGCACGCGCTCGACCTCGCCGCCGAAGTCGGCGTGGCCCGGCGTGTCGACGATGTTGATGTGGTATTCGTTGTAGTCGATCGAGCAGTTCTTGGCCAGGATCGTGATGCCGCGCTCGCGCTCGATGTCGTTGCTGTCCATCACCCGTTCGGCGATGTGCTGGTGCTTGGCGAAGGTTCCCGCCTGCACCAGCAGCTTGTCGACCAGCGTGGTCTTGCCGTGGTCGACGTGGGCGATGATGGCGATGTTGCGCAGATAGGTGCGCACATCGGCGGCGGTGGCTGAGGCTTGCGGCGTAGTCATGACGGGTCCGGGTTCGCGTGGGCGGCGTGGGCCGACGGGGGGTCGCATCCTGGCTTGCCATTCGGCTTGGCCATCCGCGACGCCCTATGTCGACGCACTGCAGCAAAAAAGCCCTCTATTATAGCGTTCAAATGCCCTGAAGGGCTACAAATATTTTGAATAATCCGCAACTTAGGCTACAATGGTGTCTCGGGCGGCCGTTCCGGTCACCGCCCACCCTGCGCGGGGTTCTGGTCACATGTAACTGTCGTCAGACAATACCCGCCGCAACCCATCGCAACGTCGATCAACGCTGCCTGGACCGGAAGTCTCGCTGATGCGAGGTTGGCCGCGCCAGGAGTCATTCAATGAGCAACGTGAGCTTTGCAGAGCTCGGCTTGAGCCCGGAAATCCTCCGGGCCGTAACCGAGAGCGGCTATACCACCCCCACCCCCATCCAGCAGCAGGCCATTCCCGTCATTCTGGCAGGTCGCGACGTGATGGGCGGCGCCCAGACGGGCACCGGCAAGACGGCTGGTTTCGGGCTGCCGATCCTGCAGCGCCTGCAGCCGCAGGCCAGCAACAGTCCCTCGCCCGCCCGGCATCCGGTGCGTGCGCTGATCCTCGCCCCCACGCGCGAATTGGCCATCCAGGTCGAAGAACAGATCAAGACCTATGCCAAATACACCGGGCTGCGTTCCACCTGCGTATTCGGCGGCGTCGATATCAAGGCGCAGCTGGCCATCGTGCGCGCGGGCGTCGAAATCCTCGTCGCCACGCCGGGACGGCTGCTTGACCACATCGAACACAAGAGCGTCAATCTTGGCCAGGTCGAGATCTTTGTCCTCGACGAAGCCGACCGCATGCTCGACATGGGCTTCATCCCCGACATCAAGCGGATCATGTCGCTGCTGCCGGTCACCGCCAAGCGGCAGAACCTGCTTTTCTCCGCCACCTTCTCCAACGAGATCAAGAAGCTCGCCGACCAGTTGCTGAACGAGCCGCAGCTGATCGAAGTCGCGCGTCGCAATACCGCCGCCGACACGGTCACGCAGGGTGTCTACCACTGCCCGCAGGATGCCAAGCGCGCGCTGCTCACGCAGATCGTCACGTCGCGCAACCTGACACAGGTGCTCTGTTTCGTGCGCACCAAGCACGGCGCATCGCGGCTGGCGCGCCAGCTCGAAAAGGATGGCCTGACCACCTCCGCCATTCACGGCGACAAGACGCAGATTGCCCGCATGGAAGCGCTGGACGCCTTCAAGGAAGGCAAGCTGCAGGTGCTGGTCGCCACCGACGTTGCCGCGCGCGGCCTCGACATCGACGACCTGCCGCTCGTCGTCAACTATGAGCTGCCGCATGTCCCCGAGGACTACATCCACCGCATCGGCCGTACCGGCCGCGCGGGTGCCGAAGGCGCTGCCATCTCCTTCGTCGCGCCGGAAGAGGAAAAGTACCTGAGCGAAATCGAGAGGATGCTCAAGAAGAAGATCGAGGTGCTGACGCTGGACGGCTTCGATCCCGCCGCCGCCAGCGCGCGGGTGCCGCTGCGCGAACGCAGCGAGGCGCGACCCACGCGTGGCCGCCGCGAAGGTTCGGCCGCCGCCGCCACTCCGCCGCGGGCCGAAGCGCGCGCCCGCAGTGAGGCGCCGGCCGAAAGCGTTCGCCGCGAACGCCCGCCCGCCCAGCGCAGCGAGCGCGAACGCGATCGCGACCTGGCCTACGCCCTCAATCCGGATCAGCCGCCCTCCGCCGCGCACACGGCGGCGCCAGGCTCGCCGCAGGGCCACCCCCGCGCCGGCAAGCCGAAGCAACTGCCGGCTCTGCTGATGAAGCGGCCCGTGCGCGAGCCCGAGAACGCCTGAGTATCGCCGTCACGCGTAACGACGGGTGACGGCCGCAACGGCGACCTGGGTGGCGTATTGCCGCGGCGGCTTCGAAGCCGAGGCCGCAGCGGATCTGCGCCGACTCGCGGCGCTTGTTGACGCCACGATCGATGTCGACATCATGCCGTCCTCGGCGATCGTGATGGCGCGCGGCAACGCCCGCGAACTGTCCAGGATCGAGGATGCGCTGGCCACCGCGCCTCCGGTATTCGCCCGATCGATCTTTCTCGGCCACGATGCACTGGCGCTTCCCGCCTCGACGGATGGCCGGGAACGCGCGGATCGCGTCACGCCATTGCTCGCGGCGATCGAAGCGCGCCGCAGCGCGGGTGACGGCCCCTGGCACAGCGTTTGGGTCGAGTATCCCGATACCAACGAAGGCAAGGCCCTCTCGCCACTCGCCCGCTCGATTGAAACCCGCCTCGACGCGGCATTGCGAGTCTCGGGCGCGCTGAATGCCGGCGCGACGCTGCGCCTGCATGCATTGCTGACCAGCGGAACGCGGGCCTACGTCGGCACCAGCAACGATCCCGAACTTGCGGCCTGGCCGCTTGGCATTCCCCGCCTGCGGATGCCCGGAAGCGCACCTTCACGTTCCACGCTGAAGCTGGCGGAGGCCTTTGCCGTGCTGCTTGACCCCGCTGATCGGACCGCCCTGCGGCCTGGGCTGCACGCGGTGGATCTGGGCGCAGCACCCGGCGGCTGGACGTGGCAGCTGGCACGGCGGGGACTGCGGGTGACGGCGGTCGACAACGGCCCGTTGAAAGGCAGCGTCGCGGCCGACCCGCTCGTCACCCATCTGCGCGAGGACGGCCTCAAGTGGCGGCCCCGGCGTCCGGTCGACTGGCTGGTGTGCGACATCGTCGAGCAGCCGTTGCGCATTGCCGACCTGATCGGCCACTGGATCGCCGATGGGGCCACCCGCCGTGCGATCTTCAACCTGAAGCTGCCGATGAAGAAGCGCTACGACGAGGTGCGCCGCTGCGAGGCGAGGATCGCGGAGATCGTCGCCGGTGCGGGGCTGGGCCACCGGCTGCGCGTGCGCCAGCTGTACCACGATCGCGAGGAGGTCACGGCCTTCGTGAAACGGATCGACTGACGGTGAACGCTTCTGCCAGTAGGCGAGGCTTCAGCCTCGCCCAGCTACTCGCGCGGCGGAAGCCTCGCCGACACCCATAACGTGCCGGTCACGTGCCGCTCACGGTAGTGACACCACCACGCGCCGCCTGCCGCGGACCGGCCCATCGCGCGCCTAGCTGCCCAGG
>JANNKR010000109.1:0-16033 GCA_031396395.1 Betaproteobacteria bacterium
GCCTGGTCATCATGCGCAACGGCACCGCGATCGACATCGCGGATCAAGCCAGGAAGGAAGGCGTGAAGGATCTGCGCCAGTCCGGCCTCCTCAAGGTCCGGGCGGGCATCACGTCGCTCGAGGAAATCGAGGCCGTCACCAACGAGTAACCGCGCCCCCCGCGACACCAGGAAAGATCACCATGGCCACCGCTGCACTGCCACGCAAGGACCGCTCGCAGGTCCGCGAATACACGTTCGTCTGGGAAGGGCTCGACCGCGCCAATCGCCAGGTGCGCGGCGAGATGAAGGCGGCGTCCGAGACCGTCGTCACGACGAGCCTGCGGCGCCAGGGGATCCGCCTCACGAAGCTCAAGCGGCAGACGTTCCGTGGCGGCAAGAAGATCACGGAGAAGGACATCACGTTCTTCACGCGGCAGCTGGCCACGATGCTGAAGGCCGGCGTGCCGCTGCTCCAGTCCTTCGAGATCGTCGCGCGCGGCCACAGCAACGCGCGCTTTTCCCGCCTGATGATGGACATCAAGGGCAAGATCGAGGGGGGATCATCGATGGCCCAGGCGTTTCGCGAACATCCGTCGCACTTCGATGATCTCTACTGCAACCTCGTGGCTGCAGGCGAAGCCTCCGGCACGCTGGACGCTGTCCTTGACCGGCTTGCAACCTACAAGGAAAAGATCCTCGCGATCAAGAGCAAGATCAAGTCGGCCCTGTTCTACCCGATCTCGGTGATCACCGTGGCGATCGTCGTGGTCTGGGTCATCATGGTCTGGGTGATCCCGTCGTTCAAGAGTGTATTCAGGAGTTTCGGCGCCGACTTGCCGGCCCCCACGCTGATCGTGATGGCCGTTTCCGAATTCGTCGTAGCCTGGTGGTGGCTTGCGTTCCTGGTGCTCATCGCCACGATCGTGGGCGTCGGTATGATGATGCGAAGGTCAGCCACGTTTCGTTATGGCGTCGATCGCATGATGCTGAAAATCCCGATCATCGGGCCGGTCCTGGAGAAGGCGACCATTGCCCGATGGACCCGCACCTTGCAGACGATGTTCGCTGCGGGTGTCCCGCTGGTCGAATCGCTGGACGCCGTAGGTGGCGCTGCCGGCAATCTTGTCTATACGGCGGCCACCCGGAAGATCCAGACCGAGGTCAGCACGGGTACCAGCCTCACCAACTCGATGGGCAACACGGGATTGTTCCCCACGATGGTGCTGCAGATGATCCAGATCGGCGAGGAATCGGGTTCGCTCGACAACATGCTGGGCAAGGTTGCCGATTACTTCGAGCGGGAGGTCGACGATGCCGTGGCGGCGCTGTCGAGCCTGCTGGAACCGATCATCATCGTGTTCCTGGGTGTCGTGATCGGCGGCCTGGTCGTCGCCATGTACCTGCCGATCTTCAAGCTCGGTTCCGTCGTCTGAAGCAACAGGAAGCCTCCTACCGATGCCGTCCATGATCCTCGATCCGGTGGTTGCCACGGTGGCGGCCACCGCGGTGGGGCTTTGCGTAGGCAGCTTCCTCAACGTCGTCATCCACCGGCTGCCGAAGATCCTGGAGCGTGGCTGGCAGGCGCAAGCCGCGGAGTTGCGCGGTGAGGTCGTGGCGGAGCAGCCCCGGTACAACCTGGCGGTGCCCCGGTCAGCCTGTCCGGCGTGCCACCACCCGATCACGCTCATGGAGAACATTCCCGTCGTGTCGTGGCTGGCGCTGCGCGGCAAGTGCTCGGCATGCGGCGTGGCCATTTCGGCCCGCTACCCCATTGTCGAGCTCCTCGGTGGCGCACTGGCGGCCGCGGCAATCCTCAAATTCGGGCCGACGTGGCAAGGTGTGGCCGCATGCGCGTTCCTGTGGACCCTGCTGGCGCTCACCGGCATCGACTTCGACACGCAATTCCTGCCCGACAACCTGACGCTGCCGCTGCTGTGGGGCGGCCTCATCGCCAATCTCCACGGGCTGTTCGTGCCGCTGCAGGACGCGGTGGTCGGCGCGATCGCGGGTTATATGGCGCTGTGGTCGATCTTCTGGCTGTTCAAGTTGATTCGTGGCAAGGAGGGCATGGGCTACGGGGACTTCAAGCTGCTTGCCGCGCTGGGCGCCTGGCTTGGCTGGAAGATGCTGCCGCTGATCGTCCTTGGGTCCTCGGTAGTCGGGGCCTGCATCGGTATCGGGCTCGTCGCTTTCAAGGGACGTGACCACAATGTGCCCCTGGCCTTCGGGCCCTATCTTGCCATTGCCGGCGCCATAGCACTCTTTTTCGGACCGACGATCCTCAAGGTCTATTTCCCCGGCTGATGGCCTACGTCGTCGGACTCACGGGCGGTATCGGCAGCGGGAAGTCGGAGGTCGCGAAGGCGTTTTTGGCCCTGGGTGCCGACCTTGCCGACGCCGACGTCGCCGCGCATTCAGTGACGGTACCGGGGCAGGCAGGGCACCGGGCGGTGCTGGCGGAATTCGGCCCCTTTGCGGCCACCGCGGATGGGTCACTCGATCGGCAATGGCTGCGCGCGACGGTGTTCGCCGATCCCGCGCAGCGGCGACGCCTGGAAGCGGTACTGCATCCGTTGATCCACGAGGTCCTCGCTTGTGAAATGGCGCGGTGGACCGGGCCCTATGGCCTCCTCAGCGTCCCATTGCTGCTTGAACGCGAGACTCTGCTCTCCCGTGTGGCACGGGTCCTGGTCGTCGATTGCCCGGAGGAACTCCAGGTCCGGCGGGTGATGGCCCGAAGCGCGTTGTCCGAGGTCGCCGTGCGCGAGATCATGGCCACCCAGCTGCCCCGGGCAGCACGGCTCGCGCGCGCGGACGACGTGATCGACAACAGCGGCCCGCTGGCTGACCTCGGCCCACAGGTGGCGCGGCTCGACGCGTACTACCGCAATGCCGCGCGGACGCACGCAGCGCTTGAACCTGTGCACAGTTCCCCGGAGAATGGCGCAGAATCGCGCAAGGCCGACCCGAAGTGATACGTTACGAACATCCGCTGAATGAACGAGTGCGCACGTTGATGCGCCTCGAAGACCTGTTCGGGCGCGTCGGGTACTTCTCGGCGCAGGAGGGAGCGCCGGACCATCACGCCGCGCTGCTCGCGCTCTTCGAAATCGCGGATGTCGCGGCGCGCGCGGACCTCAAGACCGATCTGCTGCAGGAGCTGGAACGACAAAAGCAGATGCTCGGGCCTCTGCGCAACAACGCCCAGATCGACCAGCAGGAACTCGAGGACCTCCTGACGCAGATCGACGGCGTGAATGGCCAGCTGCTCGGGCAAGCCGGCAAGGTCGGTGCGCACCTGCGGGAAAACGAATGGCTGATGGCCATCAAGCAACGCACGGCGATTCCGGGTGGCGTCTGCGAATTCGACCTGCCGGCCTACCACTGGTGGCTGCATCAGGACCCGGGGGCGCGACGCAACGACCTTCGGGGTTGGATCGAGCCGTTTGCAGCGACCCGTGCCGGCACCGCGATCGTGTTGAAACTCCTGCGCGACAACGGCCGCGCCAGCCGCCACACTGCGCACCGTGGCGTATTCCAGCTGATGCTGACGACCACCAAGGTTGCCCAGCTGCTGCGGCTGACACTGGCCAAGGAGCACGCCTGCGTGCCGGAAATCAGCGCCAACAAGTATGCCCTCAACATCCGGTTTCTCGGCGTTTCGGGACTCGATCGCGGCACCGTGTTCGAGCGCGACGTCGAATTCGACCTGATGTTCTGCAATCTCTAGATTGGTCGCCCCGCACGTTGTCGGCTGTCCGACCTGCGGCAACCCGGTGGCCTGGAGTGCCGCCTCGCCATTTCGCCCGTTCTGCTGCGAGCGCTGCAAGCTGATCGATCTCGGCGCATGGGCTGACGAACGCTATCGCATCGCCGCCGCCGACCCGGCTGACGAAGAGCCGGATCCGGATAGTCCAGCCCCGGGGGCGCGCGACGATTGATCAGGCATTGTCGGTCCAATGACCGCGCATGAGCGCGACGCCATGCGCGCCATGCGCGATCGCGGCCTTGAGATCCGGCCGGCCGAGCCCGCCCAGCGCATAGACGGGAAGGCGCGTATGCACCGCCATCGCGGCGAATGCTTCCCATCCCAGTACGGCGGCACCCGGATGCGACGACGTCGGCGCCACCGGGCCCAGCACGGCAAAATCGAGACCAAGCTCGCCGGCGCGCGCGAGTTCGTTTGCGGTGTGGCACGAGGCCGCGACCAGCATGCCTTCCGGTCGTGCCTGGGCTGCCATCAGGGCCGCGGCGCCATAGTGAACGCCTGCGCATCCCGCCGCCTGCGCCTGCTCCGCGGTGCCGTTGAAGATGACGCTTGCGCCGTGCGCCGCCGCAAGATCGACCAGCCGCCCCGCCAGCGCCAGTCGCCGCGCCAGCGGCCATTCCTTGTCGCGGACCTGCAGCAGCTGCAGTCCCGCGGCAAACGCAACGCGCGCTCGCGCCATCAACGTGTCCTCGCCGATCGCCGCGGCATTGGTGATCGCGTAGAACGGCGGCAGCAGGAGCGCCGACAGGATGCGGGTGTTGGCCGGCAGCAATGGTCCGACACCCCATGCCCCCGGTGTCTGCCACGCGAACGCCTGGCCATCGTGCCCGAACAGTTCGCCCTCCCATTCGAACACGCGAAAAAAGTGCAACTCGACGTGCGCGTGCGGGTAGTGGAATTCCTGCACCAGCCACGGGGCTGCTCGGCGCACTTCAACCCCGAGTTCCTCGCGCAGTTCACGTACCAGCGCCGCGTGCGGCGATTCGCCGGCCTCCAGCTTGCCCCCGGGGAACTCCCAGTAGCCCGCGTATGCCTTGCCGGGCGGCCGTTGGGCCAGCAGGACCTGCCCGTCGGGCCGCAGCAGCACGGCTGCTGCCACGCGAACCAGCGTGCTGCTCACGTGCGGCGCGTCGCTGCGACTCCGGCCACGTTCCTCGCGTACTGCCATGCCACGCGGCCGCTGCGGGATCCGCGCTGCAATGCCCACTGCAGCGCATCGCGCATGCGGGCCTCGTCGTCGCGCGCGGACGCCGTCCTGACGCCGAAATGCGCGAGCCAGCCGCGGACTGCGGCAAGATAGTCGTCCTGCGAGAATGGATAGAACGACACCCATAGTCCGAAACGCTCGGACAGCGAGATCTTCTCCTCCACCGATTCCCCGGGGTGGACCTCGTCGCCGAGGTGCTTCGTTTCGAGGTTCTCGCTGAAATACTCCGGCAGCAGGTGGCGCCGATTCGAGGTCGCGTAGATGACGACGTTGGGCGCGCCGGAGGTGATCGACCCATCCAGCATGACCTTCAAGGCCCTGTATCCCGCATCGCCAGCGTCGAAGGTGAGATCGTCGCAGAAGATGATGAAGTGCTCGCGGCGGCCCGCAAGGCGCTCCGCGATGTCGGGCAGGTCCACCAGATCGGCCTTGTCCACTTCGATCAGCCGCAGCCCTTTGGCCGCATACCTGGCGAGCATCGCCTTGACCAGCGAAGACTTGCCGGTGCCGCGTGCGCCGGTAAGCAGCACGTTGTTGGCAGGCGCACCCGCAACGAACTGACGCGTGTTGCGGTCGATCACCTTCTTCTGCGCATCGATGGCAACCAGCGCATCGCCGTCAATGAGATGTGGATGCGCAACCGGTTGCAGGTAACCGCGCCCGGAGCGCTTGCGCCAACGCGCCGCGGTCACGTGCTTCCAGTCGACATCGGGATCGGCCGCCGGCAACATGGCCTCGACCCGTGCCAGCACCCCTTCGGCTCGCGCAATCAACGCATGCAGAGCCGTGGCGTCAGGAGCGGTAGTCGGCATTGATCGATACGTAATCGTGCGAGAAATCGCAGGTCCAGACCGTCGCCGCGGCGGTGCCGCGGGACAGCGCGACGCGGATGCCGATTTCCTGCTGCTGCATCACGCGCTTGCCGTCTTCCTCGCGATAGGCCGCCGAACGCCCGCCACGATCCACCACCAGGACATCGTCGAGCCAGAACGAAACGCCGGCAGGATCGAGATCCGGCGCCGCGGCGTTGCCGATCGCACAGACGATGCGCCCGAGGTTGGGGTCGGAGGCGAAAAATGCCGTCTTGACCAACGGCGAATGGGCGATGCCGAACGCAATGCGCCTGCACTCCCCGACATCGCGCCCGCTTTCGACGCGGATCGCGATGAACTTGGTGGCGCCTTCGCCATCGCGGACGATGGCCTGGGCCAGTTCCACGGCGCAGGCCTCGATTGCCGCACGCAGCACCGACGCGCGTGGATCGGCCCTATCCCGCAACGGCGGCAGCGCCGCGCGACCGGTGGCGGCAAGGACAAAGCTGTCGTTGGTGGACGTATCGCCGTCGACGGTGGCGCCGTTGAACGAGACGTCGGCCACCTCGCGCGCGATCTGCGCCAGCAATGCCGCCTCGACTGGCGCATCGGTGGCCATGAACGCCAGCATCGTTGCCATGTCAGGGTGAATCATGCCCGCACCCTTGGCGATGCCCGTCACGGTGACGGTGACGCCGTCGATCAAGACCTGCCGCGACACGCCCTTGGGCACGGTATCCGTGGTCATGATGGCACTGGCGGCCGCGAACCAGCCGTCGGCGCGGGCCGCCGCGAGCGCGGCGGGAAGTCCGGCGACGATGCGGTCGAGCGGCAACGGTTCCATGATCACGCCCGTCGAATACGGCAGCACTTCCTCGGGCGCGCAATCGAGCATCCGGGCGACCGCGATGCATTCCGCGCGCGCATCGGCCAGCCCCGGTTCACCGGTGCCTGCATTTGCGTTGCCGGCATTGACGATCAGGGCGCGAAAATCGGTGCCGGCGCTGTGCTGCCGTTGCAGGTGGTCGCGACAGACGATGACCGGCGCGGCGCAGAACCGGTTGCGCGTAAACACGCCTGCAGCGACGGTGCCCGGATCGCAAACGACCAGCAGCACGTCATCGCGGGCCCAGGCCTTGATCTTGGCGGCCGCCGTCCCGAGCAGGACACCCGGAACAGGCAGCAGCGAAGCCGGCGTGGGCGGCGAGTAGAGAACGGGCATCGGTGCAACCGTGCGGTGTGGTCGACCCTATATCCGGCCGTGGCAGTGCTTGTACTTCTTGCCCGAGCCGCAGGGACAGGGATCATTGCGGCCGACCTTTTCGCCGGCGCGCGTGAATGGCGGAGGCGGCGCGACCGCGACATCGCCGTCGGCGGCGGTGGCGGCCAGCGCCTCCTCGTAATCCGCGTGCTGATAGCGGACATTGGTGACCGCCTCGGCTTCCTCGACCGCACGCACGTCTTCCTCGCCGCGGACCTGTACCGTCAGCACGACCTTGACGACATCCTGCTTGATGCGATCGAGCATTTCCGAAAACAGCTCGAAGGCCTCGCGCTTGTATTCCTGCTTGGGATTCTTCTGCGCGTATCCACGCAGGTGAATACCCTGCCGCAGATGATCGAGCGACGAGAGATGGTCACGCCAGTGATGGTCGACCGTCTGCAGCATGAGATTGCGCTCGAATTGCCGCATCAGCTCGGGTCCGACGGACTCCGCCCGGTCGCTCCACGCCTTGGCCGCCATGTCGGCAACCCGCTCGCGCAATGTTTCGTCGGTGAGGTTGGCATCGTCGTGCATCCAGGTGCCGATCGGCGGCGCCAGCTGGTAGTCGGCGGCCAGGGTGGCCTCGAGTGCCGGCACATCCCACTGCTCCTCGACCGAGTCGGGGGGTACGTACAGCTTGACCGTGTCCTCGATCTGCCCACGGATCATGTTACGCACCGTGTCGGCGACGTCGTCGCCCTCGAGCAATTCGTTTCGCTGCTGATAGATCACCCGGCGCTGGTCGTTGGCGACATCGTCGTACTCGAGCAGCTGCTTGCGGATGTCGAAATTGCGCGACTCGACGCGGTTCTGCGCCTTGGCAATCGAACGGTTGACGATCGGATGCTCGATCGGCTCGCCGTCCGGCATCTTCAATTTTTGCATGATCACGCCGAGCCGCTCGCCGCCGAAGATGCGCAGCAACGGATCCTCGAGCGAAAGGTAGAAACGTGACGAACCCGGGTCGCCCTGGCGACCGGCGCGGCCACGCAGCTGGTTGTCGATGCGCCGCGATTCGTGACGCTCGGTACCGATGATGTGGAGACCGCCGGCCGCCACGACGGCCTCATGGCGCACCTGCCAGTCGGCTCGCATCTTCGCTATTTCACGTTCCTTTTCCTCGGGCTGCAGCGACTCGTCGTCGCGCACCTTGAGGATCAGCGGTTCCAGCATGCCGCCCAGCACGATGTCCGTGCCGCGGCCGGCCATGTTGGTGGCGATCATGATGGCCTTGGATTGGCCGGCATGCGCGACGATGTCCGCCTCGCGCGCGTGCTGTTTCGCATTGAGTACTTCGTGCGGGAGCTTTTCCTTCTGCAGGTAAGTGGACAGCAGCTCGGAATTTTCGATCGACGTGGTGCCCACCAGGACGGGCTGCCCGCGCGCGTAGCAATCCTTGATGTCCCCGATGATCGCGTCGACCTTTTCCTGGAACGTACGGAACACGAGATCGTTGGCATCCTTGCGCACCATCGGCATGTGCGTGGGGATGACGATGGTCTCGAGGTGATAGATCTGCTGGAATTCGAACGCCTCGGTGTCGGCGGTACCGGTCATGCCGGAGAGCTTGCCGTACATCCGGAAGTAATTCTGGAAAGTGATCGACGCCAGCGTCTGGTTCTCGCGCTGGATCGGCACGCCTTCCTTCGCCTCGACGGCCTGATGCAGCCCGTCGGACCAGCGGCGACCGGACATGAGCCGGCCGGTGAATTCGTCGACGATCACGACCTCGCCGTTCTGCACGACATAGTGCTGGTCGCGGTGATAGAGCGAATGCGCGCGCAACGCGGCGTACAGGTGGTGCATCAGCGAGATGTTGGCAGCGTCGTAGAGACCCGATCCCGCGGGGATGAGTCCGGCCTGGCCCAGGATGCCTTCGGCATGTTCGTGCCCGGCCTCGGACATCAGGACCTGGTGCGCCTTCTCGTCGACCCAGAAGTCGCCCGGCCCTTTTTCATCGGGCTGGCGCTTCAACTTGGGCGCGAGCTCGTTCAGCCGGTAATACATCTCGACGTTATCGTCGGCTTGTCCCGAGATGATGAGCGGCGTGCGCGCCTCGTCGATCAGGATGGAGTCGACCTCGTCGACGATCGCGTAGGCCAGTCCCCGCTGCACGCGCTCGCCCGGCGCGAACACCATGTTGTCGCGCAGGTAGTCGAACCCGAATTCGTTGTTGGTGCCGTAGGTGATGTCGGCCGCGTACGCGACCTGCTTGTCGTCGTGCTTCATCTGCGACAGGTTCACGCCGACCGTCAGCCCGAGGTACTTGTAGATGCGACCCATCCAGTCCGCGTCGCGCTGTGCCAGGTAATCATTGACCGTGACCACGTGCACACCCTTGCCGGAAAGCGCATTGAGGTAGGCCGGAAGTGTCGCGACCAGCGTCTTGCCCTCCCCTGTGCGCATCTCGGCGATCTTGCCGTTGTGCAGCGCCATGCCGCCGATCAGTTGCACGTCGAAGTGGCGCATCTGCAGCACCCGCTTGCCGGCCTCGCGGACGACTGCGAAGGCCTCGGGCAGGACGGCATCGAGCGTCTCGCCCGCGGCGATGCGGGACCTGAATTCCGCAGTCTTGCCGCGCAGGTCGTCGTCGGACAATGCCGCCATGGCAGGCTCGAGGCCATTGATCTGGCGCACGACCTGGGCATACTGCTTCAGCAACCGCTCGTTGCGGCTGCCGAAGATTCGGGTGAGGATGTTGGAGATCATCGGCTTGTGCAGTCGCAGGGGAACTTGATGCCGGATCGGCAAAAAACAAGGGGTGAGGACCGCCTCACCCCTGTTGCCACCTGTTCCGGATCGGTATCAGCTCAGATTGGGCGTCTGGAGAAAGCGCGCCGGGTTCTGCGGCACGCCGTTCAACCGGACCTCGAAGTGAAGATGCGGACCGGTTGACCGTCCCGTGGATCCGACGACGGCAACGCGCTGACCACGCACGACCAGGTCGCCTTCCTTGACCATCAGGCTCGACGCATGCGCGTACCGCGACACAAGTCCGTTGCCGTGATCAATTTCGAGCATTTTACCATACTGGGTATGCCAATCCGCGAAGACCACCTTGCCGCTCGCGGCGGCAACGATGGAAGTCCCCGCCTCGGCCGGGAAGTCGATGCCTTCGTGCATCGACTGCTGACCGCTGAAGGGATCGATGCGGTAGCCGAAATTGGATGAGTACCAGCCGTCCAGGATCGGGTACAGCGTGGGGAGGAACCTGCGGTTGGCCGAGTCGTGCACCAGCAGCGCCTCCAGCACCGACAACTGGTCGGACCGCGCATCCATCTGGCGCGCCAGGGTGGCGACGAGATCGGAGAACTCCTGCACGGAAAGGTTGCGGGAGGGCATGCTCGACTCGGCGCCTCCGCGCCCTGGAATCGTGCCCGGCTGCAATGACGGCAATTCCTGGGGTTTCAACCCTGCGGTCTTGGCCAGCCGGTCGCCGAGACCATCCAGCCGCAGCATCTGCGCCTGCAACTCCCCGAGGCGCATTGCCATCGTATTGAGGTGGACCTGCACGCGCTCATGGACCCGCGCCGCTTCCTCCCGCTGATCGGCAAGCACGATGCGTTGAAGCCACGGGTGCTGCGCGGCGGCCGCCCATTTGAGCGTCAGAAAGTTGAAGGCGAACGTAAAGACGAGAAAGACCGACAGCAGACCCATCCCTCCAACCGTCCAGTGCCTCCAATCGAGCGTGACCGTGCGCGCGCGCGCATTGGCACCTGCGACCAGAATGATGTTCAATCCTGTACCCTCCACGCGTGCGCCTGACCTGGCGCCAGATTCGAATTCCGGGACATCGTGAGCAAACCCGCTTCCATGCAGCCGCTTTCGCGCGTTCTTTCCGGGGACACGCAGCTGGCCGCGTGGTACCAGCGGGCAGAGCGCGAGGCCCGCGTGACCGAAGCCGTCAGGCGATGCTTGCCGCGGGCACTCGCAGACCGTGTACGGGCTGCGGAAACCTCGACGACAACCCTGGAACTGGCGGTTTCGGCCGGCGCCATTTCGGCGGTGGTTCGCCAGCGTTCGCCCGACCTTCTCGCCAGCTTGCGACGGGAAGGATGGGACTTTACTGAATTACGGGTGCGAGTGCAAGTCGGCTCCGGACCGCAGGAACCGATAAAATCAGTTAAAATTCAAAGAGATAGAGTTGATACTGCGGCGCTGGGACGCCTGGCGGCAACGCTTCCGCCCGGGCCGCTGCGCGAATCGATCGGCAAATTGATACGTCGTGGGGGTTGAGCGCGGTTGCCAGACGTTAAGAGGACTTAAAGCACATCAAGCCATCAAGACCAGCCGTTCGAATGCGTAAAACACCAATACGCCTGCCAGCAGCATGAGCGTGTACTTGATGACCTGCCAGATAAAACGCAGGTAGCGCCGATCCTTCTTGAACAGATACATCACCGTCGCAACGACGATGGTCGCAAGCGCCAGAAAGAGGAGCAACCGGACGAGAACCACGACGCGTTACCTTGTCTGGGACTTGTTGACGCCATGAACGCAATCGCGTTGCAGGCCCGAGATCGGGTCGAGGGGCGTGCAGCCGAGCCGAGCGATCATGCCGGATTGGGCGACCAGTCGTGGAAAGCAGCAGGCACCGTTGCCGCATCGGTGAACGTCACGATCTCGAACGCGTCGGGACGCGCCAGCAGCGCGCGCGCCAACTGGTTGTTGAGCGCATGTCCGGATTTGTACGCCGTGTACTGACCGATCAGCGGGTGTCCCAGCAGGTAGAGGTCGCCGATCGCATCGAGCACCTTGTGCCGCACAAACTCGTTGTCATAGCGCAGGCCCTCGCTGTTCAACACGCCGAATTCGTCCAGCACCACCGCATTCTGCAGGCTCCCGCCCAGCCCCAGTCCGGCGGCGCGCATGGCCTCGAGGTCCTGCATGAAGCCGAAGGTGCGGGCCCGCGCGACTTCCTTGGCGTACGAGTGCTCCGCAAAATCGACGACGACCTGGCGATTTTCCAGCCCGAATACCGGATGCGGAAAGTCGATCGTGAAGTCGAGCCGGAATCCATTGCACGGCTCGAAGCGCGCCCATTTGTCGCCGTCCCGGGCTTCTATGGTCTCGACGACCCGCAAGTACCGCTTGGACACGGTCTGCTCGACGATGCCAGCCGATTGCAGCAGGAACACGAACGGTCCTGCGCTGCCATCCATGATCGGGATTTCCGGACCGGCGATATCGACATGCAGGTTGTCGATGCCCATGCCCGCCAGCGCCGACATCAGGTGCTCCACGGTCGACACGCTGGTGCCTTCACCCTTGAGCGTGGACGACAGGCGGGTGTCACCGACATTGGCGGCGAGCGCGGCAATGGACGGCATGCCGGGCACGTCGGTGCGGTGAAAAACGATACCGGTATCTGGCGGCGCCGGCCGCAAGCCGAGTTCGACGCGCGCCCCCGTATGCAAGCCCACACCGGTGGTCTTGGTCGAGTTCTTAAGCGTGCGCTGCTTCAGCATCGGATGGACCGGGGGGCCTGTCGTATTCCTGCGCTTGTTCAATGAGTTAGCCTTAAAATTATAGCACGGCAGGCGGGAAAGGCCGCCCCGACCGACTGCCCAGCCCCCTGGGGGGCAGCGAGCAGAGCGAGCGTGGGGGGAACTACTGCCCCCATCCTAGTCGGCCTGCTTGCGCAGGAAGGCGGGGATGTCGGCGGCGTCGAACGTGGCCGAGGAGGGGGCTGGAGACGACGACCCTCTCCTGCGCGCGACAGCCGGGGCATCGAGCCGGTCATAGTCGATGTTCTCGACCGACGCGGCCATGCCGTCGGTGCCGTTGCGCTGCCCGATGCTCACCGTTTCCAGCATCTCGAGGCGTGGCTTCTGCTTCACGGCGGTCGCGGCCACACCGCCCAGGCCCGTCGCGATCATCGTGACGCGCAGGCCGTCGCCCATCGTGTCGTCGATCACGGTCCCGACGATGACCATCGCGTCGTCAGCAGTGAACGCCTTGATGGTATTCATCACCTCGTAGTACTCCTTCATCTTGAGCCCGGCCGAAGCGGTGACGTTGACCAGCACGCCACGCGCTCCCGCCAGGTCCACGTCCTCGAGCAGCGGGCTCTTCACCGCCTGCTCGGCGGCAAGGCGACCGCGCTCGATGCCGCTCGCCGTGGCGGAGCCCATCATCGCCATGCCGACTTCGCCCATGACCGTGCGGACGTCGGCAAAGTCGACATTGACGAGGCCCGCGTTGTTGATGACTTCGGCAATGCCCGCCACCGCGCCGTGCAGCACATCGTTGGCCGCGCCATACGCGTCGAGCAGCGCAATGTCGTCGCCGAGCACGTCGATCAACTTGTCGTTGGGGATGATGATCAGCGAGTCGACCTTCTTTTGCAGCTCCTCGATGCCGCTTTGCGCCACGCGTTGCCGCTTGCCTTCGAACTTGAACGGCCGGGTCACGACAGCGACGGTCAGGATGCCCATCGTCTTCGCGATGTCCGCGATGACGGGCGCCGCGCCGGTGCCGGTGCCCCCACCCATGCCGGCGGTGATGAACAGCATGTCGGCGCCGGTGATCATCTCGGCAATCCGGTCACGATCTTCCATCGCGGCGTCGCGGCCGATCTCGGGTTTCGCGCCGGCGCCCAGTCCGCGGGTGAGCGTGGAGCCGAGCTGCAGCTGCGTACGCGCCGTGGAGCGTTTCAAGGCCTGGGCATCGGTGTTGGCGCAGATGAACTCCACGCCCGTCAGCCCGCGGCCGATCATGTGCTCCACGGCGTTGCCGCCGCATCCGCCCACGCCGATGACCTTGATGATTGCGCCGTCCTGCGGTGCCTGATCGATGATCTCAAACATGTTGTTCTCCTGTCGAAACGAACCAAAAAATGAAAACCACGACGTCCTGACTCACTGTTGTCCTAGAAATTCGCCTTGAACCATTGCTTCATCCGCTCGGCTGCGCCGCCGATGCCGGCCACCTGGGCGCGGGCGGCCTCGCCACGCAGGAACTGGTCGCGCCCCTCCATCAGCAGCCCGATTGCGGTCGCATAACGCGGGTTCTTCACCACGTCCGCCAGGCCGCCGCCGTACACGGGCACGCCGATGCGGACCGGCATGTGGAAGACCTCCTCGCCCAGTTCAGCAAGCCCCTGCAGCTGCGACGAGCCTCCGGTCAGGACCACGCCGGACGAAATCATTTCCTCGAAGCCGGAGCGCCGGACCTCGGATTGCACGAACTGGAAGAGTTCCTCGATCCGGGGTTCGATCACCTCGGCCAGCATCGGCCGCGACAGCTTGCGCGATGAACGCTCGCCGACACCCGGCACCTCGATGATGTCGTTAGGATCGGCCAGCTGACGCAACGCGCAGCCGTAGCGAACCTTCAGCTCCTCCGCATCCTTGGTGGGCGTGCGCAGTGTCATCGCGATGTCGTTGGTCACCTGATCGCCGGCGATGGGGATGACGGCGGTGTGCCTTATGGCGCCGCCCGCGTAGACCGCGATGTCCGAGGTGCCGCCGCCGATGTCGATGAGGCAGACGCCGAGTTCCTTTTCGTCCTCGGACAGCACCGCGGACGCCGACGCCAACGGCTGCAGGATCACGTCGCGCACCTCGATGCCGCAGCGGCGAATGCACTTGGTGACGTTCTCGACGGCGGATACCGCGCCGGTGACGATGTGGACGTCAACCTCGAGTCGCACACCACTCATGCCCAGAGGCTCGCGCACGTCCTCCTGGCCATCGATCGTGAAGCCCTGCGGCACGATGTGCAGGATCTGCTGGTCGTTGGGAATGGGGATCGCCTTCGCGGTCTCGACCACGCGGTCGATGTCCGCCTGGGTGACTTCCTTCTCCTTGATCGCAACCATGCCGTGCGACGTGTAGCAGCGAATGTGGCTGCCCGCGATGCCGGTGTAGACCTCCTTGATCTGGCAGTCCGCCATCAGTTCGGCCTCCTCCAGAACGCGCTGGATCGATGCCATCGTCGCTTCGATGTTGACGACCACGCCCTTCTTCAGGCCGCGCGACGGCTGCGCGCCCATCCCGATGATGTTGAGCGCGCCGTCCGCGGTGACCTCGGCGACGACCGCCACGATCTTCGACGTGCCGATGTCGAGTCCGACGATCAAGTTCTTGCTGTCCTTCACCATGCCGCCATCCTTGTCGTGTTCATGCTGCGGGCTTTGCGTTCTTTTCCCGGAATGCCGGAATCCGGGCCGCAAAGCCGTTGCGATACCGCAGGTCGACCGACTCGACACGGGTTCCCGCGCGCGCCAGTGCGCCCAGCGTTCGAGCATGCGCGGAGACGAACCGGGCAAGTCTCTCGTCGGGTTCGTCGCGCCCCAGCTCCACCGTCAGCGGTCCGTTCGTACCGACGGTCTTGAGGCGCCAGCCGCCGCGCGGCGACATGCGGATTTCGCGGATCGCCAGACCAAGCGGCCGAAGGTCGTTGCCCCAGGCCTCGTAGCGCGCCACCAGGTCCGCGGCGGCACCTTCGGGCGCTTCGAACAGGGGCAGGCTTTCGTCCGCGCGCGCCGCAAACACTTCACCGCGGTGGCTGACCAGGGCGGCGTCGTTCCACCGGGCAAGCGGCTCGTGCTCGTCGACGCTCACTTCGAGCCGATGCGGCCACTGCCGGCGCAGCGAGACGTCGCGCACCCAGGGCACCTGCCGCAGGGCAGCGCGCGCGCGCGCGAGATCCATCGTGAAGAAGGTGCCGGCCAGGTCGTCGCGGATCACCGTCTCGAGTTGCGCTGCATTCGTCCGGCCGAGCGGCGTCACGATCACCACCTCGTTCCATGCAAAGAGGGGCTGGCGGACGCTCCAGACGACGGCGGCCACGGCAACACCAGCCAGCGTGATCGTGGCGAGGGTGATTGCCAACGCGTTCATCTGCCGCGCGTCATCCCACATGCGCGCCTCGCAGGATCTCGACGCAGAGCTGGGGAAACGCCATCCCCGCCGCGCGCGCCGCCATCGGCACGAGACTGTGGCCCGTCATGCCGGGTGACGTATTGACTTCGAGCAACGAAAAACTGCCGTCGAC
>JANNKR010000115.1:0-5008 GCA_031396395.1 Betaproteobacteria bacterium
GCGCCGATCTTGAGTTTGAACGAGCGATACCCGCGCGCCGCGAACTCACGCGCCACTTCGCCCACCCTGGCGGCATCATTGATGAAGAGATAGGCCGCGAGGTCGATCGGCGCGCGATAGGCGCCGCCCCATAACCGGTACAGCGGCAGCCCGGCGTACTTGCCCAGCGCGTCCCACATCGCCATTTCGACCCCGCACAACGCCATCACCGCGGCGCGCTTGTGGTGGTAGTAGCCGGCGCCCAGCACGTGCCGGTACAGACTTTCGGCCTGGTCGACCGTCTTGCCGATCGCCAGCGGAATCACGATCCGGTCAAGCACTGCGGGAATGGCGTCCAGGAAGCAGATCGATTCGCCCCAACCGCGAACGCCGCCGGCCGTTTCGATCTCGATGATGAGCCGCACGGCGCCGGCGCGCACGCCCGAGCCCCAGACGATGGGGCTGCCGAAGGGAACGTGCACCAGCGTGCGGTGGATGGCGACGATCGTGAGGTCGGACGCGGCGGTCATGGTCGTGGACAGGGATGCAACGACCGCAGTATATTCGATCTTTGATCAAACATCAATATTGTCGATCCAGGCTTGTCGCTCAGGGCAAGGCCGCGGTCTCGCGCTCGCCTCGAAACGGTATCGATACCGCCGCGACTCGATCAATCCGCGCTGGCGCGCTTCCGGTCGATCAGCTTGTAGAGCCAGCCCAGTCCGCTCGTGGTGGATTGCGCGGGTCGGTATTCGCAGCCGACCCAGCCGTCGTACTTCAGCTCGTCGAGCAGTCGAAAGAGATAGTCGTAGTTGAGCTCACCGGAATCGGGCTCGTTGCGCCCGGGCACGCCGGCAATCTGCACATGGCCGATATGCGGCAGCCACCGCCGGATCTTGGTGGCGATGTCGCCTTCCATGATCTGCGCATGATAGAGGTCCATCTGCACACGCAGGTTGGCCATGCCCAGCTCTTCGCGGATGGCGTGCGCCTCCGCCTGCGTGTTGAGCAGGTATCCCGGCACGTCGCGCGTATTGATCGGCTCGATCATTACCGTCACGTTCTGCGGCGCCGCTTCCTCGCATGCATGGCGCAGGTTGCGAGTGAAGGTGCGCATGCGGCGCGCCCGTTCTTCGGCGCTGGCCTCCGGTGGCAGCACGCCCGCCATCACGTGCAGGCGCGGGCACTTCAACGCCTTCGCGTAGCGCAGCCCGCTGACCACGCTGGAGGCAAACTCGTGTTCGCGACCCGGCAGCGACCCCAGCCCCCGATCGCCGGCCTCCCAGTCCCCGGGTGGCGCGTTGATCAGCACCACCTCCAGCTTGTGCTGCATGACGCGGGCCGCGATTTCGCCCACCTGGAAGTCGTAGCCGAAGGCAAACTCGACGGCGCGAAATCCAGCGTGCGCGGCCTCGCCGAAGCGCTCGAGGAACGGCACCTCGGAAAACAGGAACGACAGATTGGCGGAAAAGCGGGGCATGGTTTGGCAATGGGACGGACAACTTCACGCGTTGGGTCGAAGGCCCACGCGTGCGGACGGCTACAATCCGAGTGCGATGATTGTGCACCGCGACCGCAGCGCGCGCAACGGTCACCTTGTGTGACCGTTGCGTGACAACCACGTGCCCATCGCCGCGCCGCCATCCCGCCATGTGGAATCCAGAACTCCCATTTCCGTCTGCTGCAAGGACGCCACCCGCTGCGGGCACCGGCAGCCACGACATCGCGCTTGCCGGCGAACGCGTGCAGTTGCTGGCCGATCGCGCGCTGTATTGGCCGGGTGCCTCGACGCTCTTCGTCGCCGATGTCCATCTCGGCAAGGCGGCGGCCTTTCGCGCCGGCGGCATCCCGTTGCCTCGCGGCAGCACGCAGGCGGACCTCGCGCGGCTGACGACGCTGCTCGCCGGCACCGGTGCACGGCGATTGGTGGTGCTGGGCGACTTCCTGCATGCCGCCGCGGGCCGCGTCGCCGCGCTGGACGAGGCCTTTCGCGCATGGCGCGAGCAGCATGCCGCCCTGGCGCTGCTCCTGATTCGCGGCAACCACGACGACCACGCGGGCGACCCGCCGCCGGCGTGGGGCATCGAGGTCGTGCCCGAGCCGCACCCGCTGGCGCCGTTCCTCGCCTGCCACCTGCCGGTGGAACCGCGCACCGGCTACGCACTGTGTGGCCATGTTCATCCTGGCGCGTGGCTGTCCGGCACTGCCGAGGCCCCGGCCCGGCTGCCGTGCTTCGTGCTCGGACCCCGACGCGCCATCCTGCCCGCCTTTGGCGGCTTCACCGGACTGGCGATGATCCGCGCGGCCAGAGGCGAAAGTCGGGTCGCCATCGCCGGCAACAGGTTGTTCGCGCTGCCGCCGGGTTGAACTGACCCGGCTGGCGCGTGTGTGCCCACGCCATATCGCGCCCGGCGGGCCCACGCCACGCCCAGCGCGTCCGCGCCTCCCCCGGCGAGCCCACGCCACGCCTAGCGCGTCCGCGCCGCCCCCGGCATGTCCTCGCCGCACCCGGCGGCACGCAATAGCACGCACATATTGCGTCGCAGCATGTCGTCGGCCCATTTTCCACTGTCGCAAATCTGCAACGTTGACCAACCGTTCGTCGGCTGTCATGTGGGGGACAACTCTGTGCACAAGCGGTGGATTGTGCGTGCATGGAACGACCAAACCCCCGCCAAAGCCATCACTCGAATGATGTTTTGCGTCCGCCCCCCTTGTGCACAAAAACAACTTGCAAGACCGCGCCTCGGCCACTATGCTTGGTGTTCATCAGGCACTTGAACACAAGATATAGTAGATTCTGATTTAGAAGCGGATTCCGACCCGCCAGGCAGACAACCCCGGGCCAACCTCGCCCGCCCCCGGGGAAGGCCGCCGCCGGCATCCAGGCCGCTCCCCGGAAACCCGCGCCCGGCGTGGGTTTGCCACATATGACAAGACCGCGCGTGAAACCCGGAATACGCGCCACAACGACAAGAAAACGACAGGAGATTCACCCATGCAAACCGCCAGCGCGCCCTCCCCCAATGCTTCCGCCACGCCGTCGCGGGAACTGATCGTGGGAGAGCCTGGCAGTCCGGTCAGTAGCGGGGCCGACCCCCGCTTTGCCCAGTACAAGGTCATCCGCCGCAATGGCTCGGTGGTGCCCTTCGAGCCCGCCAAGATCACCATCGCCATGACCAAGGCCTTCCTGGCCATCAACGGAGGCCAGGGTGCTGCCTCCGCGCGCGTGCGCGAGCAGGTCACCCTCCTCACCGACGGCGTGGTGGCCGCGCTGGTCAAGCGCAAGCCCGAGGGCGGCGCCATCCACATCGAGGAAATCCAGGACCAGGTCGAGCTGCAGCTGATGCGCGGCGGCGAGCATGAAGTGGCCCGCGCCTATGTGCTGTATCGCGAGCGGCGCTCGCAGGAGCGCGCGCAGGTTAAGGGCAAGGGCAAACCCGCCGAGCACACCATCCATGTCGTCGACAACGGCGTGAAGAAGCCGCTGGATCTCGACCGCCTTACCGCCCTGGTCAAGGAGTCCTGCGCCGGTCTGGCCGACGTCGAGCCCGATCGCATCCTCAAGGCCACGCTGAAGGACCTCTACGACGGCGTGGCGGTGGAAGAAGTGCGCAAGGGCGTGGTGCTGTCCGCCCGCGCACTGATCGAGAAGGAGCCCGCCTATTCCTACGTGACGGCGCGCCTGCTGCTCGACGCGTTGCGCTTCGAAGCGCTGGGCGAGGAAGCCACACAGGGCGACATGGTGGCCAGGTACCCGGAGTACTTCCCGCGCTTCATCAAGCACGGCGTGAAGATCGGGCTCCTCAATGAGGCGCTGCTGCAATTCGACATGGCCAAGCTGGGCGCGGCGTTGAAACCCGAGCGCGATCAGCAATTCGGCTACCTCGGCCTGCAGACGCTGTACGACCGCTACTTCCTAGTCGACCAGTATGTCGGTGGTCGCCGTTTCGAGCTGCCGCAGTGCTTCTTCATGCGCGTGGCCATGGGTCTCGCCCTGAACGAGGTGCATCGCGAGGCGCGCGCCATCGAGTTCTACAACGTGCTGTCGACCTTCGACTTCATGTCCAGCACGCCCACGCTGTTCAACTCCGGCACGCATCGCTCGCAGTTGTCGTCGTGCTATCTCACCACCGTGGCAGACGATCTCGACGGTATCTACGAAGCGATCAAGGAAAACGCGCTGTTGTCCAAATTTGCCGGTGGCCTGGGCAACGACTGGACCAACGTCCGCGCGATGGGCTCGCATATCAAGGGCACCAACGGCAAGTCGCAAGGCGTGGTGCCGTTCCTGAAGGTGGTCAACGACACCGCGGTGGCCGTCAACCAGGGCGGCAAGCGCAAGGGCGCCGTGTGCACATACCTCGAAACGTGGCACCTGGACATCGAGGAATTCCTCGAGCTGCGCAAGAACACCGGCGACGACCGCCGCCGCACGCACGACATGAACACGGCCAACTGGATCCCCGACCTTTTCATGAAGCGCGTGATGGAAGGTGGGGACTGGACGCTCTTCTCGCCGTCGGACACCCCCGACCTGCACGACAAGTGGGGGCACGCGTTCGAGGAAACGTACAAGCGCTACGAAGAGAAGGTTGCCCGCGGCGAATTGAAGCTCTACAAGAAGATCCCCGCCGTGCAACTGTGGCGGAAGATGCTGTCGATGCTGTTCGAAACCGGGCATCCGTGGATCACGTTCAAGGATGCGTGCAACGTGCGCTCGCCGCAGTCGCATGTGGGTACCGTGCACAGCTCCAACCTGTGCACCGAGATCACGCTCAACACCAGCGACACCGAGATTGCCGTGTGCAATCTGGGCTCGGTGAACCTGCTCGCGCACATGGTGCAGGGCGATCAGGGCTGGGAACTCGACCACGCCAAGCTGAAGCGCACGATCACCACCGCCATGCGCATGCTCGACAACGTGATCGACATCAACTACTACGCCGTGGCCAAGGCGCGCAATTCCAACCTGAAGCATCGCCCGGTGGGCATGGGCATCATGGGCTTCCAGGATTGCCTGCACCTG